>NZ_JBQQXJ010000003.1:0-392802 GCF_052266595.1 Antarctobacter jejuensis | reverse complement strand
CCAAGTTTCCGGGGCAAACGCCCCAACAGAATGTCGGGCCCCTCTCCTCCTCCCTGGGGTCTTGCATAAGCGGCGGCACCTCTCCTCCTCCCTGGTGTCGCCGCACACCTAATCGGTTCGGGGCCCCTCTCCTCCTCCCTGGGGTCTCGTAGACTCAGCCCGCGGTGCCCGTCACCGCGGGCTTTTTTCACGTCGCCCGCGTCCCAGCGCGGGCGACGGGTGGGCAGGGGCATGTTTCTGCAAGAAACGTGACCGCCCACATCCTCACAAATCTGGATGCCCCCCTTGTCCCGCGTCCCATCGCGGACGACGGGTGGGCAGGGTCATGTTTCTGCAAGAAACGTGACCGCCCACATCCTCACAAATCTGGATGCCCCCCTTGTCCCGCGTCCCATCGCGGACGACGGGTGGAGATGGTGTCTTTGCGCAGCAAAGGTCACCCGCCACACCCCGCCAATCAAAGCGCCTCATTCCGCCCGGCGTCCCATCGCGGGCTCCGCCCCCGAGCCACGCCCAAGGGATGGTGGGTGGGGCGATCTGCGTCAGCAGGAGCGTCTTGCCGAAGGCAAGCCCACACACCGTCCCCCTTCCCCTTGGCGCGCCCTTGGCGTAGACCCTCCGCCAACAAGGACGAGGACAAAACCGATGCCGCTGGAAAAGAGCTTCAACGCCGCCGAGGCCGAACCGCGCCTGACCGAAAAATGGATGTCCGAAGGCGCATTTCGTGCTGGCGCAAACAAAAGCCGTGACGACAGTTTCACCATCATGATCCCGCCGCCGAACGTGACCGGCGCGCTTCATGTAGGCCATGCCTTCAACAACACCCTGCAGGACATCCTGATCCGCTGGCACCGGATGCGCGGCTTCGACACGCTCTGGCAGCCCGGACAGGACCACGCGGGCATCGCGACCCAGCTTCAGGTCGAGAAAAAGCTGAAAGCCGAAAGCAACCTGCGCCGCACCGACCTGACGCGGCAGGAATTCCTCGACAAGGTCTGGGAATGGAAGGGCCAGTACGGCGGCACCATCGTCAACCAGCTCCAGCGCCTCGGCTGTTCCTGCGACTGGGACCGCAACGCCTTCACCATGGCCGGCGCCCCGGGTGACCCGAAGACGGGGCATGAAAACAGCCCCAACTTCCACGACGCGGTCATCAAGGTCTTTGTCGATATGTACGAAAAGGGCCTGATCTACCGCGGCAAGCGCCTCGTGAACTGGGACCCGCACTTCGAGACCGCGATTTCCGACCTCGAGGTCGAGAACGTCGAGGTCGCGGGCCACATGTGGCACTTCAAGTACCCGCTCGCGGATGGCGTCACCTATATGTACGAGGAAAAGGACGAAGAGGGCAAAACCGTCTTCTCCGAAGAGCGCGACTATATTTCCATCGCCACCACCCGCCCGGAAACCATGCTGGGCGACGGCGCGGTCGCGGTGCATCCCGATGACGAACGTTATGCCCCCATCGTCGGCAAGCTCTGCGAAATCCCGGTCGGCCCGAAAGAGCACCGCCGCCTCATCCCGATCATCACCGACGAATACCCCGATCCCACCTTCGGCTCGGGCGCGGTCAAGATCACCGGCGCGCATGACTTCAACGACTACCAGGTCGCCAAGCGCGGCGGCATTCCCATGTACCGCCTGATGGACGTGGCCGGAAACATGCGCGACGACGGCGCGCCCTATGCCGAGGCCGCCAAAACCGCCATGCAGGTCGCCAAGGGTCACCGCACCCTCAGCGAATCCGAGGCTGACAGCATCAACCTCGTCCCCGATCACCTGCGCGGTCTGGACCGTTTCGAAGCGCGCGAAAAGGTGGTTGCCGAAATCACCGCCGAAGGTCTGGCCGTCATGACCACCTCGGACGATGCGCGCCTTGGTCCCAAACCCAAGCTGAAGAAGGGCGAGGAAGAACCGCCCGTGACGCAGGTTCCGCTGGTCGAGGCCAAGCCGATCATGCAGCCCTTCGGCGACCGGTCGAAGGTGGTCATCGAACCGATGCTGACCGACCAGTGGTTCGTCGACGCTGAAAAGGTCGTTGGCCCGGCGCTGGATGCCGTCCGCAACGGCGACATCACCATCATGCCGGAATCGGGCGAAAAGACCTATTATCACTGGCTCGAAAACATCGAACCCTGGTGCATCTCGCGCCAACTGTGGTGGGGTCACCAGATCCCCGTCTGGTACATTCCGGGCGAAGAAGACTGGTATCCGATCTGCGCCGCGACAGAGGAAGAGGCACTGGAAAAGGCGCGTGCCATTTCCGTCGACGGCACCGAATTCCGCATCGTGGACAACGCGCAGGAGGCCTCGGAGGTGCTCGAGGATATCCGCGAACACCTGCACCTGCGCACAGAGGGCCGCATCCGCACCGCCGACAGCCCCGCGCAGTTGCCCATGTTCCGCGACCCTGACGTGCTGGACACGTGGTTTTCCTCCGGTCTCTGGCCGATCGGCACGCTGGGCTGGCCCGAGGACACGGAGGAACTGAAACGCTACTTCCCGACCTCGGTCCTTGTCACCGGCTTTGACATCCTCTTCTTCTGGGTTGCCCGGATGATCATGATGCAGCTGGCCGTCGTCGATCAGATCCCCTTCCACACCGTCTACCTGCACCAGCTCGTCCGCGACGAGAAGGGCAAGAAGATGTCCAAGACCACCGGAAACGTCATCGACCCACTTGAAATCGTTGACGAATACGGCGCCGACGCGCTGCGGTTCACCAATGCTTCGATGGCCTCCATCGGCGGCGTGCTGAAACTCTCGGTCGACCGCATCGCCGGTTACCGCAACTTCGGCACGAAACTCTGGAACGCCTGCCGCTTTGCCGAGATGAACGGCGTATTCGAGGGCCACGCCACCAGTGCCGACGCCCCGCAGGCGACGCAAACCGTGAACAAGTGGATCATCGGAGAAACCGCCCGCGTGCGCGAAACCGTCGATCTGGCGCTGTCGGAATACCGCTTCAACGATGCGGCAAACGCGCTTTATGCCTTCACTTGGGGCAAGGTCTGCGACTGGTACGTGGAATTCGCCAAGCCGCTGTTCGACGCGCAGGATGCGGCAGTCGTGGCCGAGACGCGCCAGACAATGGCATGGGTGCTGGACCAGTGCCTGATCCTGCTGCACCCGATCATGCCCTTCATCACAGAGGAACTGTGGGACACGCTGGGGGACCGCTCCAAGCTTCTGGTTCACGCTGACTGGCCGACCTACGCGGCCTCTGACCTCGTGGACCCCGCCGCCGACGCGGAAATGTCCTGGGTCATCGCCCTGATCGAAGGCGTGCGTTCGGCGCGCGCGCAGATGCACGTGCCTGCCGGGCTTTACGTCCCGATGCTGGTCACCGGCATCTCCGCCGATGAACAGGCCGCGTGGGACCGCAATGAGGTGCTGATCAAGCGTCTGGCGCGGATCGAGGGGCTGGAGAGCGTCGCCGACTTCCCCAAGGGCTGCATCACCGTCCCCGTGGGCAACGCCACCTTTGGCCTGCCGCTGGCCGATATCATCGACGTGGGCGAGGAAAAGGCCCGTCTGGAAAAGACCCTTGGCAAGCTGGGCAAGGAAATCGGCGGACTTAAAGGCCGGTTGAACAACCCCAAGTTCGCCGAATCCGCCCCGCCGGAAGTGGTCGAAGAGGCGCAGGAAAACCTCCGCCTGCGCGAAGGCGAAGAGGCCAAGCTGAAAGAGGCGCTGGCCCGTCTGGCCGAAATCGGCTGACACCGGCAGCAGAAACGAAAAGGCCGGGCACCCTGCCCGGCCTTTTCTGTTTCACCCCCTGCGCACCTATGCGCAGCAGCAAAAGAATCAGACGACCTTGACCGTCAGCGTCCCTACGCCTTCGATCTCGGCCTCCATGACGTCGCCCCGCTCAATCGCGTTCACGCCCGAGGGGGTGCCCGCCATGATGACGTCGCCAGCCTGAAGCTCGAAATACTCGGACAGGTAGGAAATCATTTCCGGAACCTTCCAGATCATCTGGTTCAGGTCGCCCTCCTGCCGCGTTTCGCCGTTCACGCCCAAAGCAATGCGCCCCTGATCGGGATGGCCCACGTCCGACACAGGCCGCAGCGGCCCAACCGGACCCGACCGTTCAAAGGCTTTGCCGATCTCCCACGGGCGACCCATCTTCTTCATCTCGCCCTGCAGATCGCGCCGCGTCATGTCCAGCGACACCCCATAGCCCCAGACGTGATTCAGCGCCTCTTCCACCGGGATGTTCACGCCACCGGATTTGAGGGCGACCAGCAGTTCCACTTCGTGGTGGACGTCCTTGGAATGCGGCGGATAGGGAAACTCGCCCGACGGATCCAGATTGTTCGGGTTCTTCTGGAAAAAGAACGGCGGCTCACGGTTCGGATCATGGCCCATCTCCACGGCGTGCGCGGCAAAGTTGCGGCCGATGCAATAGACCCGCCGGACAGGGAAATCGCCGCCGCCGCTCACCGGGATGACGGGCGCCTGTGGCGCGGGAATGACATGTTCGGGCATTGCTTTCCTCCTCAGCAAGTTGGCGCCAAAGTTCCATTTCGGCTTGTCGGCTTCAATACATCCCCTGTCCGCCGCGGCAAAGCCGGGCGCGGACAGCGTGGGTGTAATCACGGTGTTTTGGTCAAGTTATGCAAGCAATTCGGCCCGGCCCGCCACAACCATTTGCCGAATTGGTTCAATTGCAGACGGGTGTCAGCGTCGGGCCGTCACGCTTTCGGGCAAGACGCGCGAATAGACCGATCTCAGATGCACATACATCGCATGCGCGGCAAGATCCCCGTCACCGGCGGTGATCGCCGACACGATCAGGTCGTGCTCCTTGAAACTGGAGTAGTCGTCGGGCGGTTTGCGCGTCTCGCGCGGTTGCCCCCAGACGATGGACCGCCGGACCGAATTGAGCGTTTCAAAGAAATACTGGAACAACTGGTTGCGCGTTGCGCGCGCGATGGCGTGGTGCAGGTTGTTGTCCCAGGCCTCGTAGCTCCGCCAGTCTTCGGCGGTCTTGCACTTGTCCGAGCATAGCTTCATCTGCTCACAATCCGCCCGGGTCGCCTGCGAGGCGGCCAGCCGGCACAGTTCCGGCTCGATCGTGAACCGCACCTCCACCACCTGCGCGGGTCTGATCTGATCGCGCAGATAGGTCACGTCCTTGAGATTGAGCACGGGCCGCGATCCCACAAAGGTCCCTCGCCCCACGTGCCGCCAGATCCGGCCCTGTGCCTCCAGTTCAGCCAAGGCCTTGCGCAACTGGTTCCTGTTCGTGCCCAGCCGTTCGCACAGCTCACGTTCGGGCGGAACCCGGTCGTTGTGCCGGTACCCGGCGTTATCGATCAGGTCTCGCAGTCGCTGGATGAGATCGGTGTTGTCGGTCATGGGTCCGCCCAATTCGGTGATTGGTTGGTTGATTGGGACCCTAACTAGGCCAAAACTGCAAGTGAAGAGGCGTCATGACGCAGCACCTGAGTGCGAGGGGCCCATACAGCACTGAAATATATACACGAGGGAGGAGAGCCTAGTGCGACTTGCAACCATTTCCGTTGCCGGAAACGCGGTCTGCGTTGTTATTCTTGACGACGGGCGCATGTTGGATATTGCACGGGCCGCCGCCAACCGGCCGGACAGCGCCGCCCTACAAGGCGCCTCCATGCTATCCGTCATAGAGGGCGGTGCCAAAGCCCTGTCCACCCTGCAGGCACTTGTCGCCGATGCCAAGGCGGGCAAGCTCGATGACGCGATCTTTGCCGAAGGCGCGCCGCTGATGGCGCCGATCCCCGTGCCACGCAAGAACGCATTCTGCGTCGGACGCAATTATGCCGAACATATCGCAGAGGGCGACCGCGCGCAGAAACAAAACGTCGGCGTGACCCAACACCCTGTGTACTTTACCAAACCGCCAACGGCCATCGTCGCGCCGGAAGGCGAAATTCTGATCTTCCCCTCGGTGTCAGAGGCGATCGATTATGAGGTCGAACTGGCCGTGGTGATCGGCAAGCCCGGTCGCAACATTGCCAAGGCCGATGCCTATGATCACATTTTCGGCTATACTATTCTCAACGACATCTCGGCGCGCGACGTTCAACGCCGCCACGGCGGCCAATACTTCAAGGGCAAGGGCATGGACGGCTCCTGCCCGCTTGGCCCGTGGATCGTGACCGCCGACTCGATTTCCGACCCACACGCGCTGTCGATCGGCCTGAAGGTCAACGGCGAACAGCGTCAGGACGGAAATACCAGGGACATGATCTTCGACATACCGACGCTGATTGCGTCCCTGTCCGAAGGTCTGACCCTGGAACCCGGTGACATCATTGCCACCGGAACGCCCTCGGGCGTTGGCTACGCGATGGACCCGCCGAAGTTCCTCAAAGAAGGCGACACGGTGGTTTGCGAAATAGCCGAAATCGGCACGCTCCGGAACACGGTGCGCGCTGTCTAAAGCCTCGTTCGCGGTCCAAGGCGGCCAAGGGGCGAAACATTCTCGGGAGGAGAAAAACATGATCAACAGAAGAGCATTTACAGCCTCATTGCTTTCATCCGTGCCGGCGGTCAGCCTGCTGGGGACAAAGGCGTTCGCCCAAAGCATGCGCGACATCACCTTCGTGCAGCCCAGCCCGTCGGCGATCAACTCGTTCCCGGTCTTTGTCGCCATCGGCGAGGGCTACTTCAAGGAAGAGGGGCTGAACGTCACCGTCGAGGCCATCAACGGCTCTGGTGCGGTCCTGCAGGCCCTGTCGGCCGGTCAGGCGCATTTCGGACGCCCCGGCCCCGGTCCGCTGATCGCGGCCCGCTCACGTGGGGTCAACGCCGTGCACATCTACAACGTGGCCGCGCGCAGCAACTTCGGCATCGCGGTACAGGAAGACTCTGAGTACCAGAGCGTCGAGGACCTGCGCGGCAAGGTGATCGGCACCGGGACCGCGGATGGCGCCGAGGTCGGCTTTGCCCGCAACGTGCTGACCGGCGCCGGCATGACGGAAGGCGAAGACTATGAATTCCTCACCGTCGGTGACGGCGGTCCCGCAACCGCTGCTTTCCTGAACGGCGAGATTTCCGCCTATTCGGCCTCGACGGCGGATACCGCCATCCTGAACCAGCGCGGCATGAAGGTGCGTGATATCACCCCCGCCGAATTCGGCCGCTTCTTCGGCAATGGCATCGCGACGATGGCCGACACGATCGCCAATGACCGCGGATTGGTCGAAGGCTGGAGCCGCGCCTTCGCCCGTGGTCACGCCTTTGCACTGGACGACGCGAACCGCGACGCCGTGCTCAAGCACCTTGCGGACGGCAACCCGCAGGAAGGCGAGGACAAGGAGTTCCAGTCGGCCCTCTTCGACGCGGTCCGCTCCAAGACGATCCCGCCAGAAGGCAGCCCGCATCTCGGCTGGTATCCTGCCGAAGTCTGGGCCGAGTGGCAGGACGCGCTTGTGGCCGGTGGCGAAATCTCGGGCCCGCTGGACGATCTGAGCGCCGCCTGGACCAATGAGTTCGCCGCCCTTGGCAGCGAGGCTGTCGGCGGATGAACTCAGCCGTGCCAGAAACATTTACCGGCGCACCCACGGGTGCGCCGGTTTATGAATTGACCCGTGTCAGCAAGACCTACGCCCGCAACCTTGTCGTTGCCCTCGAGGATGTCAGCCTGACCCTGCACAAGGGCAGCTTTACCTCCGTCATCGGGTCCAGCGGATGCGGAAAGTCGACGCTGCTCAAGATCATGGCGGGCCTGATCCCGCCCACCAAGGGACGGGTGATCCTGCAGGGTCAGCCGGTGACCGGACCGCGCCGCGATATCGGGATGATGTTTCAACAGGCGACGCTGTTCCCCTGGAAGACGGCGGTGGAAAACATCGTGCTTCCGATCGAAATCCGCGACGGCAAGGCCGCCGCCAAAAAGGCCAAGGAAAAGGCCCACGAACTGTTGGATATCGTCGGCCTGACCGGGTTCGAGAACGTCTACCCCAACGAACTGTCGGGCGGCATGGCGCAACGGGCCTCGATCTGCCGGATGCTGATCACCGAACCGGCTGTTCTGCTGCTGGACGAGCCTTTCAGCGCGCTCGACGAGCTGTCACGCGACATGATGAACATGGAACTTCAGCGGATTTGTCGGGAACAGAACGCCACGGCCTTCCTTGTGACCCACTCCATCCAGGAGGCCGTGATCTTGTCCGACCAGATCGTCGTGATGAAACCGCGCCCCGGCCGCATCGCCGAGATCGTGGAGGTGGATCTGCCACGGCCGCGCACGCTCGACATGATGACGACGCCGAAATTCGGTGAAATCGTGGACCACATCCGCGGTATGCTGGACAAGGGAGAGGACATGTGACCGAGGTGCAGACCAATCATCCCACGGACAACGCGGACGGGCCGGACACCGTCTGGGTGCAGGAAGTCGCCTTCATCGATTCCATCCCGCGCTGGATCGCGATGACCTTTGTCTTCGTCGTCTTCATCGGCACCTGGGACATTGTCACCCGGCTGGAGCTCGTCTCGCCGATCATCCTGCCGACCCCTTGGGAAACGCTTGAGGACATGATCTTCGTCGGCAAGAACCTCCTGTCCGGCGGCTACATGCTTGCGGCTCTCTGGATCACCATCAAAGAGGTGTTCTACGGCTTCGCGCTGGCCATCGCGATTGGTTTCTCGCTTGGCGTGCTCGTGGGAGAGACCGCTTTCGGCGAAAAGGCCGTGATGCCCTATCTCGTCGCCATCGACACCATGCCAAAGGTCGCCTTTGCGCCCCTCTTCGTGGCCTGGCTGGGGTTCGACATCGATTCCAAAGTGGCCCTTGCGGCCTTTATCGCGACCTTCCCCATCGTGGTGGGAACTGCGGCGGGGCTGCACGCGGCGGATGAAAACGCGCGCATGTTGTTCAAGACGATGGGCGCCAGCCGGATGCAGACGCTGATCAAGATGAAACTGCCCACCGGATTGCCGCAGATCTTCACCGGGCTCAAGATCGGCGCGGTCGGCGTCATGGCCGGGGCGATCACCGGCGAATTCCTTGGCGGCGGCAAGGGCTTCGGAGAGCTGATCCGGGTCGCGGCCTCTCAGCTCAACACGCCGCGCGTCTTCTCTCTGATCCTCTATCTCAGCCTCGTGGGGCTTGCCCTCTACCTCGCGGTCCAGTGGACACAGCGCAAGGTCGTGTTCTGGCAAAAGGAGAGCGTGGGCGCATACGATGGCTGACGGCACCCTGATCTCCACCGCCGACCTGCGCCAGTTCGTGTCTGACGCTCTGCGCGCAAAAGGGGTAAGGGCGGGCGACGCAGACAAGGTCGCCGCCCTGATGGTCGAGGCCGATGTCTACGGCTACGGCACGCATGGTGTCTTTCGCCTGCGGCAGTACCTCGCCCGGCTGGCGGGCGGCGGATGCAACCCCACACCTTCGGTAAGCGTGGCCCATGAAACCGTAGCCACCGCCGTGATCGACGGCGACAACGGACTTGGCCATCTGGCCATGGCCGCCGCCCGGGATCTGGCCATCGAAAAGGCGCGCACGGTGGGGATCGGCTGGGTCGGCGTACGGCGGGGCAACCACGCGGGCCCCCTTGCCCTCTATGTCCGCCCGCAGGCAGAGGCCGGGCTGCTGGGCATGGCGGCGGCGGTCGGCAGCGCCAATCACGTCCCGCCCTATGGCGGATCGGACCTTCTCATTGGCACCAACCCCATCGCCTTTTCCGCCCCGGTCAGCGGGGCCGATCCCTTCGTATTCGACATGGCAACCACCGTCGCCGCCATGGGCAAGATCAAGACGCTACTGCAACAGGGTCAGCCCATGCCCGAAGGCTGGATGGTCGGGCGTGACGGCAAGCCGCTCACCGATCCGGCCCGCAAGTCCGAAGGGTTTCTCCTGCCCATCGGCGGCCCGAAGGGGTTCGGCCTCTCCGTGGCCATCGGCCTGATGGCCGGCGTCCTGAACGGCGCGGCCTTTGGCTCGGACGTGGTCGATTTTACCAAGGACACCACATCCGAAACCAACACCGGGCAGTTCGTCATGGCGCTGAATCCCGAGGCTTTCGGTATCGGTGACGGTTTTGCTGAACAGGCTGCCCGCATCTTCGACGAAATGCGCGCTTCCGAACCGCTGCCGGGCCATGACCCGGTGCGCCTGCCCGGCGAGGGCAAGACCGCCTTCGCCGAGGCGCGCCGCCAGACCGGCCTGCCCCTCAATCCGGCCCTGCGGCGGGATCTGAATGCACTGGCTGCCGATTGCGGGCTGGAACCGCCGTTCCCGAATGAGGCAGCAGGCTGACCACAGCGCCGGCCGGCACACCGCCAGCCGGTCGCCCCCTCACCCGATCAACTCATCCAGCAGCCGCGCCACATGGATCGCGCGTCGGGCCGTCCCCTCCGCGATCTGGTGACGGCAGGACGTGCCGTCCGCCACGATGATCGCCTGATCCGGCGCGGCCTCCAAGGCCGGAAACAGATCCAGATTGGCCATCTTCAAAGAGACATCAATCGTATCGGGCGCATACCCGAACGCGCCCGCCATTCCGCAACAACCGCTGTCGATCAGCGTGACCTCCGCCCCCGGTATCCGCCTCAGCAGATCAAGCATCGGCGTCACCGCGTCATGGGCCTTCTGATGACAATGGCCGTGCACATGGATCGGCCGCGAAACCGGCTTCAGCGGCAGATCGGGCAAGGGGGCCAGAAACTCTTCGAAGGTGAGCGCCGCCTTGGACAGGGCCTCTGCCTCCGGTCCGGGACAGAGTGCCAGAAACTCATCCCGGAACGTCAGGATCGACGACGGCTCCAGCCCGACGACGCGAACGCCCTTGGCGACGGCCCCTTTCGTGGCCTCGATCACGCGCCGCGCCTCAATACGGGCCTCGTCCACGCAACCCACCGCCAACAGCGTCCGCCCACAGTCCAGCGCGCGGCCCGTGCCATCCCCTGCAACCCCCACGCGCAGCCCCGCAGCGCGCAGGACCCGGATGGCCGCGCGCAGGTTGTCGGGTTCAAAGTAGCGGTTGAAAACATCGGCAAAAAGCAGCACCTGCGGATCGCTATCCTGCGCCTCATCATCGCGAAACGGCTTCGCCGACCACTGCGGCAGGTCGCGGCGATGGGAAATCCCTGTCACCCCTTCGGTCAGTTTCCGCGCCGGACCGACCCGGTTGCGCAGGTTCATCAGCCACGGCACCTTGGCCGCCGTCGGGGCGTAGCGCGGCAGATAGCCGATCAGTTTGTCGGCAAATGTCAGGCCAGTGTCCCGACGCCGGGCCGCCAGCACTTCGATCTTCATGCGCGCCATGTCGACGCCCGTGGGGCATTCGCGGCGGCAGGCCTTGCAGGAAACGCAGTGCTTCATCGTCTCCGCCATCGCGTCAGAGGTCAGACCGCCCGGGATCTGCCCGCTGATGGCGAGGCGCAGGGTATTGGCCCGCCCGCGCGTCACATCACGCTCATTGCGCATGGCGCGAAAGGACGGACACATCACGCCGCCCTTCAGCTTTCGACAGGCGCCGTTGTTGTTGCACATCTCCACCGCGCCCTGAAAGCCGCCACCGGCCCCGGGCCAGGCGGACCAATCCAACGCGGTCTCGAAGTCTGGCACCGTGTAGTCCGGGCCGTACCGAAACAACCGGCGATCATCCATGGCGGGCGCATGAACGATCTTTCCGGGGTTCATCAGGCCCTTTTTATCAAAGCGGGCCTTGACCTCTTCAAAGGAGCGCACGATGCGCGGGCCGAACATCTTTTCATGAAATTCCGACCGCACGATCCCGTCGCCATGTTCGCCGGAATGCGATCCCTTGTAGCGCCTGACCAGATCAAAGGCCTCTTCCGCGATGGCCCGCATGGTCCTGACGTCCTTGTCCTGCCGCATGTTCAGCACCGGACGGACATGCAGACACCCGACAGAGGCATGGGCATACCATGTCCCCTTGGTCCCGTGCCCCGCAAAGATATCGGTCAGACCTTGGGTATATTCGGCCAGATCGGGCAGTGCGACGGCGCAATCCTCGACGAAAGAGATCGGCTTGCCCGCCTCCTTCATCGACATCATGATATTCAGTCCGGCCTTGCGATACTCGGCAATGGCGCCCTGCAAGGCATTGTCCGTGACGGGCACAACCCCGCCCCACCGGTCCCCCGCCCCGTCAAAGGCAAACCCCAGATCCCCGATCATCTGCGACAGGTCCGACAGCTTGGCTGCATTGGCCCCGGCGCTGCCCTCTGCGAATTCGACCAGCAGCAATGCCGCCGGTTCGCCCCGGACAAAGGCATCGATCGTCTTGCGGAACAGCGGGATGTCACGCCCCAGCGCGATCATCGTATCATCGACCAGTTCAACCGCCTGCGGGTTCAGCGTCACCAGATGCTGCGCGGCCTCCATCGCGGCGTAGAAGTTCGGGAAATGGCAGACGCCCGTGACCTTTTCGCCGGGCAGATGCGCAAGGCTCAGCTCCAATTCGGTGAAATAGGCCAGCGTCCCTTCGGACCCGACAAGCAGATGCGCCATATTCGCATCCTCGCCGGTCAGGGCGTCGATGTTGTAACCACCCACCCGGCGCAGCACCTTGGGAAACCGCGCTGCGATCTCCTCCGCCTCGCGCCGACCCAAGGCCCGCATATCCGCCACAAGATCCGCATAGGCCCCCGGCCCGGGATCGGCGCCGTCAAAGCGCGCCTTGCTGCCGTCGGGCAGAATGGCGGAAATGGCCCGGACATTGTCGCGCATGATCCCGTAGCGCAGCGACTTACCCCCCGAGGAGTTGTTGGCCGCCATACCGCCCAGCGTGCACCGCGACGCGGTAGAAGGATCCACCGGGAACCACAGCCCGTGCGGTTTCAAGGCCCGGTTCAATTCGTCAAGCACAAGACCCGGCTCCACCCGCGCCGTCAAACCCTCCGCATCGATCTCCAGAATCCGGTTCAGGTGGCGCGCATTGTCCAGCACGACGGCACGGTTCACGGTCTGCCCGCACTGCGAGGTCCCGCCGCCGCGCGGCAGGATCGGACAGCCCTCTTCGCGCGCCACGCTCATGGCCGCTTCGACATCCTGCACCGAGCGCGGAACAACCACCGCCTCGGGCATCATCTGGTAGATGGAGGCATCGGTGGCATAGCGCCCGCAAGAGGCAGGGTCAGCCATGACCTCGCCGGAAACCGCGGCCTTCAGCCTGTTGAAAAGACGGGTATTTTCACGCATCGTCCTTCGCCCCCCTGCCAGCGCCCTCCACCTCCGGACGGGCACCGAACGCGGTTTGGTGATCGAACCTTGTATTCATAGGGCCGCTTTGACAACATGATATCCAACCCACAACAGATCGCCCGGAAAAGGACTGCACCACATGCGTCAGGCAGGCAGACACTTCTTGCAAATCCCCGGGCCCAGCGCCGTCCCCGACCGCATCCTCCGGTCCATCGGCCAACAGACCATCGACCACCGCGGCCCCGATTTCGCAGAGGTCGGATTGAAGGCCCTCAGCGGCATGAAGACGATCTTCCAGACCGATCAGCATGTCTTCATCTATCCGTCTTCCGGCACCGGCGCATGGGAAGCGGCGCTGGTGAACACGCTGTCATCCGGGGACAAGGCGCTGATGTTCGAAACCGGGCATTTCGCGGCGATGTGGCACAAACTGGCGCGCAAGATCGGGCTGCAGCCAGAGTTCCTCGAAGGCGACTGGCGCGGCGGGGCCGAACCGGACCGCATAGAGGCGCGACTGCGCGCAGACACACAGCATGAGATCAAGGCCGTCTGCGTGGTGCACAATGAGACCTCGACCGGATCCGTGTCGCCGATTGCCGAAGTGCGCAAGGCGATCGATGCGGCGGGCCACCCTGCCCTGCTCATGGTCGACTCGATCTCCGGGCTTGCCTCGATCGATTTCCGGTTTGACGACTGGGGCGTGGATGTCTGTGTTTCCGGCTCGCAAAAGGGGCTGATGCTGCCCCCCGGTCTCAGCTTCAACGCCGTCAGCGCGCGCGCGCTGGAACATGCGAAAACCGTCACCATGCCGCGCAGTTACTGGGACTGGCACGACATGGTCGGCCCGAACCAGAGCGGGTATTTTCCTTACACGCCGGGCACCAACCTGCTCTACGGGCTGAACGAAGCCATCGACATGCTGCATGAGGAAGGGCTGGACAATGTCTTTGCCCGCCACGCCCGCCACGGGGCCGCCACACGCGCCGCCGTCCGCGCCTGGGGGCTGGAGGTTCTCTGCGCCAAGCAGGGGCAGGAATCCGGCGTCCTGACTGCCGTCATGGTGCCCAAAGACCATTCGGCGGACGCCTTCCGCGCCACGACGCTGAAACATTACGACATTTCCCTCGGCAATGGCCTGTCAAAGGTCGCGGACAAGGTGTTCCGGATCGGTCACCTCGGCGATTTCAACGACCTGATGCTGATGGCCACCCTCTCCGGCGTCGAAATGGGACTGGCCAAAGCCGGCATCCCCCACACCCCGGGCGGCGCACAGGCGGCAATGGAGCACCTCAAGAACACGTCCTGATCGCCCGGACAGAGGGGCCAAGGTCCGAGACGGCGCTTGACTCGCCGCCTGTTGATAAGTTGTTTTTGACAAGCAGCTTTTGAAACAAGGCGCGAGTTCGCGAAACAATCGCGCATGCCACTCGGATCTACGAATGTGATTTTTCATGAACGGCCCCAAAAGTAACGATACCACAAACAGGATCTTGGACAGCACATTGCTGGCGTTGCAGAAGCATGGATTGCCTCCGATTTCCTACGACTTGATCGCTGCGGAAACCGGTCTGTCGCGGCAATTGGTTCGCTATCACTACCCGGACGCCGATGACCTGATGGTCGCAGTCTGCGACCGGTTGGCAGCAGTGTATCGGCAGTTGCTGGTGACCAATGCCGCCCGGCTGGAAGGGCCAGGGCGGCTTGAAATGTTTCTGGATTTCTACTTTGACCTTCTGGACGGCACGCCCAAGCCGCGTGACGATCGGGTCTATGACGCCATGATGTCGCTCAGCGCCTCCTCGGGCGCTGTACGCGAAAACCTTCGTGGGCAGTACAAGCTGCTGGGGCAGGTGATCTCCCACGAGATCAACACGGCCCATCCCGAGATGCCCGCACGCGCGACCGAGGAACTGGCCTACATCTTCGTCTGCTTGATGTATGGCCACTGGAAGATGGTCGCCTCGCTCGGCGTCTCTGACGCGCACAAAAAGGTATCGCGTGCCGCGATGGATCGGCTGATTCGCAGCTATGTCGATGGAGGCAAGCCTTTGGACGATGTCGGCCAGATTTGGGGTGTCGGCACTTGATCAGCTTTTTTCATTTCGGAAAAATCGGTATTTGTTGACACATCGGAAACAGACAACCCCCCTGTCGCAAAAGGGTTAATCCGGTTCTGATCGTTACCACCGGACACAGGCATATGCGTGGCCCCTTTCATCCTGAAAGGAGCCACAAGAACGGTTTGATTGGAATTTTGGCTGCGGTGCAATCTGTAACGGTTGGTCCGGTCCGCCGGATGAAATTTTTGCTTGCAGGGGAAGAGAATGACTCAAAAGCTTTTTGTAACGACCGCGTTAGCATTGGCATTGGCCACTTCGGCCTCTGGTGCCACACTGTTGTCGAACGGTGATTTCGAGGCAGGAAACACTGGTTTCACATCAGGGTTCACTTACATCCCAGGCGGTAATTTCAACCCCGCCGAATACACCGTGGGCACCAATCCGCAGGCCTTCAATGGAGGTTTCGTTGCGCTAGGGGATCACACCAGCGGCGCGGGCAACATGATGATCATTAACGGTTCGACCACTGCAGGGGATCTGGTCTGGTCAGAGACTGTCAGCGTCACCGCCTCCAGCAGCTATACCTTCTCAGGCTGGATCGCGGACCTCTTTTCGGGTCAGAGCGCGGTTTCATTCGCTGTCAACGGAACCATTCTGGGCAATGTCACCGCACCTGCGGCGACGGCAGTCTGGGACTCTTTCAGTTTCAACTGGTCTTCGGGCTCCGCGACCAGCGCCACGTTAAGCCTGTTGCAGCAGACCACGGCCTTTGGCGGCAACGACTTCGCGCTGGACGATCTGTCTTTCACTGGCGGCAAGACACCACCTTCGCCGATTCCCCTGCCTGCGTCGGCGTTGCTCTTGCTCGGCGGCCTGGCCGGACTGGCAGGATTTGGACGCCGCCGCGCCGCGACCTGACAAGAATTGAACGAACACACATTGCCCCGCGGCCGGCCCTTACCGGCATGGGGCAATGCCGTTTCTCCGCGGCGCATGCATGATCTGCAGTCTTGCGCCACGGCGCAAAGACAGTTCGCAAGTGACCTCTTTGATCAGGAATTCCGGACAAACGGTTTTGCGCGGCGCGGAACCGGACTTTGGCTGCGACGCAAACCATCCACCGCATCGCTGCGGCAAGACAAGGCCCGGAACCGGCCTGCGCCCTGCAAAGCCGAACCACGTTCCCCCGAATTCAAACGGCCCCCTCAGATGAGCCAGCGCACCAGGACCGGGACGATCAGGCTTGTCAGCAAAGCGTTCAGGGCCATGGCGATGCCCGCATAGGCCCCTGCCACGGGGTTTACCTGAAATGCGCGGGCCGTCCCAATGCCATGCGCGGCGACACCGACGGCAAAACCGCGCGCCCGCCAATCGGCGATCCGCAGCAGGTTCATCAAGGGTGTCACCGTCACAGCCCCGATGATACCCGTCAAAATGACCAAAACTGCTGTCAGCGCCGGAATCCCTCCGATGGCCTCGGAAATGCCAAGGGCCACGGGCGCGGTGGTGGACTTTGGCGCCAACGACAGCAGGACCTCTATCGGCAGATCAAATGCACGCGCCAGCAAGATGGCCGAGCCTGCCGCGACGATCGACCCCGCCAGCAATGCCAGCCCGATCGGAACGACCGAGGTCCGGATCGTGTCCCGATTATCCCAAAGCGGCAAAGCCAATGCCACGGTCGCGGGACCGAGAAGGAAATGGATGAATTGGGCACCCTCGAAATAGGTCGTGTAATCCGTCTGCGTCAGCCACAGCACCGGCGCAACCAGAAGGACGGACAGAAGCACAGGATTGGCCCATGGTGGATTGCCCAGCTTTCGCGCCATCCCATCCGCCAGAAGATAGGCAAGGATCGTCGTGGTGAGCCAGATCAGCGGCGAGGTCGCCAGATAGCTCCAGAGACTTGCGACGTCAGTCATTTCGCCAAAAGTTCGGTTGCGTGCCGAACTCCAATGAACGTTCCAACCGCCGCCAGCATGGAAAGCACCGTCGAAACGATCAGCACAATCAAGAGCGCAATCCCGTCTTCCGACAGCACCTCGAAGTTGCCAATCACACCAACCCCCGCAGGCACGAAGAGGAAAGACAAGTTCGCCAAGATAACCGTGGTGGTCGGCCTGAGCCTTTCAGCAAGGGTTGGCATTACGCCAAGAAACAGCACAAGCAGGGCAAGACCCAGAACCGGTCCGGGCATGGCAAGCCCAATGCCCCGAACGGTTATCTCTCCCAGCAACTGGCAGCCCAACAGAAGCCCAAGTGACTGAAGCATAACCGTTCTCTCCCGAAGCATTCGTCACCGCCATCCTGACGCCAAATACACTTCGGAACCATGGAAATCTCGCCGGAGGCAGATCGGGAAAGCCGCGCTGCGCAGACAGACAGGACAACAAAGGTCGGCCAAGCGCCCTCCTCATCCTCAGCGGGCAGACATTGCGCACCCGTTGTCGAAGGCCTCGGCCATCACGCCTCGCAGGCGGGCGACATCGTCATCTACGGACGCGCTCAGGTCGCACACGAAGGGCGGCAGCACTTCCAGTCTGATGGTCCCGCTCTTGGGCACGAACCGCCCCCGGGGAAGCAGCCGGTCGGACCCGTGAATCACGATCGGGCGAATGGTTCGCCCCGTCTCGCGCGCCGTCAGGACCGCCCCGGCCTTGAACGCGCCAAGAGAGCTGGTCCGCGCGCGCGTCCCTTCCGGAAACAGGACCACCGACCGCCGCGCCGCCATCTGCCCCACGGCCTCGCGGAGCGTTTCCATGGCGCGTTTGCCGCTTTCTCGGTCGATCTCCACCAGCCCCGCTCCGATGAATCCGGTGCGCAGCAATGGCGTATCGAACAGCTCTTTCTTGGCGGCGAAGGTGAACCATTTCTGGTCCGGCACAGTGTCCATCAAGGTGAACCCGTCGAGATGACTGCGGTGGTTGATCACGATGATGCTGCCGGTATCAGTGCGCAGTGCCTGTTTGTCGGCCTCGGTCATATCCGCCCGAATGCTCAACAACCGCAAAAGCCGTGAGCATGCCCGCTTTACAAGCCGCCAATACCAGCCACCAAACCCTTTCCGCTTCGCACAGAGCAACGGCACCAATGCAATGAAACCGAAGTAAATGGGCCCCAGCAGAACCAGCACGGTCCGTTTGACAAGCCTGACCGGAAAGGGGTCGATGGCCACCGTTTCCGCGTCGCCTGTGTTCATGGTGTTCTTCATGGTGCCACTCCCATTTGGCCGTCCCTTCGATGGCCATGGGCAGGGAATGCCGATCGCATTCCCTTCAGTGGCTTGGCGTCAAGACATGATCTACATGCACCCGTTGCATCCAGAACCGACCCGTCCCTGTGGGGCAAATGCGGCAACAAATCAACGCTTTTCCCGCGTCATGCACCCGGACAAGCCCCATGCCGGTCTGGCAGACGACGCCCCCACCCGCCGAAATCAGCACCAGCCCCTCCGGCCCTGCCCGCCCGCCCGCCGGAGAACTGCAGGAACACCCCCGCCTTCGTCACCCGCCCCAAGGGCGACAGCGGCAGACGTCTGACGGCACGCTCTGGCGGCAGATGCCTAAATTTTGCCAAACCTGTTTTTTATCAAACTCACTGGAACGGCGAATGAGTGACGTGATGGAAGACGCAATCGAAGAGCGACCCGCGAAATTTGGCTTGGTTGGGGCCATGTTGGCTATTGCAAGCCTTGTGGTAATCCTCATCCAGCTTTCGGCGGTTTTTGAACCGCAGGGCAGCAGTGTCGGTTCTGTCATCGGCGAGATTGCAGCAGACATAAAGCAGTCAGTCGCCCGTGCATGGGCAGGAAAGCCCGCCCCGGACCCCACTCCGCAGCCCCGGGACTACGGCCAATTCATCACGATTGCCGCGCTCTGCGTGGCGGGTGTCGGGATCTTGCTAGGCGGCATAGGACTGTACCGCAATGAAGCATATCAGCTTTCATATCTGGCCGTTGCGATCGGCGTGTCAGCATTCGCCCTGCAGTATGTGTTCTGGGTGGCACTCTTGCTATGCGGCGTGGCCCTCCTGATCAGCATTATCGAAAATCTCGATAGTATTTTCGGCTAGCCCCGGAACCACTCACCAACAAGTCAGACCTTCGCCATCCGAAAACTGGCGGACGCTGCGTCCCGCACACGTTCGCCGCTCATGGGAAACTCCAAACACTGCACGCTCAATATCGGCCCCTTGATCCGCTCCAAGGCGCCAATATTGAGCCGATTGCCTTGTTGGCCTACAGTCTGCTCTCGATAGACGACCCAAACTCCCGGAAAGCAGGGCACCGCATGATTGCCTATGTCACGGTCGGCGCTGACGACATTGCCGGCGCAAAACGGTTTTACTCGGCCTTCCTGCCCGCCCTTGGCTACGGCCTGAAAGAAGGTCCAGAGGGATTGAGCTATGCGCTGCCCGTACCGCCGGGCCAGTCTCCCGTGCTGCCGGATTTCTACGTCAAACCGACTTTCGATGGACGCCCCGCCTCGGCCGGGAACGGCTGCATGGTCGCCTTCGAGGCGCGCAGTCAACGCGAGGTCCGCCAGTTGCACGCCGCAGCGCTCGCCGCAGGTGGCAGTGACGAAGGCCCGCCGGGGTTTCGCGCGGCCTATGGGCCGCATTTTTTCGTCGGCTACCTGCGCGATCCACAGGGCAACAAGATCGCCCTGTTCTCCAGCAATCCGGCCGAACCCGGTCGTGATGGATAACGCCCCATAGGCCCCAGCGGCAGGGGCCCATTCCTAAGAAAGGGTTAAAACGCCGCTGTAACCCCTTGATTCTGCATTCCCCCTAAGCTGTCCACGCGTGGACAGCCCCGCTCAGACCAGCGCCGGGGTCATCCGGATCAGGGTCGGCCCATCCGCCGCAAAGGCCCGGATCAGCGCCTGCTGCAACCCCTCCAGATCCGCAGGCTCCTCCGCCCCTGCCCCATAGGCCCGCGCGAGGGCCAGGAAATCCGGATTGCGGGCCACCACGGCATTGGGCGCGATCTGGGCGCCCACCATCGCGTCCCTGATCTCTCCCAGCTGGGCATTGTCCCAGACAAGGATCGGCAGGGGCAGGCCCAGTTCCACCGCTGTCCCAAGTTCCGGCAGAGTATATTGCAGGCCATAATCGCCAAGGATCGCACAGGTCGGCAGCCCCGGCCGCGCCACCGCCCCGCCAATCGCCGCCGGCAGCGCATAGCCCAGCGTCCCGAACCCGCACGGATGATGCCAATGCCCCGCCCGCGGCATGTCCCAGACCTCCTTGGCCCCATAGGCAAACTGAGTCATGTCCGAATAGATCATCGCCTCCTCGGGCATCACCGCCCGCAGCGCCTCGGCCACCTCGACGATGCCTGGCCGTTCCGCCATGACCTCAGCCCGCCAACGCGCCCGCGTCGATGCCACCCGCTCGGCGTCCCAACAGGCGGGACGGTCATCATTACGGGCCGGGATCGCGATGATCATCGCCCGGACCAGCGCTGCCACATCGCCGACAAACCCCTCATCCCCTGCCCGCAGCCCGGCCAGCACCTCCGGGTCCAGATCGACGCGGATCATCTTGCCCCTGTGGCCTAACTCGTCCCGCCAGAGATCGACTTCGGACAATTCCGTGCCCAAGGCCACCACCAGATCCGCCTCCGCCGCCACTTCCGCGCTGTCCGGCCGGGCAAGGAAGGACCCGTAGTGCAAGGGCGTATCCGGCGGCACGATCCCCCGCCCGGCATAGGTGGTGAAGCTGGCCGCGCCCGTCTGACGCAAAAGCGTGGGCACATCGCCCGCCGCCCCAACGGCCCCGCCGCCAAAGACGAACAGCGGCTTTTCCGCCTCGGACAAGGCATCGATCACGCGATAGATCTCGGCATGGCTCATTTTCGGCCGTGCGACGGGCGCCGGCGGCTGGGGTGCCGGCTCTGCCCGCGCGCCCAGCGCCGCGATCGGTACATGCAGCGCCCTTGGCCGCGGTCGCGCGGACCGGAACTCTCCCAGCGCCCGGTCCAGAAGAGTATAAACAGCCCGAGGGTCAGAGGCGCTCTCGGACCAGGCGCAGACGGTTTCGCCCGCCGCGCGCTGATCGCGCATCTGGTGCAACTGCCCACGCCGCGCCGCCGTCTCATCAAGGCAGGAGGCCAGCGCCAGAACCGGCACGCTGTCGGAATAGGCCTGCCCCAGCGCCGTCATTGCATTCACGAACCCCGGCCCGGTGATCAGGTAACACACGCCCGGGCGCCCGGTCGCCCGCGCATACCCATCCGCCATGAAGCCCGCGCCCTGTTCGTGACGGGTCAGAACGTGGGTGATCCCCGCCTCCTCGATACCACGATACATCTCGATGTTATGGACGCCAGGGATGCCAAAGATCACATCGACCCCGCGTGCCTTGAGGGCATGCGATATCTGCGCGCCGAGCGGTTTCTGCATCAGCTTCTCCAAAAGCGAATTGTGAACAGGGCAAAGACAACCATCAGTTCCAACCGTCCGACCAGCATGGCAAAGCTGAGGATCCACTTCGCGGTATCGCTCAGGTCGCCGAAATGGCCCGCAGGCCCGATCTGATCGCCCAGACCGGGGCCGATATTGGCAATGGCTGTCGCCGCGCCGGACACGGACGTGATGAAATCAAGGCCGGTCAGGCTGAGCGCCACGGACAACACGCCAAGGGACACGACGAAAAAGACGAAGAAACTCATGACAGAGCTCATGACGTCGTTCCCCACCGGTCGCCCCTGATAGCGCGGGATGAACACGCCATGCGGGGTGCGGATGCGGCGCAGTTGAACCCGGACCGAGGCAATCAATAGCTGATAGCGGAAGATCTTGACCGAACAGGCGGTCGACCCGGCACAGCCGCCGATCAGCCCGATGAAGAAGAACATCGCAATCAGGAACGGCCCCCATGTCATGTAGTTGACGCTGGAATAGCCGGTGCCGGTCATGATCGAGGTGATGTTGAACAGCGCCTCGCGCACCGCCTGTTCCGGATGGTGCGGGAAAATCGAAAGCAGCGTGATGGCCGTGACCACGGAAAGAATCCCGATGATGCTGACAAAGGCGATCACCTGGCTGTCACGGAACAGCGCCGTGTGATGGCCCGCGACCATCTGGACAAAGCGCACGAACGGCAGCGCGGCCAGCACCATGAAGACAGAGGCGACATATTCCGCCGGTCCCGCAAACGTGCCGAAACTGGCGTCATAATTGGCGAACCCACCGGTCGAGACAGTCGTCATCGCGTGCACAGTGGCGTCAAAGGCGTTCATGCCGCACAGCAGATAGCCCACCGTACAGGCCAGCGTCAGGCTGATGTAGATCGAAGAGATCGAGGACGAAATCTGTGTCGCCCGGGGCAGGATCTTGCCCATGGTGTCAAAGGCCTCGGACCGAAAGATCTGCATGCCGCCGACGCGCAATTCCGGCAGAAAGACCATGGCAACCACGATGATCCCCACGCCGCCCAGCCATTGCAGCAGACCGCGCCACAGCAACAGCCCCTTGGGCAGGTCGTCCAGCCCGGTGAACACGGTCGATCCGGTTGTGGTCAGTCCGGACATGGCCTCGAAATAGGCATCCGTGTAGCTGGCGTTGGTCTCGCCAAAGATAAAAGGCAAGGCGCCGAAGATCGGCAGGCAGGCCCAGACGCCCGTGGTCAGCAGAAAGGTCTGCTGCAGGGTCAGCCCCTCTTTCACCGCGTTGGAGCAGGAAAGCGCCGTCAGACCGCCCGCAAGGATGGTGATGACCGCCGATTCCAGGAATACGGGCCATTCACCCCGCCCTTCGGCGAGGTCGATGATGAGCGGCAAAAGCATGGTTCCGCCCAGACAGGCCACCAGCAATCCGATCACATAAGCGACAGGGCGGATATCGAACATGGATAGGAGCGTTGGCGCGGCTTCGTGGCACTGTCAAGCACGCCGCGACGCCGCTTAGCGGATACAGTCCCGGCCTCCGCCCTGACGGCGACGCCCGCGAAAAGCCGGCGGCCAAGGATTAGCCGCCGGCATGGAGATGGCGAAACGGGGTCTTATCCGGCGTCAGGCCGCCAGAAGATCCCGAAAAACAAAGGGGAGAATCTGGTCCCGGTCGATGCCGATCCCGGCAAGTTCCGCGTCACTGGCCGATTCGAGGGCGATGATCTGCCTCATCCGGGACCGTTTCAGCGTGGCCGGGTTCACCCCGAATCCCACTTCGGTCAGGTAGATATCGATCTTGCGCTTGAGGGAGGTGTGCCCCATCCCGATCTTCACGTTGTCTCGTGTCATTTCCGGAAACCTTTCCTGCTCTGGTCGGTTTCCTCCCTGCGCACAGCCTCTCACAAAATGGGTGACCAAGCCATGAACGCGGCGCGCAGGGGCGGCAGCCGGATCACGTCGCCCAATTATCGGGCAAAGTTTCGCCGGCTTCCGCCTGTGTTATCAGCCGACGTGAAACAGGGTCGAGAACAGCTTGGGGTCAAGGCTTTCCGCGGCGAAGAGGTCCCCTTCTGTCAGGACCGACACCGCGTCGTGGCTGTGCAGGCTTTCCTGATGGCTGGCCACCACGCGGAAATCACCGACACGCGGATCGGCCAGCAACTGCTCGGCGAACAGCCGCGCCGCATCCTCCACAAAGATCGGATTGGCGGCGTTCAGCTCGGCAAAGGCCTGTTCATCCTCACGCTTGACCATGACTTGCGTTTCGGTCGGCACGGCACTTCGGCACATGTCGACCAGATCCTCGAACCACAGGCACTTGCCCTCAGTCAATTCGACGGAAATCCGCGCGACAGAGCGCTGCGAATGCGGCGTCGCCAACTGCCCGCGCTCACGCCGGGCATGTTCCGACAGTTCCAGCGAACAGGGGCAGGTCGAGGAATAGACGTAATCAAGGTGCATGACCTTGCGGCGCACGCCGCCTGCCTCGACCAGCTCCAGCGCGATGTCGTAATACTGATAGCCCGACAGCCCAGAGCGCAGGCTGTCCACTTTCATCGGAAAGGAAAACCGCATGTTGATCCGCGCGTCAAAACTTTCGAGGTCGGACTTGTAGTCGTCCAGCGCCGCCTCGATCACTTCAAAGCTGAAGGTCTTTTCGGCATGGACATAGAAGGACCGCATGATGCGGCTCATGTTGATGCCCTTCTTGTCCGCCTTAAGGCTGACCGTCCCGGTGACAGAGGTTTCCAGCCTCAGATCGCCGTTGTCGCGTGTATGGTACTGGATCGGCAGGCGAAAATTCGAGATGCCGACATGCTGGATCATCCGGTTTTCACCCCGGATCAGCGAGGACGGGCCGTTCTGAAGATCCGGCAGCGTCGCC
The DNA here is from genome assembly GCF_052266595.1 of Antarctobacter jejuensis. NCBI lineage: Bacteria > Pseudomonadati > Pseudomonadota > Alphaproteobacteria > Rhodobacterales > Roseobacteraceae > Antarctobacter > Antarctobacter jejuensis. The sequence goes on along the minus strand of NZ_JBQQXJ010000003.1, from coordinate 368,302 downwards.
TTGTACCCCTCATCGACGGTGAAATCCGTGGGGTAATCGCGTGAAAGGATCGGGTAGCTGTCCGGCTTCGCATCCGGGGCAAGACGCGCCAGAGCGGGTTCGATGGCGTCGATTTCCGCATCCTGCGCCTTGGAGGTCCAGCGCCGCAGCAGCGCCAGCGCCTCACGGACCTCATCCACGCTGGGTTTGCGATCAATCTCAGGCGTATGGATATTCATGGCGGGTTTCCCCCCTCGCGCGTCATTGCTTGTAGTCACGTAGGAACGCCCCGGCTTGATTCCAATCTTTTCCTACAACTCAAGCATTATACGCCGAAGATCCCTAACCGGATCATACCACAACGGCATCGACATGCTCAGACCGACTCCAGCGCGGTCAGCAGATCCCGCACCAGATCCTCCGGGTCCTCGATCCCGACCGACAGTCGCACCATGCCCTCGCCGATGCCAAGGCTGGCGCGCTGCTCCGGTTTCAGACGCTGATGCGTCGTTGTGGCCGGATGCGTCGCGATGCTTCTCGCATCCCCCAGATTGTTGGACATGATGATGACCTGCAGCGCGTTCAGGAACCTGAACGCCGCCTCCTTGCCGCCCTCGACTTCGAAAGAGACAAGCGTTCCGCCCGCGCCCAACTGGCGTTGCGCCAGCGCGTGATGCGGGTGGCTGGCATGTCCGGGGTAGATCATCCGCGCAAGTTTGGGGTGATCGGCCAGCGCCTCTGCCACGGCAATCGCACCCTCGGTCTGCGCCTTCACCCGCAGCTTCAGCGTCTCCAGCCCCTTCAGCATGACCCACGCGTTGAACGGGCTCATGGAACCGCCGGTATGCTTCATGTAGGGCTCGACAACACCGCGGATATGCTCGCGCGTGCCAAGGATGATGCCGCCCAGGCAGCGGCCTTGCCCGTCCACGTGCTTTGTTGTCGAATAAACAACAATATCAGCACCTTGCACGATGGCCTTGGAGTAGATCGGCGTGGAAAACACGTTATCCACGATCACGGTGGCGCCATGCCGGTGCGCGACCTTGGAAACCCCTTCGATATCAACGAGTTGCAGCGTGGGGTTCGACATGGATTCGAAGAAAACCGCCTTGGTGTCCGGACGGATCGCCGCCTCCCACTGCGACAGGTCCTCGCCGTCGACAAACGTCACCTCGACCCCGAAACGGGTCAGCACGTCCTCAAGCACGTAAAGGCAGGACCCGAACAGCGCGCGCGCAGACACGACGTGATCCCCCGCCTTCAGCATCGAGGTCAGCGCACCGCTGACCGCCGCCATGCCCGACGCGCAGGCAAAGCCGTCCTCGGCCCCCTCCAGCAGCGCCATGCGCTCTTCGAACATTGCCACGGTCGGGTTGCCGTAACGGGCATAGATGAACTCATCCTCGCCCGCCTTGAGAAAGCGCGCCTCAGCCGCCTCGGCGGTGTCGTACACGAACCCCTGGGTGAGAAAGATCGCCTCGCTCACCTCGCCCCAATGGCTGCGTTTGGTGCCGCCGTGCACAAGGTTCGTGGCCTTGCCGCGTGCCGTAAAATCATTGCTGTTCATGGGTCTCTCCCCAACAAAAAAGCCCCGATCGCGGTCAAGCGAAAGGAGCCTTCCGTCTGACCTCTTTAGCGGATTTTGCCGAGTCGCTGCCCGACGTGGCCCGCAATCCGGTTACAAATCGCCACGGCGCTTGCCATAGAGCCGTTAAGAACACATTGCAAGAGCGTCACCGCATTGTAACCGGACCTTCACGAATTCGTCGCAGGCTTGGCTTAGGCCCACACACAAGATGTAGTGGAACGCTGCTATGCCATTGCTACGCATCACGGTTAACAAAGATCAGGCGCAGGTGCACGGAACAGGCCGCGCTCTGGCCCCGGTTCTGCGGAACGCTCTCCGACAGGAAGGCGGCCCTGTCACCATCATGGTGCACGGCTACAAATACCTGCCCGGCCATCCGGTTCATTGCCCTCATGGGTCGCTCCTGTCACACAAACCCCGGCAGGACGACTGGAAGATTATCAGCTGGCCCGGTCAACTTGGCCTTGGATCGGGCTGCGGAGAGGGGCTGGGCATTTCATTCGGCTGGTCCGCCCGTGGCTCGATCTGGGCGGCCCACAAGCGGGCAAAAGAGGCAGGCCACGCCCTTGCCGACCTGATCGCGCAGATCCGCGCTGCGGCCCCCACCCGCCCCATCAGCATCGTCGCCCATTCGCTGGGGGCCCGCGTTGCCCTGACCGCCATCCGCAACAGCGCGCCAGAGGCGGTTCGCCGCGCCATCCTGCTGGCCGCCGCCGAGTATGGCGCAAGCGCCCGTGCGGCGCTGGACAACTCCCACTGCGAGATGCTCAACGTCACCACCCGCGAAAACGACCTTTTCGATTTCCTGCTGGAACGGCTGATCGCCCCACCCGAACGCGGCGATCGCATGTTGGGGCACGGAGGCCTCAACCACGCGCGCCTCGTCACGCTGCAGATCGACGATCCGGCCAGCCTGACGGCGCTGCGCCGCGCGGGTTATCCCGTTGCCGCGCCCGAACGGCTGATCTGTCACTGGTCGCCCTACCTGCGGCAAGGGGTCTTTCCGCTGTATCGGGCCGTGCTGGGCGGGGATCTGTCCCTTGACGCCCTGCGCGACCTGCTGCCGGACCACTGCGCCCCCCGCTGGTCGCGCCTGCGTCCGCGCCTGCCCCGCGTGCAACCGCCGCTGCTTCCTGCGGAATAGGCGCGATCCCCCCGGCGGGCGGAATTTCGTGGACCACGCCGCCCGGCACATCATGTCACCTGTTGCCACCGGGGCGAGCGCACGCGCAATATGTAGCCGTCAAAACCCATGGGGCCGCGGTGGATTCGTTTCTCTTTCAAAGTTCTGTCCTGCTTCTGGCCGCCGTCGTCGCGGTGCCGCTGGCGGCCCGTCTCGGGCTTGGCTCGGTGCTGGGCTATCTCATGGCCGGCCTGATCATCGGACCCGGCCTCGGCCTCGTGGCCAATACCACCGACCTGCAGCACTTTGCCGAATTCGGCGTCGTCATGATGCTGTTCCTGATCGGGCTGGAGCTTGAACCGCGCGCGCTGTGGGACATGCGACACCGGCTGATCGGTCTGGGCGGGTTGCAGATAGCGCTGACCACCGGGCTGATCATGGTCACGGCGCAGATGCTGGGCCTTGCCTGGCAGACGGCGCTGGCCGTCGGTCTGGCGCTGGCACTGTCCTCGACCGCGATCGTGCTGCAGACCCTGAACGAAAAGAAACTGATGCAGACGAACGGCGGGCGCTCTGCCTTTTCCGTGCTGTTGACGCAGGACATCGCGGTGATCCCGATGCTGGTGATCTTTCCGCTGCTGGCGATCAGCGCATTTGTCAGCCCCAGCCGTTTCCTGACCGACCACTCCGATGACGCCCACCACGCCAGCATGTCGCTGGTCGAAGGGCTGCCGGGCTGGGGTGCCGCGCTGGTGACGCTGGGCGTCATCGCCGCGATCATAGTCGCGGGTGTCTACGGCGCACGGCCCCTGTTTCGCTACATCCACGCCGCCCGCCTGCCGGAGATGTTCACCGCCGTCGCCCTGCTGATCGTGATCGGCATCGCCTTTCTGATGACCCTGATCGGCCTTTCGCCGGCGCTCGGGACCTTTCTGGCCGGTGTGGTGCTGGCCAACTCGGAATTCCGGCATGAGCTTGAATCCGATATCGAACCTTTCAAGGGTCTGTTGCTGGGCCTGTTCTTCATCACCGTGGGCGCCGGTATCGACGTCGACGGGTTCATGGAGGCGCCGCTGGACATCATGGGCCTTGCGATTCTCGTGATCCTGCTGAAAGGCCTTGTTCTTTACGTCCTCGGACGCGCCTTTGGCCTGCGAAAGCGAGGTCTGTGGCTGTTCACCCTCGGGCTGGCACAGGCCGGGGAATTCGGTTTTGTCCTGATCTCCTTCGGCCGCCAGCAGAGCGTCTTTGACCAGGCGCTGGGGGATCAGCTCTTGCTCGTGATCGCACTGACCATGCTGATCACCCCCCTGCTCTTTCTGGTCTTCGATTTCCTGCGCAAGCGGTTCGAAGAAGACGGCGCGCCGCAAGAGCCCGACCAGATTGACGAAGAAGGTCCCGTCATCATCGCGGGCATCGGGCGGTTTGGCCAGATCGTCAACCGGCTGGTGCGGTCGACCGGGAACCGCACCGTGGTTCTGGATCATGACATGAAAACGATCCAGCTGATGCGCCGCTTTGGGGTCAAGGGTTTCTTCGGGGATCCGACCCGGCCGGAACTGCTGCACGCGGCCGGCATCGAAGGGGCGCGGGTTCTGGTGGCCGCGCTGGACGATCCCAAGGCCAATACCAAGCTGGTCGCCTATGCACGCCGCATCCGGCCCGACCTGCACATCGTGGCGCGCGCCAAGGACCGCAACCACACCTACGCTCTGTATCAGGCCGGGGCCAATGACATCGTGCGCGAGATGTTCGACAGCAGCCTGCGCGCCGGACGGTATGTTCTGGAAAACGTAGGCATGAGCGAATTCGAAGCGGCGATTGCCGAAGAGACCTTTTATCACCACGACCGCAAGACCATTCAGGAACTTGCCGAACTCTGGGACCCCTCGGTGCCGCCCGGTGAGAACGCCGCCTATGTGGCGCGGTCAAAAGAGCTGGAACGGGAGTTGGAGACCGAGCTGTATACGGCCCTGACCGAGCGCGGAAAGCAGGACGCGGCCTGAAAAGCGGTCAACAAAAGCGGCCGAACATCGGCAACAAAAAACCGCGCCCCGAAAGGCGCGGTCAGTCAAGTCTTACTGGGTCCGGGCGTTACGCCGCGCGCAACCCCAGAACATCGTCCACCTGCTTGGCCGCGGCGGCCTCGTCGCCGGACACGGCGGCGATTTCGCGGGTCAGACGTTCCAGAGCCGCCTCGTACAGCTGACGCTCAGAGTAGGACTGTTCGCGCTGATCGTCGGCGCGGTGCAGGTCACGCACCACTTCGGCGATGGCGATCAGGTCACCAGAGTTGATCTTCTGTTCGTATTCCTGGGCACGACGCGACCACATCGCGCGCTTGACCTTCGCCTTGCCCTTCAGCGTGCGCATGGCCTCGTTCACCACGTCCGGAGACGACAGCGAACGCATTCCGACTTCGGTCGCCTTGTGCGTCGGAACGCGCAGGGTCATCTTGTCCTTCTCGAAGGAGATCACGAAGAGTTCCAGGTTGATACCGGCGATCTCTTGTTTTTCGATCGACACGATCTGACCGACGCCATGCGCCGGATAAACCACGTATTCGTTCGGACGGAAGTCGTTTTTCTTGGTCTTGGTCATATAAGTCTTTCCTCGCAACTCAAGGTCGACAGGCGACAAAAAAGACGATCGGGGATCGCATGATTCCCGGTCATCTTGTTTCGGTCGGTGTGGTTACGCGCCGTAAGGCGCACGGGCAGGCTGCCCAGCGCATGCAGTCTTCATTTGAACAACGTTTATAACACAAAATGAGACGGCCTCCTAGCGGTCATCAAAATACGGAATAAAATTCCGTATTTCATAGACTTAGAAGGTCATGCTGCCGCCATGCATCAGCCTGCGGCGCGAATCGTTCTTATCCGCCTTCGCCGGGCGCCTCGCTGAAGTACTTGTCCAGCTTGTCGGTCTCGCCGTCACGCTCTTCTGCCTCGGGCAGCGGGTCTTTCTTGGTGATGATGACGGGCCACAGCTCTGCATACTTGCGGTTGAACTCGACCCATTTGTCCATGTCCGGCTCGGTGTCCGGGCGGATCGCGTCCGCCGGGCATTCCGGTTCGCAGACACCGCAGTCGATGCACTCGTCGGGGTGGATCACCAGCGCGTTCTCACCTTCGTAAAAGCAATCCACCGGGCAGACCTCTACACAATCGGTGTATTTGCAGGCGATGCAGTTGTCGGTGACGACGTAGGTCATGGGCTTTCAGTCCTGGGAAACGCGTTCTGGGGCTACCTAATCCAGCCCTCCGGATCATTCAAGCGCCGAGGGCCGTGCCTTGTCCAATTGTCGCCGGTCCTTTTTGGTCGGACGGCCCCCACCCTCGTACTTTGGCGCTTCGGGTTCGCGTTCACGCGGTTTGGGCGGGTCCAGATCCTCGTACAAGGCCTGCGCCTCGGGTGCGGGTCCGCGCCGGTCCCCGGGCGCGACCATGCGGATCACCCGCACATCCCGCATCTGCGGAAAGGTCAGCACGTCCCCGGAGTTGATCATATAGGCAGGTTTGGCGACGGGCACGCCGTTCACACGGCAATGCCCGGCCTGCACGACCTTGGCCGCCAGCGTGCGCGTCTTGAAGAAACGCGCATGCCACAGCCATTTGTCGAGACGGATCTTTGCACCCGCCTCAACCAAGTCAGGTCTTGTCCTTCAGCCCCATCAGGGCCGCCGCAAAGGGGTTGTCCGGATCGATGGGCTTTTCCTTGCGGGGCGGACGCGCCTCAAAGGTCTTGGCACCACCACCGGGCTTGCCGCCCTTGCCCTTGCCGCCGGGCTTGCCACCCTTGCCGCGCGGGCGGTCGCCCTTGTCACCGCGGTTCGGACGATCCTTGCGGTCGCCGCGCGGGGCATCGCCACCGCGCGCCTCGCGGCGCGGCTTGCCGGCACCGCGGCGGTTGTTGCCGCGGTTGCCACCCCAGGTGAAGGTAAAGAAGACCTCCATCTCCGGACCGGCCAGCGCCTCGTCCGGGGCCTGCCCCGGCTCCAGCTCTTCTTCCGGCGTCGCGGGAATCGGTGCCTCGGGTTGCGCCTCGGCGGGTTCAGCCGCGACAGGCGCCTCGCCCTCGTCGGGCAGCTTGGCGACCGGGTCGGCCACATCGGCGGGCGCAGGCGTTTCCGCCGCATCCGGCAACTGGCCGTCCGGCGTGGCATCGGCCACGTCCATCACCGGCACATCGCCCTCGGGGGTTGCGGTCTCGGCCACCACGGCATCCACCGGTTTGGCCTTGGCGCGCTCTGCCTTCTCGGCCTTGTAGCCCAGCCCTTCCATCAGGTCGGCGAACTGTTCCAGCGTCATGCCGGTGATCGACAGCATGTCCGCCTTGGCCTCAAAGCCCGCGCGGCTGTCCTCGGCCCGCAGCATGTCGGCCAGACGTTCCAGCATGTCGATGCGGATCGCCCGCGACCCGGCCTTGCGATAGCCCGCCAGCGTGTAATGCTGTGCCGGAACCGCGTCGATGTTCGGCACGGTGACCAGACCCGGCGGCGGCGCCTCGGGGAATTCGTCCAGCCCGCTGGACAGCGACCACAGCACCAGACGCAGCCGCGTCGGTGCCGGCTTCAGCAACAGCGGCATGAAGATCGTGTACTGACCAAAGCGCACGCCATGTTTGCGCAGCGATCCGCGCGCGTCCTGGTCCAGCGCCTTGACCTCATCGGCCACCTCGGAGCGCGGGATCACGCCCATCGACTCGACCATGCGGAAGGCAAACCCACGCGCCAGTCCGGTCAGCGCCTCGTCGCTCTGGATCTTCACCAGCGGCTCGAACAGCGCGGCGATCTTTCGATCCATGAAATGCTGCAAGCGGCGCTCGACCTTGCTGGCCACGTCCGCCCCGGCCTCGTCGTCGACAAAGGCCACGACGCGCGGCTTCAACGGGTCATCGCCCTTCGCCAGCTTGCCAACCGCCTGATCGCCCCACATCAACCCACCCTGCTCGGTAAAGTCGATCTCGGTATCGGGCGCGTTGTAAAAACGGTCCGCGCGCAGGTGGAAATGCGGCGTCAACGCCTGCAGCGATGCCTGCCGCAGCGTCTTGGCCTCCTGACCGGTCGCCTCTTTGTCCTGACGGAACCGGAACCCTTCGAGCCGCCCGACGAGATGACCCTCGACGGTGACTTCCCCTTGATCGTTCACTTCGGCCAAAAGGGCCTCCTTCTGCTTCAACCGGCGCAAAAGCACAGAGGTGCGCCGGTCTACAAATCTTTGAGTCAGCCGCTCGTGCAGGGCGTCCGACAGGGCGTCTTCTACAGCGCGAGTGCGCCCGCGCCAATGGTCTTCATCCGCAACCCAGCCCTTTCGTTGCGCGACATATGTCCATGTGCGGATATACGCCAGTCGTTTCGACAATGTGTCAATGTCGCCATCGGTCCGGTCGATCCGATTGACCTGTCGGCCCAGAAAATCGTCCGGAACGCTGCCGCGCTGGTGCAGATGCCCAAAGATAACGCTCAACAGGCCCGCGTGTTCCGCCGGAGAAATCCCCCGAAAATCGGGGATTCGGCAGACGTCCCACAACAGCTGCACCGACGGCCCGTCACTGGCGCGCGCCGCCACCTCCGCCTCGGCCGCCAATGTCCGCAGCGCGCGCAGGTCATCGGCCTCGCGCGCCTTGGTCAGCACCTCGTGGTCCGGGCTGGCGTCCAGACTGGTCTCCAGCGCCTTGATCGACCCGAACCGCAATTCCGCGCCGCGCCAGTTCAGTTTCTTCAGCGGCGTGAATTGGTGATTGCAGATCGCCTGCGCCCAATCCTCGGGGATCGGGCCCGCCTCTCCGGTGACGCCGAACGTGCCATGCGACATGCCGCGCCCGGCCCGCCCGGCGATCTGCGCCAACTCGTTGGGCTGCAGCGGGCGCATCCGGCGGCCGTCGAATTTCGTGAGCGAGGAAAAGGCCACATGGTCGATATCAAGGTTCAGACCCATGCCGATGGCATCCGTCGCCACCAGAAAATCGACCTCGCCGTTCTGATAAAGATCGACCTGCGCATTGCGGGTGCGCGGGCTCAGCGCCCCCATCACCACCGCCGCGCCGCCCTTTTGCCGCTTCAGCAGTTCGGCGATGGCATAGACGTTGTCGACCGAAAACCCGACGATGGCGGTGCGCGCCGGCAACCGGCTGATCTTTTTCGACCCCGTGTAGGACAGCTGGCTCATCCGTTCGCGACGGACAAATTCCACCCCCGGCACCAGCGCCGCAATCGGCCCGCGCATGGTGTCGGACCCCATGAACAGGGTCTCATGCGTGCCGCGCATGCGCAGCAGCCGGTCGGTGAAAACATGGCCGCGCTCGGGATCGGCGCACAGCTGGATCTCGTCCACCCCGACAAAATCCGCGCCCATGCCCTCTGGCATGGCCTCGACCGTGCAGACCCAGTACTGGGCGCGCGGCGGCACGATGCGTTCCTCGCCCGTGACCAGCGCCACCACCGATGGCCCGCGAATGGCAACGATCTTGTCATAGACTTCGCGCGCCAAAAGGCGCAGCGGCAAGCCGATCACCCCGGTGCGATAGCCCAGCATCCGCTCGATGGCGTAGTGGGTCTTGCCTGTATTGGTCGGGCCAAGGATGGCCGCGATCCGGGGTCTCTGGGCCATGGGCCGCCTATCCTGCGGGCTGTCCGCCCGCCGCGGTCCTGCCCGTACTTCCTGTGCTTACAAGGTGATGCCGATGGCCTCACGCTCCAGCCGCTGCATTGCCTTTTCGACTTCGGTGTCATGCGGCCTGAGTTCAAGTACCTTCTCGTAGGCGCGATAGGCAAGACCGGTCTTGCCGACCCGCTCGTTGATCGCCCCCACCCCGCGCAGCGCCCCGAAATGATCGGGGTTCAGCGCCAGAACCCGTTCCAGCGCATCCATCGCCGGGCCGAACCTTTCCAACGCGAAATAGGCCAGCGCCATCCCGTGCCAACCTTCGGCGAATTCCGGCGCATGGTCCGTCAGCGCGTGAAAATGCTCCAGCGCCTTGCCCGGGTCGTTGACTTCCATCGCGTCGCGCCCGCGCTTCAGCAGCAGGTCCATGCTGGCCGAACCGGTCTTGGACCACTCCGCCATGATCTGATTCTCAAGCCGTTGCGCAGCGGTTTCGCTCTCGGCGCCTTTCAGCTCCAGCATCAAGCCCGTGACATCGCCCTGAGCCGTCCCGAGGGAAGGTAGGGAAATCATGACTAGGGTGAAAAATGCCGCGAGGGTACGTTTGTAATTCATAAGTGCCGTCCTCATAACTTACGGTGAGTTTAGCGCCTGATCTCAGGTAAACCACCGCACGATTATGCGAGCAAGTCGAGGAGCAGAAATGAGCGACACAGTCAACGCGGCCGTCGCGGCCCTGAACGAAAAGATGGGCGGCGATGGATTTGACGGCACCGCGAAAATGACGATCGAGGACGAAGGCAGCCTGATCATCGATGAAAACGGCGCCCACGCCGGCGATGAGGCGGCAGATGTCACCCTGACCGCCGACGCAGACACCTTCCGGTCCATCCTCGAAGGCGACCTGGATCCGACCTCGGCCTTCATGTCGGGCAAGCTGTCGATTGACGGCGACATGTCCGCGGCCATGCGTCTGGCGCAGGTGCTGGCCTGATGTCCCCCGTCCCCGCTCCGTTCCATGCCGACCTTGCTGAAGGTCCGGCAGATTCCCGCGCCTGGTGGATGGAAACATCCGACGGGCTGCGGGTGCGCATCGCGCATTACGGCAGTTCGGGGACACGCGGTACGGTCCTGATGTTTCCGGGCCGCACCGAATATGTCGAGAAATACGGCCGCGTGGCCCGCACCCTGTCGGATGCGGGCTATCACACCTTGGCCATCGACTGGCGCGGTCAGGGTCTGGCCGACCGGATGCTGGACGAACGCCGCACCGGCCATGTCCATGTATTCGAGGATTATCAACGTGATGTGGCCGCCATGCTGGCCCTTTCGGACCATCTGGACATCCCGCAGACCAAACACATGATCGCCCATTCCATGGGCGGCTGCATCGGGTTGCGCGCGCTGAACGACGGCCTGCCCGTCGCCTCTTGCGTCTTTACCGGCCCGATGTGGGGCATCCGCATCTCGGACCCCGTGCGCCCCGCCGCATGGGCGATTTCGCGCGTGTCGAAATCCGTGGGCCTTGGCCATCTCTTTGCGCCCGGCACCGGGGCGGACAGCTACGTCGCCTCCAATGCCTTTGACGACAACCTGCTGACCACCGACGCCGAGGCATGGGACTACATGCGCCGTCAGGTGCTGGCGATTCCGGAACTGCAACTGGGCGGCCCCTCGCTGCACTGGCTGCATGAGGCCCTCGCCGAAACCCGCCGCCTTGCCCGTGCCCCCTCTCCGGAGCAGCCCTGCATCTGTTACTGCGGCACCAATGAACGCATCGTCGACGTCGACCGCATCCGCGCGCGCATGTCGCGCTGGTCCAATGGCCGGCTGGACATGGTCGAAAGCGGCGAACACGAAATCCTGATGGAAGCGCCGAAAAAGCGTGAGCGTATCCTCTCCGAAATCGCCGCGCATTTCGACAGCGCCAGCGAAGAGACCGCCCTGCGCGCCTGATCCCCTGACGTCACAGCACTGGCCAAGCGGCGATTTCCGCCTATCGTCCGGGACATGGCCGATCCTGTCCTGACCTTCACAGACCGTGGCATCTATTGCTCTGCCGGGGATTTCTTCATCGACCCGTGGCGCCCCGTGCCGCGTGCGCTGATCACCCACGGCCATGCCGACCATGCCCGCCCCGGGCATGGCTCCTACCTTGCCACCGATGCCGCGCTGCCGGTGATCCGCCACCGTCTGGGCGAGATCACGGCAGAGGCCATTCCCTATGCTGAACCCCGCCGGATCGGCGGCGCCTCCGTTTCCTTCCACCCCGCAGGACACCTGCCCGGCTCGGCCCAGATCCGGGTCGAGGTCGGCGGACAGGTCTGGGTGGTGTCGGGCGATTACAAGACGACGCCGGACGGGCTCTGCGAGCCGTTCGAACCCGTTCGCTGCCATGCCTTCATCACCGAATGCACCTTTGGCCTGCCGGTCTTCACCTGGCCCTCGCAGGCCGAAGTCGCGGCAGAGATCAACGCGTGGTGGGCCGCCAATGCCGCCGCCGGGCGCGCCTCTCTGCTGGGGGCTTATTCACTGGGCAAGGCGCAGCGCCTGCTGTCGCTGCTGGACCCGCAGGGCCCCATCCTGACCCATGGCGCGGTGGAAAACACCAATGCCGTGCTGCGCGCGCAGGGCTACGATCTGCCCGCAACCCTGCAGGTCACCCCGGACATGGACGTCAAGGCGCACAAGGGCGCGCTGGTCCTTGCGCCGCCCTCGGCGCTTGGCAGCACTTGGGCGCGGCGGTTCGGCCCGGCCTCCACCGGGTTTGCCTCTGGCTGGATGCGGGTGCGCGGCATCCGCCGCCGCCGCGCGATGGATCGCGGCTTTGTCCTGTCGGACCATGCCGACTGGCCCGGCCTGCAAGAGGCCATCGCCGCCACCGGCGCAGAAACCATATACGCCACACATGGTTACACGGACATCTTCGCGCGCTGGCTCCGGGATCAGGGCTATGACGCCCATGTTGTCCCGACCGAATTCGGGGGTGAGGACGGGGCCGACGACGGCACAGATGGCGGCACCGGTGAGGCCGCGCAATGAAACGCTTTGCCACCCTCTTCAACGCCATCGACCAGTCCACCAAAACCACCGTGAAAACAAAGGCCTTGGCCGAGTATTTCACGCAAGCGCCGGATGAGGACAAACTCTGGTGCATCGCGCTGTTTTCCGGCCGCCGTCCGAAACGCGCCGTGACCACAACCGCCCTGCGCGAATGGGCGGCGGAACGCGCGGGCATCCCGCTCTGGCTGTTCGAAGAGGCCTATCCCATCGTCGGCGATCTGGCCGAAACCATCGCCCTTGTCCTGCCGCCCGCCGACAGGACTTCGGATCACAGTCTTTCCCATTGGATCAATACCTTGCAGGCTCTTCATGACATCCCGTCCGAGGACCGCAAACCGCATATCCTGAGCGCATGGGACCAGCTCGACACCACCGAACGCTTTCTGTTCAACAAGCTGATCACTGGCGGTTTTCGCATCGGTGTCAGCCGCAAGCTGATGACCCGCTCATTGGCGCAGGCCACCGGGCAAGATGAGGCGGTGCTGGCGCACAAGCTGATGGGCAGCTGGACACCGCAGACCACCACCTATCACGACCTGATCGAAACCGACGACCCCGCCGCCGACCAAAGCCGCCCCTATCCCTTTTACCTCGCCTACCAACTGGAGGACGTGCCAGAGGCGCTTGGCGAACCGTCCGACTGGCAAGCGGAATGGAAATGGGACGGCATCCGCGGCCAGTTGATCCTGCGCGACCGCGATCACCACGTCTGGTCCCGTGGCGAGGAACTGATGACCGACCGGTTCCCCGAATTTGCCCGCGCCGCCGATTTCCTGCCGCCCGGCACGGTGCTGGACGGTGAAATCCTCACTTGGGACGGCACTCAGCCGCTGCCCTTCAACACCCTGCAACCTCGCATCACCCGCAAGACCGTGCCAAAGAAACTGCTGCGCGAGGCGCCGGTGATCATGCTCGCCTATGATCTTCTCGAAAAAGACGGCAAGGACCTGCGCGAACACCCCCTGTCAGCCCGGCGCGCCGCGCTTGACACGCTGCTGGCAGACCTCCCCGATGACGCCCCTGTCCGGCCTTCCCCCACCGTCGCCTTCGACACATGGCAGGATCTGGCCACCATCCGCGCCACCGCCCGCGATCAGCGCGCCGAGGGGCTGATGCTGAAACACCGCGCCGCGCCCTACCGCGAAGGCCGCAAGAAAGGCGACTGGTGGAAATGGAAGCTGGACCCCCTGACCGTCGACGCGGTGATGATCTATGCCCAACAGGGCCACGGCCGCCGCGCCAACCTGTTCACCGATTTCACCTTTGCCGTCTGGCAGGGCAACGAACTGGTCCCCTTTACCAAGGCCTACTCGGGCCTGACCGACAAGGAATTCAACCAGATCACCGCATGGGTGCGCAAGAATACGCTGCAACGCTTTGGCCCGGTGCGTCAGGTGCGCCCGGAACATGTCTTTGAAATCGCCTTCGAGGGCATTCAGGAAAGCCCCCGCCACAAGTCCGGCATCGCCCTGCGTTTTCCGCGTATGTCCCGCTGGCGACACGACAAATCCCCGCAAGAGGCGAACACGCTGGATGACCTGCGCGCCCTCCTGTTGAGCAATTCTTGAGCATGACTTCACGTTTTTGACAGGGTCGGGTTTCTCGCACTGGCCCTCGGCCACCCACCGTGTGTATCTACGCGGGTCTTCCATTACCGGCCTTATCTCAAAATGCTTCGTTCGCTCCTCCTTTCCCTCGGCCTGATCGGTCCCCTTGCCGCCTCGGCCCAGTCGCTGTCCTTCGAGGGCACGCTTGCCGTCGGCCTGACCGATATTGGCGACCGTGACACCGTCGGCTTTGTCGACGCGACGCTGGCCGTGCCCATGGGCCTCGGCGCACTCAGCTTTGAGCTTGGCGGGTATCTCTACGCGCTCGACGGCAAGCGCCCGCATGAGACCTACGCCGCCTTCGCTTGGGACGACACATGGCGCATCGGCGTCGTGCGCCCGGCCTATGACGCGGTTCTGCCCTCCGTCTTTCAGCGCACCGCCCCCTACCTGTCCTACCTGCGGACCGAATATAACCGCTCACACACCACGCTGGAGGCGATGCGCCGCACTGCCGTGCCGTGGGGCGCGTCGTGGCAGCAGAGCTTTGGACAGACGGATCTGGCCTTTTCCGCGCATGACGCCTCCAAGGGCGGGTTCAGCGCCGCCTCGCTTTCGGTCGCGCATCACGGGAACGGCTGGATGCTGGCGGGCGCGATCGAAACGGTCTGGTCCCCGCATGACGGCCACGAAGGCATCAACGCCAAGGTCGGCGCACAATTCGATATCCAGCAGGCCAAAGTCGGCATCGCCTGGCTGCACCCCGAGGCGAATGACCGCGACGAAGCGCTCTCGCTCGATCTTGCCATCCCGGTCACGCCGAAATTCGATGTCCTTGCCTTTGGCGAGTTCACCGAAAGCGGCAAGGATGACGCCTATGGCATCGCCGTCGATTTCAAGATCCGCCCCGATACCAGCCTGCTGCTGGCGGGCACCGACGGCGCCATCGGCCCCGGCGCGCACCTGACGCTGGAACGCCGGTTCTGATCCGCACGGCCATTTCTTGCCCGACCGCTTGCCTTTCCGCGGTGTCGGCCCCTATGTGAAGGGAACACGAAAACAGAGGCCGCATGATGTTCGACAAGACACGTTTCTTTGACGCCAACGCCAACGCCGGGGGCAAGGATCTGGGCGATCTGCCCGAATGGGACCTGACCGATCTCTACGCCTCCGCCGACGCTCCGGAACTGAAACGCGATCTGGACTGGCTCGAAGAGGCCTGCCGCAGCTTCGCCGCCGATTACGAGGGCAAGCTGGACACGCTCACGCCCGATGAATTCCTGACGCTGGTCAAGCGGCATGAGAAACTGGAAACCGTCGGCGGGCGCATCATGTCCTTTGCCGGCCTGCGCTATTACCAGGTGACCACCGACGCCGAACGGACCAAGTTCCTGTCCGACTGCCAGGAAAAGCTGACCAATTACACCACCCCGCTGGTCTTCTTCTCGCTGGAAATGAACCGGCTGGACGATGACCGCTACGCCGCCCTCTTCGAAGGCAACGCAGAACTGGCCCGCTACCGCCGCGCCTTTGACCGCATGCGCGCGATGAAACCCTATCAACTGTCCGATGAGCTGGAAAAATTCCTGCACGATCTGGGCGTTGTGGGCGACGCCTGGGAACGGATGTTTGATGAGACCATCGCCGGGCTGACCTTTGAGGTCGACGGCGAAGAGCTGAACATCGAGGGCACGCTGAACCTGCTGACCGAACAGGATCGGTCCAAGCGTGAGGCCGCCACCCGCGAACTGGCCCGCGTCTTTGCCGACAACATCCGCACCTTTGCTCGCGTCCACAACACGCAGACCAAGGAAAAGGAAATCCTCGACCGCTGGCGCGGGATGCCCACGGCGCAGACCGGCCGTCACCTGTCGAACGACGTCGAACCAGAGGTGGTCGAGGCGCTGCGCAACGCCGTTGTCGCCGCCTATCCGCGCCTCAGCCACCGCTACTACGCGCTCAAGCGCAAGTGGCTGGGACTCGACACCATGCAGGTCTGGGACCGCAACGCGCCCCTGCCGATGGAAACCACCCGCACCGTGACATGGGACGAAGCCCGCGAAACGGTGATGAGCGCCTACAACGCCTTTGACCCGCGCATGGGCGAAATCGCCACGCCGTTTTTCGAAAAGGGCTGGATCGACGCCGCCGTGAAACCGGGCAAGGCCCCCGGCGCCTTTGCCCACCCCACGGTGACAGAGGTGCATCCCTACGTGATGCTCAACTACCTCGGCAAACCGCGCGACGTGATGACGCTGGCGCATGAACTGGGCCACGGCGTGCATCAGGTTCTGGCCGCCGGTCAGGGCGAAATGCTGGCCTCCACCCCGCTGACCCTGGCCGAAACCGCCTCTGTCTTTGGCGAGATGCTGACCTTCCAGAAGATGCTGGAGGGCGCCAAGGACCAGAACGAGCGCAAGGTGCTGCTGGCGGGCAAGGTCGAGGACATGATCAACACGGTCGTGCGCCAGATCGCCTTCTACGACTTCGAATGCAAACTGCACGAGGCGCGCCGCAGCGGAGAGCTGACCCCGGACGACATCAACGCCCTGTGGATGTCGGTGCAGGCCGAAAGCCTTGGCCCGGTGTTCGAGTTCACCGAAGGCTATGAAACCTTCTGGTGCTACATCCCGCACTTCGTCCACTCGCCCTTCTACGTCTACGCCTATGCCTTTGGCGATGGCCTCGTGAACGCGCTTTATGCCGCCTACAAGGACGCGCCCGAGGGGTTCCAGGACAAGTATTTCGAGATGCTCAAGGCGGGCGGATCGAAGCACCACAAGGACCTGCTGGCCCCCTTCGGCCTCGACGCCTCTGACCCCGCGTTCTGGGACAAGGGGCTGAGCATGATCAAAGGCTTCATCGACGAATTGGAGGCGATGGAAGCTTGATTCGCGGTATTTTGCAGTTCTGCGTCCAGCTCAGCCAGCTGGATGCAAACTTGCCTCTGATCGTCAGCTCTTCAGACATCACCATTGGTCTGAGAAAGCAGGGCAATGATCCGAAGTAACATCCATTGTTCGTGAACCGTGTGCATACATTCAGTCAACCTTGACTTGTGTGCACTGCCCAAAAGATGGTTACCGCACGGCCCGTTCAATTTCCCGTGAACTAAAGGTTTGTTTAGACCTCGGGTGTTGATGTGGCACGATGGAACAGCACGGGGCTCGAGTAATGAAACATCTGATGGCTGCGGCCGTTGTCTTAACAATTTCCGCGACATCCGCGACCTCTGCGGTTGTAGATTTCGAAGGCATCCTAGCACCCGGCATAGAGATGGCCGGCAATCCGATCCTTCCCTACGTAGAGGACGGGTTCTTGGTCGTCGATGGCAACAGCGGGGGACGAAACGCCATTTTCGGACCGACGCACTATACCAATGACAATGGCAGCGCAGTTCTGGGTTGGGTTTCCAATTCGACAATTGCGATCTGCTCTGTCAGTGGTGGCGTTTTCGACTTCCTTGGGTTTGACGGAACAAACCTAACCCCCGGCGGTCCCGTTGGGCACTTCAAGGTAACAGGTTTTTTCTCCGGCGGCGGAAGCATTACCGAGACCTTTGCGAACACGGTCGATGCATTTTCCACCTTTAATGTGTCTGGCTTCACAGGATTGATTGCAGTGCACATCCGCAATGCGGAAATGTACGATGGCGCAGTGGACAACCTGCGTTTTGGGCCCTCTCCGGTCCCGATTCCGGCCTCCATCCCCCTACTCGCCCTCGCCCTTGGATCGCTAGGCGTCGTTGCCAGCCGCCGAAAGACAGGCTGATACTATCATCCTAAGCGCTCAACGCAGGTGTTCGAAGCACCACAAGGACCTGCTCGCCCCCTTCGGCCTCGACGCCTCCGACCCCGCGTTCTGGGACAAGGGGCTGAGCATGATCGAAGGCTTCATCGACGAATTGGAGGCGATGGAAGCCTGATCCACAGGCCCCACGCAACCAACGCACGAAACCCAAGGGCAACCGCAACTATAACCGGGCAAGAAATTGCCCGGTTTTCGTCGCTATTGAGCCCGTTTCCCGGTCAATGATGCAGTCAAACGACCACTGATTGCTGAAACATGCCGCCATCCGATCAACCTGGAATTGTGTCCATGGCCCGAAAGATGGTTAACGCGTGCCCCGCCAAGGACCGGAGAACCGCTGGCTCGGTTCACCCCGGTTTCTGACAGGGCACGGCACAAAACGAACGGGTTCGAGCGATGAAAAAGCTGACGGCTGCGGCCGCTGTCCTGATACTGTCCGCCACCTCCGCGTGGTCCGCGGTGGTGGATTTCGAAGACGTCCTTGCGCCGGGCGCGATTGTGGCTGGCGATCCGATCTTTCCCTATGTCGAAGACGGCTTTGTGTTCACCGATGTCAGCAGCGGTGGCAGAAACGCCATCTTCGATGCATCGGCCTCTTGGAATGACAATGGCACGGCGGTGCTGGGCTGGGTGTCCAATTCCACCTTCGCGGTCGCCTCGGCCAGCGGCCGGGTGTTCGATTTTCTAGGCTTCGACGGCACCAACCTGACCCCGGGCGGGGCAGTCGGACAATTCGAGGTGACGGGCTTTTTCGCCAGCGGCGGCAGCATCTCGGCGATCCTTGCCCATACGCTCGACCGCTTTGCCACCTATGACCTGTCAGGCTTCACCGGGCTCACCTCGGTGCAAATCCGCAACGCGGGCATGTACGACGGGGCGGTGGACAACCTCAGGCTCACCCCCACCCCGGTCCCGATCCCGGCCTCCATCCCCCTGCTCGCATTGGCGCTTGGCAGCCTGGGACTCGTGGCCCGCCGCCGAAAGTCGGGCTGAGGGTAGAACCGCTCCGAAACGGCAAATGTGTGCGGCCAAGGCTGCATTCAATGCGCTCAGGTCGGCAGCCCTCAGACACCCCAAGACCCTTTCGCCCCTGCGACAGATGAATTCTCGACCGGATCGGTCTAAGCTGAAACGGTTATGAAAGGTTGCGTCCTCTCAATCGCGCTAACACTGCTCGGCGTTGGGGTTTCAAGTGCCGAGGAAAGCTTCAGCTGCGCCGATTCAAAAGCGACCGTTCTGTCCACAGACAAAGAGCTGTCGTCCCGAATTTGCGAGGTTGTTTCGCGGTCGCTTCCGGTGCTCCGAAATTGCCACCTCGTGGCACGACGCCCGCTGGTCATCCGGGTCTCGCAGCAATTGCATGGGACGGGTTACATTGCGCGTTTCGCCCCTCATCGGCAAGAAATCCTCCTGCCCGCGCCACAGGATCTTGGCAATCACTTTGCGGCCGACAGCGCCTTTCTCACGGTGCCAAAGCGAGACCTCTTTGAAAGCATCATCGTGCACGAAATGGTGCATGCCTTATTTAGCAGCACCATCTGCGGGCGCGAAACCTGTCTGGCGGGGCACGAATACCTCGCCTATGCGTTGCAAATAGACGCTCTCCCAAAACAGTCCCGCGATCAACTGCTTACGGCGTTTCCCGAGGTAAAACCGCAGGGTTTGGAATGGTTCGACAACCGGACCCTCACAGAGACACCAGAGCTTTTTGCCGTGACCGCATGGCGGCATTTCAATCAGCCTGCACACGGCTGTGACTTGGTCTCAGGACTGGTAACGGGGAAGACCGTCTTTCCTTCCGATCAGGAATGATGCCCGCGCTTTTAACCCCTTGATCTGGCATTCCACCTAAGCTGCCCACGCGTGAACAGCCTCAATCCAGATCCGTTCAGGGCCGGGGCTTCACCGCGCTTGCCCCGGTCCGAAACCGCCCTGCCTTGGCCCTCCAGATGCCCAGATCCGTGCCGGATGCGACCGGCCCCTCCTTGGGCCCCGATTGTCGACCAGCAGCACGATCAGCCACGGCTCAGTTGCCCACGTGGAAACCCTCCGGTGAAAAATCGCGCGGGCGTCCCGGGCAAGACTGTGTGCGATATCGCTGTCCATTGCTTGACCATCCAGACAGACCGCCGGTAATCTTTTCGTGTTTGAGAGGGGTATCATGATACAGGCCGAAGACCGCATTAAATTGCCTATGCACTACGACGCCCCGCGCATGTTGGATGAGATTGCCAAGGATCTTTCCAGGCCATTTCTGTATTACTCCGTGGTCATGCTGGCTGTGCCCAAGGACATGAGCAAGCATACCGGAGCGTCGCGAGCGCCCTCGAAAGACAACGGAGACCTCAGCGACATTCCCTATATCAAGTCGATCATCGACGAGTTTCGGGCGCACACAGTGGTGACATTGGCGCGGTTGCTGCGGCTTGAAGGCGGAGCCGAGGTCAAGGAACACACCGATCCGACCCTGGGCCTTGACGTGCCCGACAGTGTCGTTCGCCTGACGATCCCCATCACGCCAACGGATGACGTGGACTTCCTGCTGAACGGCGCGCCTGTCCCGATGCAGCCGGGTGAGTGCTGGTACATGAAGCTGAACGATCCCCACCAGGTGCTGCACCATGGCATGGCCGAGCGGGTCAATCTGACAATCGACGTGGTCCCGAACGACTGGGTGCTGGATCAACTGGGCCTCGCGGCCTGACCACGGTCAGCCGCTTGGATCCTGCTGAGCGGAAGGCTGCGCTCGGGATCGGCCCGTCGTGCCTGCAGGGGCGGATGACGGTCCTGTCGACTCTGCGGTCGGCTCCAAATGTTGAGAGACCGTTAAAACGCCCCTGTAACCCCTTGATTCTGCATTCCCCCTAAGCTGTCCACGCGTGGACAGCCTCAATCCAGATCTGTCCAGGGCCAGGGTTTCACCTCGCTCGCCCCGGTCTGAAACCGCGCCGCCTTGGCCATCCAGATGCCCAGATCCGTGCCGAAATCGGCCAGCCTTTCGTTCGGCTCACGATTGTTCACCAGCATCACGATCAACTGCACCACCGTGGTCAGGGTCAGCACCGTCTGGGCAAGGCTCAGCATCAGCCAGATCAGCACCATGTGCAGCATCCGCATCGGCATGGCCTCGGCCTTTACCTTGGGTTGCTCCCCATGCATCCGCCCTTCGATATTGTCCTCATCCTGCGCCATATCCAAACCCTCATGACATGCCTGCCCGAACACTACCCACGCAGGGCCCACCCGCCAAGAGCCGCCGCCCCCCATTGCCCCCCAAAGCACGCAAATTCCGGCCGCCCCCGGTGCCACCGGCCATGACATTTCCCTTGCACCGGGCCGGGGGCGCAGGGTCTGATGCAGGCAACGCCCCAAAAAGGAGCCGCCCGTGACCGCCCCCATCCCCTTCTTCGACGGCCATAACGATTTCCTGCTGCGCCTGATGAAATCCCCGGCCCCACGAGAAGAGACATGGCTTGGCACCTCTGGCGGGCACCTCGACCTGAACCGCATGAAACAGGCCGGCTTCGCGGGCGGCCTCTTCGCCATCTTCGTGCCGCCGATCTCCAGCGGGCCGCCGCCGGACTTCAGGACGCTGATGGCCGACCCGCCCTACAGCCTGCCCTTCCCGCCGGAAATGGACCACACGACCGCACAGCCCACCGCCCTGACCATGGCGGGCCTGTTGCACTGGTTGGCCCGCGCCGCACCGGACGACTTCGCCCTTTGCCGCTCCACCGCCGAAATCCGCACCGCGATGGACACCAAACGCATCGCCGGGGTCATGCATATGGAGGGAGCAGAGGCCATCGGCCCCGACCTCGACGCGCTCTACCTGTTCCACGACATGGGCCTGCGCTCGCTCGGCCCGGTCTGGAGCCGCCCGACCGTCTTCGGTCACGGCGCGCCCATGGCGTTTCCCGGCGGACCCGATACCGGCCCCGGCCTGACGGACAAGGGCCGCGATCTGATCCGCCTTTGCAATACGCTAAAAATCATGGTCGACCTCTCGCACATGAACGAGGCCGGCTTTGACGAGGTCGCCAAACTGTCGACCGCGCCGCTGGTCGCCACCCATTCCAACGTGCACGCCCTCTGCGCCTCTCCCCGCAACCTGACGGATCGGCAGTTGCATGTGATCCGCGCCAGCGGCGGCATGGTCGGGTTCAACTTCGCCAGCTTCTACCTGAACGGCAATGGCACCGCCGATACCGGCACGTCGTGGGAGGTGATGCTGCGCCACCTCGACCACCTGATCGACACGCTGGGCGAGGATCACGTGGGCCTCGGCTCCGATTTCGACGGCTGTGTCCTGCCTGACCTGATCGGCGACGTGACCGGCGTGCCAAGGCTGTTCGACGCGATGGCGGCGCATGGTTATGACGACACGCTGATCGCAAGACTGGCGCGCGACAACTGGCTGGCCTGCCTCGACCGGACGTGGGGCTAGGCCGCGCCTACTTCAGCTGGCTGTCCTTCGATCCGCGCCGGTTGATGCCGCCACGGCGGGCGGCGCGCCCGTCCCGTTCGCTGGCGCAGTCGATGCACAGCTTGACGCCGGGGATCGCCAGTCGCCGCTTTTCGGGGATCTCTTCGCCACAGTCCGCGCATTCCGTCAGGCTTTCCCCGACCGGCGCGCGGCGCAGCTTCATCCGCTCCAGTTCCTCGGCAATGCTGGCCTCGATCTGTTCGCTGACCGCGCCGTCCTTGCTCCAACCGCCTGCCATATCCGCTGTCCGTTGCCACCGTCGATCCCGACAGTGCAGCACACCCGGCGGGCGCAATGCAAGCACCCGGCGCAATGACATGACTTATGGCCGCCGCGCCTGCCAAACCGCACAAGCGCGCCCGGCTCCGCGGGGTGGGCGGGCGGGAGAGGCGCCGGGCGCGCGCCCTTGACGCCGGGCCATCGGCCCTACTTCTCTTACAGACAGGAGTGTTCCCGATGCCCCATCTCGCCCGTATCCTGAGCCTGATTGCCCTGCTGCTGGCGGTTCCCGCCACCGCCGCGCCCGGCTTTACCTTCACCAACATCGACGGCGGCACGCTTTCGCTGGACGATTGGCAGGGCCGCCCGGTCCTTGTGGTGAACACCGCCTCGCAATGCGGCTACACCCCGCAATACAACGGGCTACAGGCGCTTTATGACCGTTACCGCGACCGGGGCCTGATCGTTCTGGCGGTGCCTTCCGATGATTTCCGGCAAGAGCTGTCCAGCGCCGCAGAGGTCAAGGAATTCTGCGCCGTCAACTTCGACCTCACCCTGCCCATGACCGATATCACCCATGTGCGTGGCCCGCAGGCGCATCCCTTTTATCAATGGGTGGCGCGGCAGAGCGGCTTCGCCCCAAACTGGAACTTCAACAAGGTCCTGATCGACAGGGATGGCAATGTTGCGGCAACCTTCGGCGCCTCCACCCGCCCGCTGTCGGGCAAACTGACACGCGCCGTCGAGGCGGCACTGAAATAGCAAAACGCCCCGGATCATCGTCCGGGGCGCCCTGCATTTCCGACAATCCGTGGGGTCAGGCCCGCAGGATCGTGTAGATCTGATCCTTCAGCGCGGCCCGCTGCTTGCGCAGCTGTTCTTCGGCCAACTGTTCCATCGGCTCCACGTTGGTTTCGGCCCGATGCACCTGCCGGTTGATTTCGTGATATTCATCGGCAAGCTTGGCGAAATGCGCGTCCGAGGTTTTCAGATCGTGCATCTTCTGTGCGAATTCCGGGAATTCATCGGCGAGCTCGTGCGGGGTATGCGACATGGGCGTTTCCTCCATTTTGTCTTGTTCGAAACTCACATGACAGGATATGGCGGGCGTCCACTTTGACCCGTGTCAAACCGCAGAAAAAATCACAGGTTTTTTCACCGCGCCGCGCGCTGCCAACCAGCAGCCCGCGCCTCTTCCTCTGAACAGAACCAACGCTCTCCCCGGGTGGCGGTAATCTTTGTCTTTGCGTACCAGTCCTGCCCCGGCAGATGATAGATCCGGCGCCCGCTGTTCTGGGAAATGTTACCCTTGATGACGCAGCCCTCCGGGGCCGATGCCATGATCCGCGCGGACCTGACATCGCGCTTCAGCGCACGGAAGGAAGCCGGCGAATGCACCCCCGTCGCATGTAACCCGGCCTTGCGCTGCGCCGCGCGCCGTTCCTGCGGCACATAGGCCTCGGAATACTTGCGATAGGCAAAGGCCAGCCCGCTTTCGACAAGCGCCGCCCCCATATCATCCCCACCGACCGAACAGCGCGCCACAACGCGCCCGTAATGATCCGTGTCCAGCGCCACGCAGCGGGTCCACCGCCCCTCATATCGCGCGCGCACCTCTCCCGTTACCCACGCTCCGCAGGGCCAGAGATAGCCGCCCTTGCCGCCGCACATCTGGTCGCGCTCCAGTGCGTCGATCCCGTGCAGACGGATGCGCGTATCACCTACGACCAAGGTATCGCCATCGACAACCCGAAGAGGTCCGGCGATGTCGGCAGCCGCCACACCCGCCGTCAGAGAGAGAACAAGAGCGAAACAGAGTCTTAACATACCGTTAAGATCGGCCGCTCCGTCTCGCATTTCAAGTCAAAGATTAACGAAAGGTAAACGTGAACCAAACGTGGTTAACACAAGTTAACCCCACAAACCTCAGCGTTGCGCCACCTGCCAGTTCGGGTGCACCCAGGGTTCCGCATTATCCGCAGGCAACCGCCGCTGCAGGATATGGTCGGCGATCTTCTCCCCCACCATTATCGACGGGGCGTTGAGATTGCCATTGGTGATGCGCGGAAAGATCGAGCTGTCCGCCACCCGCAGCCCGTCCACACCGATCACCCGCCCCTCGGGATCGACCACGGATCGCGGATCGTCCGTCCGGCCCATCCGGCAGGTGCCGCAGGGGTGATAGGCGCTTTCGGCATGTTCGCGGATAACCGCGTCCAGATCCTCGTCCGTCTGGGCCGCCGCTCCCGGCTGCAATTCCTTGCCGCGATACGGGGCAAAGGCCTCCTGCTGAAAGATCTCCCGCGTCAGCCGGATACAGCGGCGGAAATCCTGCCAGTCCTGATCCGTGCTCATGTAGTTGAAGAAGATCCGCGGTGCCTCGTCCGGGTCGCCGGACCGCAGCGTGACTTCCCCGCGCGACGGTGACCGCATCGGCCCCACATGCGCCTGAAACCCGTGCCCCTCTGGCGCCACCTGCCCGTCATAGCGCACCGCGATCGGCAGGAAATGGTACTGGATATCCGGATAGGGAACGCCCGCCTGCGACCGGATGAACCCACAGCTTTCGAACTGGTTCGATGCCCCCGGCCCGCTCCGTGCCAGCAGCCATTGCGCCCCGACCCAGGCCTTGCCCACAAGGCTCCAGTATTTCGCAAGGCTCACCGGCTGCGTCGCCGCCATCTGCACGTATAGCTCAAGGTGATCCTGCAGGTTCTGCCCCACACCGGGCCGGTCCGCCTGCACCGCGATCCCATGCTCCGCCAGATGCGCCCCCGGCCCGATCCCTGAAAGCATCAAAAGCTTGGGCGAGTTGATGGCACTTGCGGCAAGGATCACCTCGGCCCGCGCGCGGATCACCTCGGTCTTGCCACCGCGCAGGACTTCCACGCCCACCGCGCGTCCGTCCTCGAACACCACCCGCCGTGCCAGCGCCTGCACCAGTTCCGCGCCCTGCTTCAGCGCGGGCCGCAAATAGGCCTTGGCCGCCGACCACCGCTCACCTTGCCAGACGGTCATGTCAAAGGCGCCAAAGCCCTCCTGCTGCGCGCCGTTGTAGTCGCCCGTGACCGGATAGCCCGCCTGCCCGCCCGCCTCGACAAAGGCCTGCACCAGCGGATTGTCCCGCTTGCCCCGGGTCACATGCAGCGGCCCGCCCTGCCCACGCCACGCCGGATCCCCACCGTGGCCGCCGTCATGCCAATCCTCCATCCGCTTGAAATAGGGCAGTACGTCCGCATAGCCCCAGCCCTCGCAGCCCTCATCGCGCCAGTGGTCATAATCCATCGCATGGCCGCGCACATAGATCATGCCGTTGATCGAAGAGGACCCGCCGATCACCTTGCCGCGCGGACAGACCAGCCGCCGACCGCCCAGATGCGGCTCCGGCTCCGTCTTGTAGCCCCAGTCATAGCGCGCCATGTTCATCGGGTAGCTCAGCGCCCCCGGCATGTTGATGAAGGGCCCCCAGTCGCTGCCACCGTGTTCGATCACGATCACCGAATGCCCTGCCTCGGTCAGCCGCCCCGTCACCGCGCAGCCGCCAGAGCCCGCGCCCACCACCACGTAATCCGCTTCCATCACATCCCTCGAAACTGTCAGACGGGCGCCGCCGCAGGCGCCATATGTCGTTCTTTGCCGGTCAAGGCGTAGCCCCCATGCCTGTGCACGCGGTGCGCCGGTTTTGCGCACCGGGGTGGGCGGGCGGGAGGTGTGCAAAACCGGCGCACCCTCATTCGCCCCGCGGGAACCGCTGGTTGTCTTCCACCACGTTCAGATCCATGTGGTTGCGCATATAGCGCTCGCTGGCCTTCTGCAGCGGCTGGAAATCCCAGGGGTAATATCCCCCCTCGCGCAGGGCCTCGTAGACCACCCAGCGCCGCGCCTGGCTCTGCCGCACCTCGGCATCGAACTGGCCCAGATCCCACCGCCGCGCCGCCGCCACCCGGAACTGTTCCAACACCTCGGCCATGTCCTTTTGCCCGGCAAGGTTCACCATCTCATGCGGATCGCTCTCCATGTCGAACAGCTGTTCCGGGTCCAGTGCGCAATCGGTGTATTTCCACTTGCCATGCCGCAGGCAGATCAGCGGCGCATAAGAGGCCTCGGCGGCGTATTCCATCGCCACCGGCGACCGCCGCTCACCGCCTTGCATCAGCGGCACAAGGCTCTCGCCCTCGGTCCAGGGCATCACCTCGGACATATCGACCCCGGCCAGATCACAAAGCGTCGGACAGATGTCGATGTTCGACACCGGCGCCTCCACGCGCCGCCCCTCGCCGCCCGGCACGGCGATCATCATCGGCACCCGGGCGGAACCTTCGTAAAAGCACATCTTGAACCACAGCCCACGCTCGCCCAGCATGTCGCCGTGGTCGCTGACAAAGACCACGATCGCCTCCTGCCGCGTGTCTTCCAGCACCTGCAGCAGTCCCCCGATCTTGTCGTCGAGGTAAGAGATATTGGCGAAATAGGCGCGGCGCGACCGGCGGATATCCTCTTCGGTGATGTCGAAACTGCGCCAGTCGTTGGCGTCGAAAATCCGCTGCGCGTGGGGGTCGTGATCCTCGTAGGCCATCGCCGGGACCTGCGGCAGCAGGTGCTCGCAGCCCTCATACAGATCCCAGTATTTCCGCCGCGCCACATAGGGGTCATGTGGATGGGTGAACGACACCGTCAGGCACCACGGACGGTCATCCTGCCCCCGCGCCAGATCGTAGATCTTGCGCTCGGCGTGATAGGCGACCTCGTCGTCGTATTCCATCTGGTTGGAGATCTCGGCCACACCGGCGCCCGTCACCGACCCCATGTTGTGATACCACCAGTCGATCCGCTCTCCCGGCTTGCGGTAATCCGGGGTCCAGCCGAAATCGGCGGGGTAGATATCCGTGGTCAGCCGTTCCTCGAACCCGTGCATCTGGTCCGGCCCGACGAAATGCATCTTGCCCGACAGGCAGGTCTGATACCCCGCCCGGCGCAGGTGATGCGCATAGGTCGGGATGTCGCTCGCGAACTCGGCGGCATTGTCATAGACGCGCGTCATGCTGGGCAATTGCCCGGACATGAAACTCGCCCGCCCCGGCGCGCACAGCGGCGAGGCCGTGTAGGCGGTGGGAAACCGCACCGACCGCTTTGCCAGCGCCTTCAGGTTCGGCGCGTGCAGCCACTCCGCCGGGCCGTCCGGGAACAGCGTGCCGTTCAACTGGTCGACCATGACGATCAGGATGTTGGGTTTGCTCATCGTGTCCTCATCAGGGCATAGGCGGTGTCGGTGACCCGGGCTGCGGCATCGCCGATCCCGCCATCGGACAGGGCCGCGCGCAGATAGACCCCGTCGATCAGCGCCGCGATCCTCTGCGCCACCTCTTCGGGCTGCGCCGTGCGCCCGCGCAGGGCATGCACAAGGTTCGTGTGCAGACGCCGCTGATAGACATGCAGCAACCGCGCCGCTTCGGGCTCTCGCTGCGCCAACACGTAAAAGTTCAACCAGGCAGCGATGGTCGCGGGCTGAAACACGCTTTCAGTAAAGTTCGCGGCGATCAGCGTTTCCAACCGCTGGCCCTTCGGCGCAGCGGCCAGCGCCGCGCGCACCTCTCCGGCATAATCGGTCAGCACCTGCCGCATGGCCGCCAGAAAGATCTGCGCCTTGCCGCCGAAATAGTGGTGCGCCAGCGCGCTCGACATACCGGCGCGCTTTGCGATCCGCGATACGGTCACGTCCAGCGATCCGGTCTCGCCGATCTCGGCCACCGTCGCCTGCAGCAGCGCCGCGCGCCGTTTGGGTTCCTGTCCAATCTTGGGCATGGGCGCAGGATCATTTTTATTGACTGACGAGTCAATCAAGAACTGCGCAAAGGACATCGTCTCGCAAAGGCCCAACACGGGCGCGGCCGACATATGCCGCTTGCCGGGGCGCCCCGACGCAGACGGCAAGCCCGGTTTACGGCCTTCAAAATGAATGAAAGATGCTGATTGCGCGTCGCTGCGTGATCTCGGATGCCCTGACCCGCATCTGAACGGCCAAGCAGACCGCGACCGCCCCACAGCTTTTGGCGGCTCATGTGCCGGGACCGCTACCGGATGACATCACCCGCGCGCAAATTGGTCCGGACCTGCGCTTCGGCGCTCACCTCGCCAAGACAGGTCTCCCGCGTCCCCGCGCAGACATCCGACAGGTCGAACCGCGCCCCTGTCGGGCAGTTTTCGTCCGGTTACAGCGGCAGCGTGCAGAGAACGGTGTTCTGCGGCAGCCGTGCCACTTCGACACCGCTATCGGTCCGCCGAAGATTGTAGCCGTAGCCGCGCATCCGGAACCGCCATTCGGCCTCTGACAGTGATTTCTGCCGCTCGCGCACCAGGAAATCCTGGATCTCGTCCATATCGTCGGTCATTCGAAACTCCGTAAACATCCCTTATCCTCCCAATGCTGCCCCTGAATGCTTGCAGCATCGTTAACGATTCCGGCCGCATTGCGCCCGGATTGGGGATTTTTTGGAACCGTGGATAATCAGTCCGAAATCAGTTTTTTGTTTCCGAAACCACCGGAGTCACGCGCCGTTTCAGCTGCGCCTCGCGCAGGGTGATATAGACGACAGAGGCCATGATCACTGTCCCGCCCGCAATCACCCAGGGGTCCACCGCCTCGCCAAAGGCCACCGCGCCCAGCAGCACGGACCAGACCAGTTGCAGAAAGGTGATCGGCTGCGTGACCGTCACAGGTGCGGCGGCAAAGGACAGCGTCATGGCATAATGCCCCGCCGTGGCAAAGAACGCGACGCCGAAGAGGATGGTCACCTCCCACGCCGTCGGCCAGACCCAGACCGCCAGCGCCAGAGGCGCCAGCCCGATCGTCACCCCCAACGACATCATCCCCACCACCACCGCCGCACTCAACTCGCCCGACAGGATCTTGGCCAAGAGGTAGGACCCCGCAAACAAAAGCGCCGTGAACAGCATGGCGATATGGCCCGGGTCCAGTTCCCGGAACCCCGGCCGCAGGATCAGCATCGCCCCGACCAGCGCCGCACAGATCGCCAGAATGCGCCGCAGCGCCAGCCGCTCGCCCAGGAAAAACACGGCCAGAACGGTGACATATACCGGGTTGAGGTAGTTCATGGCCGTCACCTCGGCCAGCGGGATGCGGGTCATGGCATAGAACCACAGCGCCACGCCCCCGGTGTGAAACAGCGCCCGCAGGGAAAACAGCCGCCACTGCCGCCCGCTCAGCCGCACCGCCACCAGTTGCCGCGCCATCGGGATCAGGAACACCAGCCCCAGCAGATAGCGCAGAAAGGCGGATTCCGCCGCCGGAATGCGCGGGCCAAGGTATTTCACCAACGCCGTGACCGCGACAAAGCAAAAGCCCGTCACGACCATCCAGAAGACACCCCGCGCGGGGCTAGCCGAGTCTGTCACCATGCCCAAGGGATTACCCGATCCAACCGCAGGTTCAAGACCGGCAGGCACATGGCCCGCCCCTGCCTCACATCAGCAAGAGCTTGACCGCGATGGCCCACATGGTCAGCCCCACCAGAACGTCCAGCACCTGCCACGACTTGGGCCGCGCAAAGACCGGCGCCAGCGCCCGCGCGCCAAAGCCCAGACCGAAGAAAAACACAAAGGAGGCCGTCATCGCCCCGGTGGCAAAGTACACCGGCGCATTGTACTGCGCCGACACCGCACCCAACAGCACGACCGTGTCCAGATAGACATGCGGGTTCAGCCATGTCAGCGCCAGACAGGTCAGCACCGCCGCCTTCAGGGTCTGCGCACCTTCCCCCGCCTGCAGGGTCTCTCCGCCCTTCCAGGCCGAACGCAGCGTGCGGAACCCGTACCAGATCAAAAAGGCCGCCCCGAACAGCCGCATCCCCCATTCCAGCCCGGGGATCGCCTCGGCCAGCGCGCCGAACCCGGCCACTCCGGCGGCAATCAGCAAGGCGTCCGAAATCGCGCAGACCAGAACCACCGGCAGCACATGCATCCGCCGCAGTCCCTGCCGCAGCACAAAGGCATTCTGCGCCCCGATCGCAAGGATCAGGCTGAACCCCAAGGCAAATCCCGCAATTACCGCCTGCATGTCCATCCTCCTGTCGCCTTGCCGCGCCATACCCCCGAACGCAGGGCAAAGACCACCCCCGTTGACCTCTGCCCCGCCCCCCGCCCAATATGACGGCAGAACCGCAGGGAGACCCCGCATGTGCTGGAGTGAAGCCGCCACATGGACCATGGTCGGTATCGGCAGCGCCGGTGCGGCGCTGGCATGGCATCGCGACGAACCGGCGGCGATCTGGGGCACCATCGGGTTTTTCACGGGCATGGAGGCGCTGCAGGTCTGGGGCTACCAGGTGCTGGACCAATGCGGCGCGGCGCCCAACAGCGCTGTGACCCTGCTCAGTTACCTGCACATCACCCTGCAACCCCTTGTCATCAACATCTTCTGCATGGCGGTGGTCGGCTCCGTCGTCACGCCCCGGATGCGCAGGATCGTTCTGGCCCTGTCGGCACTGGCCAGTCTGATGCTGCTGGCGCGGCTGATCCCGGCGCCGTGGCTGGGCCAATGCCCGCCCAACGTGCCGCTCTGCGGGGCGCAGCTTTGCACCATTTCCGGCACATGGCACCTTGGCTGGACGGTGCCGCTCAACAACCTGTTCAGCCTGCAGCCGTTGCTGGGGCCGATGGGGCAATTCCCCGATTACATGCTGGCGGCCTTCCTGCTGCCCTGCCTCTACGGCGCATGGCGCTTTGCACTGTTCAATATGGCGATGGGGCCGGGCCTGTCCTCGATCCTGACCGACAACCCGCATGAAATGCCCGCCGTCTGGTGCTTTTTGTCGATCGGGATCGTGCTGATCGGGATCAGCCCCGCCTTCCGGCGTCAACTGCAGGGCCCGCCGCCCGCCACGGCCTGAGCGCGCTCACTTTCGCCCCGGCGGATGAAACAGGTATTCCGCAAGGATGCCCAGCTTGAAGGGCAGCCGCCCCTTGCGTTCGACCAGTTGTTTCAACGTCATGCGCCGCCGCCGCACGATCTGCCGCGCGATGCGGAACTCGGTCCGCCGTTTCCACTCTAGAACCGGCTTGGGCAAGAGCCGCCGAATGAACTTCCACAGCCAAGACAGCTGGAAGAAAGCCACCGCCTTGAACACCATCTTCTCGACGCTCTTGGACATCACCTTGATCGTCGCACTGGCCGTAGCGACCAGCCACAGCGGCAGCTGCACCGAGAACAGGATCAACCACAGCCCCAGTGAGGTCACAGACAGCGCCAGCGTGGCAAACAGGATCACCAGCCACGCCACCGCGCGTTCCACCCGGCTGAGGCTGTTGAACCAGTCGATCAGCCGGTCATAGCGCTGCCGCACGATGTCCAGATAGCCCTGAATCCTCAGTTGAATGCGCCGCAGGATCGCCTTGCCCACCATCAGGGGCACGACCGATGTCATGAGCCACTTCTTGAGGATCTCGAACCGGAAAAAGGCCGCGGCCTGTGTCTTGAGCCAGACAAGGAAAACCGGCAGTTCGATCCCCGCCAGCTTTTTCATCAGGACCTTGAGCTGCGTCAGGATCAGGCCAATCGCAACCAGCACTTCGTGCCCGAAAAAAAGGGTCGCAAAGACCGAGGCCGTGACGAAGACCGCCAGCAAAAGAAGTGCACGCAAGAGCATGAAACCGGATTAGGCGGTTTTTCGGTTGGCCCGCAAGGCAGGCATACCCTGCCCGCCCAAGCGCCCGGCAAAAGAAGCACATTTTTTTCCCCAAGCGCCGTTTCAGGACAAACCACCATATCGTTCTACGCCGCCCCCCAGTAGGCGTCATTGGCGCATTTTTCGGTGGCTTCTACGCAGGCGTAAAACATCCAGCGGTATTCAATTGGCTTCAGCGGGCAATCTCCGGCATGCGCGCGTCCGCGCCCCCGCTCTGCGCTCGGCGGCATCGACAGGGGCCCCCGCACCCGCCATACTGGACGCCTTCCACCCGCAAATGGCGGGCAGCGGTCAGGCTTTCTGACCAAAGGCGACGGATCTATGGGCACCGTGCTCAGACTTACCTTGCTTTGCTATAGCTTGCTGCTTGCACAAGCGGCCCAGGCGGAACGGGAGGTTCATGTCCTCGCCGTCGGCCACGGTCAGCCCTCGCAGGATCTCTATGCTCTTCCCGAGGCCCATGTTCTTGTGGATCGCCCGGGCCGGGAAGTCGGCCTCGTCCTGCTTGATGGTGGCACGCTGCGTTGGCACGTCGAGGCAACAGATGGCACCCACGTTACCGAAATCATCCGCAGTGGTCCCGGCCCCGAAGACAGCGAGGTCCTCTTTTCCGGGATTCCCATGGTCGGGGTGCAGGTTCAGGACCTGCCGCTGGTTTTTCGCCCCCGGGGGCGTGATTTCCGCCTTTTGGTAGATCTGCTCGCCGACAGGATGGGAACGCAGCGCATTGACAGCTTCCAGGGACGGAACCAATTCCACGGCCGGTCTTTCACGGTGGATCGGGTCGACACCCAGACGCCCGGACTTGCGCAGGACTATCTCGCGCATAGCCTGGGCGTGACCGAGGATCTTCCGGCGGCCCTTCGCACCTGGCTGGAATCGGACCGGACAGAGGGCGCGCATACCGTCGATTTCGATGAAACGGGGCTTACCCTGAACGGCCCGAACGGCACGCGCAGCTTTCCAGTGCCGCCTGATGTTCCCCCGGTCCTGCTGCCTGTCGCTGCCGTCTATGCGCCCGGCGAAGAGATGATCTACGGCCTCACCTACGGAGGCGAAGGTTACCTTTACGCGGTCGATGTTCAAACCGGAGACTGGGAGGTTGTTGCCAGCCTGCGCGAGTACGATGCCGCCGGTCTTCTTTACGTGGCAGACGAACGATTGCTCATCCTGACCGGCGCTTTCTCCCGGCCCGGTGACATCAGGGGAGTTTGGCTGGATGGCCGCCGCTTCGCCAGCTTCACCCCCACAATTGCCTTTCCCGGATTGTCCGACCTTTTCGACTATGGCAACGAGCACGGCCCGCCCCTGATCCCCCAGGCCTACGCCGATGGCTGGCTGCTCGTCGAAGCACTTGGCGAAGGCTTCGGGACGGTCCCGGACAGCGGACCGGATCGCATCTACGCGGTGCGCA
Organism: Antarctobacter jejuensis; assembly: GCF_052266595.1. NCBI lineage: Bacteria > Pseudomonadati > Pseudomonadota > Alphaproteobacteria > Rhodobacterales > Roseobacteraceae > Antarctobacter > Antarctobacter jejuensis. The sequence goes on along the minus strand of NZ_JBQQXJ010000003.1, from coordinate 334,764 downwards.
CCGACACCGGCGAGGTCCGCTTGCTGAGCTACCGAAACAACTGACCTTCGAAGCGGCTTCAACGGTCCGACACGGGATCGCCGCCAGACCCCGCTCTCCGGGTTCGGAAACGGGCCGTCGCCCTGCCGCGAAGACCCTCAACTCTTAAGACTTGGTAAATCCGTCCCTGTAACCCCTTGATCCGGCATTCCCCCTAACGTGTCCACGCGTGGACACCCGCCTGGCGCCAACGAAAAACCCCCGCCGAGGCGGGGGTTTCTTCTCGTTGCCAAGGCGCCGGAAATCAGGCGTTTTCCAGCTGTTCCATGACCTCATCCGAGGCCTCGAAATTCGCCGTCACCCGCTGGATATCGTCGTCATCTTCCAACGCCTCGATCAGCCGCCTCAGGCTAGACAGCCCCGTCAGGAACGGAACGTTGCCACGTCTTGACGGAATCCAGAGTGTTTCAAAGGCAGCACAACCGCGAATGAAGACCTGCGCCGTGAAACGGCTGAAGGATTGACGTCAAAGATGGGCGCACATCGTCCAACAGCAACCTTCAATTGGCCCAGCCTAAAGACGCGAAATCATAGGTTGAAAAAACCTGGTCGACGTAGGACAGGCCTCATTCTTGCCAATTTGTCTCGATAGCGAGTGCGTAATAATTGACACTTATTGGAGAAAGAAAATATGAAACGTTCCTTGATTGCGATTTGCGCCGGTGTTCTGTCACTGGCCAGCGTGCAGTCCGCAGATGCCGCCTCCATCCTCAGATACTTCGATTCCTACGGCGGGGTCAGTGACGGTGTTGTCGGCACGGCTCTCAGCGATCTGGGCGAAACTGCAACGGCCGCGAGCCATTCCGACCTTGCAACCAGCTTGTCGTCCCAAGCCTGGGACCTGCTGATCATCGACATCCCGGGCAGCAACATCAGTGCAGCCAATGCGGCGGCGATTGACAGCTTCATCTCGGGTGGCGGCTCGGCAATCCTCAGCTACTGGAACCTCGACACCCTGCCTGCGCTGGCATCGTCCTTCGACGTCTCCGTAGCCTCGTCCTTCAATTCCGTGCAGAGCGTTTTTGCCTGGGACACGGGGTCGCCCGCTGCCGGAAACCTGCTTGCAGGCATCGATTTCACTGACCAAGCCGGTGACAACGGCGACATGCTCGACGCCATCAATGGCGCCACCGCCGTCGCAGGATACTCACCGGTACCGGCACCCGGCCAAGGAGCCATCGTAATCGGTAACGGCGGTCGGACCATCGCCAACGGCTTTTTGTTCTGGGACATGGGCACTTCGCCGACATCGGCAAGCGTGGCTCTGGTCAAGGGCCAGATCGACAGCCTCCTCTCCGGCACCAGCGTTTCACCTGTTCCGGTCCCGGCATCGCTGCCGCTGCTGTTGGGTGGCCTTGCCGCATTCGGCATGATCCGCCGCAAGCGAAAGACGGCCTGACCCGCCAATCAACTCCTCACCAAATCAAAAAAGCCCGCTGTGATCAGCGGGCTTTTTCATGTTTCAAGACCTGAAACTCAGGCGTTTTCCAGCTGTTCCATGACCTCGTCCGAGGCCTCAAAATTCGCCGTCACCCGCTGGATATCGTCGTCGTCTTCCAGCGCCTCGATCAGCCGCATCAGGGACGTCATCCCGTCCAGATCCAGCTCCGTCGTGGTGGTCGGCTTCCAGATCAGCTTGGTCGATTCCGACTCGCCCAGCTCTGCTTCCAGCGCGGTCGACACCTCGTTCAGATCGGTGTCCGCACAATAGATCGTGTGCCCGTCCTCCGAGCTTTCCACGTCCTCGGCACCGGCCTCGATGGCCGCCATCATCACGTCATCCGCATCGCCCGCAGAGGCCGGGTAGACGATCTCTCCCTTGCGCTCGAACATGAAGCCGACAGAGCCGGTCTCGCCCAGATTGCCGCCGTTCTTGGTAAAGGTCGAGCGCACGGTCGAGGCGGTCCGGTTGCGGTTGTCGGTCATCGCCTCGACGATCACCGCCACGCCACCCGGGCCATAGCCCTCATAGCGGATTTCCTCATAGTCCTCGGCATCGCCGCCGATCGCCTTCTTGATGGCGCGTTCGATGTTGTCCTTGGGCATCGACTGGCCCTTGGCTTCCTTCACGGCCAGACGCAGGCGCGGGTTCTTGTCCGGGTCGGGATCGCCCATCTTGGCGGCGATGGTGATCTCCTTCGAAAGTTTCGAGAAGATCTTGGCCCGGATCTTGTCCTGACGGCCCTTGCGGTGCTGGATGTTTGCCCATTTGGAATGGCCGGCCATGGTGGTGAACCTCTTTTCGGGTGCCTCGTAAATCCGCGCCTCTATAATCCAGTGCGCCCCTGCTTGCCAAGGGCGCGCGGTCATACGTTGCGCGCCCGGCCCGGCTGAGGTAGCGATCAGGGCATGAGCCGATTTCTCCTCCTTCAGCTTCGCCCCGAAAAAGAGGCGAGCGATTCCGAGTACCGCGCCATGCTGGACAAGTCCGGTCTGGACGAGGCCCGCGTCCTGCGTATCCGACTGGATCAGGAACCCCTGCCCGCAAATCTCGACCCGGTGGATTACGCCGGCATCATCGTCGGTGGCGGGCCGGGCTGTGTCAGCGATCCGGTACAGACCAAGGACCCGATAGAGGCGCATATCGAACATACGATCCTGTCCCTGATGCCGCGCATCACGGCGCAGGACGTGCCCTTCATGGGCTGCTGCTATGGCATCGGTATCCTTGCGCATCACCTTGGCGCCGAGGTGTCCAAGAAACGCTTTGGCGAACCGGTGGGGCCGGTCACCTGCTACACCACAGAGGACGGCGCAGAGGATCCGCTGACCTCGACCATGCCGGCGCAGTTCGAGGCGCTGGTGGGCCACAAGGAAGCGGTGCAGAACCTGCCCAAAGGCGCGGTGCACCTGATCTCTTCGGGCCCCTGCCCTTACCAGATGATCCGCTACGGGCAGAACGTCTACGCGACCCAGTTCCACCCCGAGGCAGACGGCGCGGAGTTCGAAACCCGCATCCACATCTACCGCCACCGGGGCTACTTTGACCCCGAAGAGGCCGACCGCCTGATCGAACAGGTGCACGCCGCCGCGGTCACGGAACCGGCGCGCATCCTCGAAGGCTTTGTCGCGCGCTACGGGTAGAGGCCGACAGGCCCGTTTCCGGCGGCGCTGTCAGCGCGGCCTGTGCCGTCACAACTCATGCTGAATGGCGGCCAGCTTTTCCACCACATGCCGCGCATGGTTCATCACATAGTCCTTGTGCCGCGCGCCATCGACATACTGCTTGAACGATTTGTAGTCTTTGAAATCCGCCACCAGCGCCGTGTCATGGTGGTTCGGGCCACTGCCAACATTTGTGCCAAAGGTGTAGGACAGAACCTCCGGAGACTCCTCGCACATCGCGATCAAGTCGGCGCGCCAGTCCGCGCGCTGTTTCGGCGTCGCCTCAGGTTTGATGGTCACAAGGACGATGTGGCGCAGCATGATTTCCCCCCGTGGCAAGGGACAAACGGTGGCCGATGGAGCAATCGGCTGTCAATAGGCCCCGCCCTGCACAGGGCCTCGGCGTTCACCCTGCGGCCAGTACCCGGCTCCGCCCCAGCGCCGGGGCAAACGCCGCGATCAGCAGGGCAAGGCCCCCGACCATCACGAAGGACAGGCGCAGCGAGGTCGCCTCGGCGATGAATCCGATGGCAGGCGGCCCCAGCAACATCGCGCCATAGCCCAACGTCGCGACAGAGGCGATGGCCTGCCCGGCGGGCACCTCGGGATCATGGGCGGCCCGCGAAAAGGCCATGGGGATGACCGCCGCATAGCCCATGCCCATCAGCACGAACCCGATCAGCGCCACGGGCAAGGCATCGGTCAGAACGCAGAGGAAAAAGCCGCTGGCCGCCAGCACACCCGCCACCCGCGCCACCGCCTGCGGGCCAAACCGGGTGATGATCCGATCGACGCTGAGGCGCATGATCACCATGGTCACCGAAAAGGCCGCATAGCCCAGCGTCGCCTGCGACTCGGGCCGGCCCAACACGTCGCGCAGGTAGACCGCCGACCAATCCGCCGCTGCCCCCTCGCCCAGCCCGGCGGCCAGCGCCATAAAGCCGACAAGGATCAGCGCGCCGTGCGGAAAGGCAAAGATCGGCGCCTTGACCGGCGTCTGCCGGATGCGTGACGTCCAGGGGGCCTGCAGGAACGGCCAGAACACCATCCCCGCAACCACCGCCGCAATCAGGAAATGCGGCCCCGTCCCCGCGCCGATGCTGGTCGCCAGATAGCCGCCGCCCGCGCCCAGCCCGGCGCCAAGGCTCCACATCGCGTGAAACGAGGACATGACAGAGCGGCCCATGTGTTTCTCGACCTCGGTCGCCCAGCTGTTCATCGCCACGTCCATCGACCCGTGAAAGACGCCGAACAGGAACAGCGCCAGCCCAAGGAAACCGACAGAGGGCGCAAAGCCTACGGCAACCACGGACAAGAGATAGACCGCCCCGGTCCAGCGCGTGACCCTGACCGCCCCGTGCCGGTCGGACAGGCTGCCCGCCAGCGGGAAAGAGATCAGCGCGCCCACACCCATCAACAGCAACAGGACACCCAGCATCCCTTCGGACAGCGCCAGCCGGTCCACAAAGGTCGGCACGCGCGAGGCCCAACAGCCCAACAGCACGCCATTCAGAGCAAAAGCGGCGGAAACGCTGCGCCAAGGGGTCCGGATCCTAGACATTGCGCACCTCCAGCCCGGCCTCGGAAAAGCCTGCCGTTGTCCGGGTCGCCGCATCGGTGATCATCAGGTCCAACTCCTCGCAGGGGCAGACGCGGTGCCGGGCCCGGCGGTTCAGCTTGGCCGCGCCGGTCACGGCCACCGCGCGGTGGCTGGCGGAGATCATGGCGCGCTTCACATCCGCCTCGTCCCGATCATCGGCGCTGAACCCGAACCCGGGGTCGATGCCGCAGACGCCCAGAAAGACCAGATCGGCAGCGATGTCCTCCAACTCCCGCACCGCCGCATGTCCAACAGTGATCGCGCCCGAGGGGGACAGCCTGCCGCCGATCAGTTGCGTTTTCACACCGGCGGCAAGGCAGGCCAGCGCCACGGCGGGCGCGGGCGTCACCACAAGGCAATCCGGCAGCGCCGGCATGACCTGCGCCAGCGCCAGCACCGTCGCCCCGCCGTCCATCATCAGGACCATGCCATCCTCGATCAGCGGCAGGGCTGCCGCCGCCAGCGCCTCGTTCCGCGCGCCAGAGGTGGCCACCCGCGTCAGGGCGTCCGGCCCCGGACGGCTGACCGGCATCGCGCCACCGCGCACACAGCGCGCAACCCCCTGCGATTGCAGCAGTTTCAGATCGCGCCGCACCGTGTCGATGGACACGCCGAATTCAGAGGCAAGCGCCTGCACCTCCAACGGAAGACCGCGTTGCAAACGGGCGCGCAGCAGGCTTTGCCGCGCTTCGGGAACATTGCTGGACATGGATTACTCGACGGTTTCGAATCCGCATCATGCGGCACCTTGCTGCCTTTTGCCGCAAAATGCAGCGTAACGCAAGGGTCTACAAAGAGCCGCGCCTCCACAAGGACGCGGCATCACCCGCGGACTACAGCGGCCAGAAAAACGGGATCAACAACGAGGCCAGAACACCGATCAACAGGTTCATCCCAAGGCCGATGCGCGTGAAATCCGTGAACCGGTATCCGCCGGGACCATAGACCAGCGTATTTGTCTGGTATCCGATCGGCGTCGCAAATGCGCAGGAGGCGGCGATCATCACCGCCACCACAAGCGGGCGCGGGTCCACTCCGATTGCCTGCGCAAGACCGATGGCCACCGGCGTCACCACAACGGCAACCGCATTGTTGCTCACCGCCTCTGTCAGGGCCGAGGTCAGGAAGAAGACCGATGCCACCAACAAGACCGGCGGCAAATCCATCAGGTATGGCGCGATGGCCTCAACCAGCAGTTTCACGGCGCCCGACGCCTCCAGCGCCGCGCCGATCGCCAGCATGGAGAAGATCAGCGCCAGCAACTGGCCCTCGACAAAAGAAAACGCCTCATCCGAGTCGATACAGCGGGTCAACAGCACCACAGCGACCGCGATTACCGCCAGCGCCAGAATAGGCGCAATCCCCAGCGCCGACAGCACCACGATGGCCGCAAGCGCGCCGATGGCAACCGGCGCGTGACCGCGCCGGAACGCCCGGACCGTGGGATGCGCCACGTCGACCAGTTCCATTTCGTTGGCCAGCCGCTTGATATCGTCGGGACTGCCTTCCAGCAGCAGCGTATCGCCCACGCGCACCACCAGATCGTCCAGCTGACGACCGATGTTCTGGTTCCGGCGGTGCACGGCCAGCGGATAGACACCGAACCGGCGGCGCAGGCGCAGCGCGCCAAGGCTGCGGCCCACCATCTTGCAGCCCGGCGTGATCAGCACCTCGACCGTCGATGTTTCCTTGGCCGAAACCTGATCGACGCGCTTCAATTCCTTGTTGCGCTGCAGAGACAGCAGTTCCGTCATCTGCGTGCGCAACACCACCCGGTCGCCCACCTGCAGTTCAACCCCCTGCAGGTTGCGGCGCAGCGATTCATCGCCCCGGATCACGTCGATCAGCCGCACCCCGTCGCGCTTGAACAGCTGCACGCCCAGAACATCGCGCCCGACAAGGTTGGATTCCGGGGGAATCACCGCCTCGGTGAAAAACTTCATCCGGCTCCGGTCCGACAGCATCCCCGCCATCGAGGTCCGCTCTGGCAGCAGGAACGGCCCGGCGACCAGCACGAACAGCATGCCCGCAACCGCCAGAATGGCGGCAAGGGGCGTGACCTCGAAAATCGTGAAAGGCTCCAACCCGGCAGAACGCGCAACACCGTCCACCAGCAGGTTCGTCGAGGTGCCGATCAGCGTGGTCGTGCCGCCAAGGATCGCGGCATAACTGAGCGGAATCAACAGCTTCGACGGCGCTATGCCCAGAGATTTCGCGATCTGAACGAAGATCGGCAGCATCACCACCACCACCGGCGTGTTGTTCATAAAGGCCGATGCCACGACCACCAGCAGCAGGATCCCCCCCACCGCAAGCCGGGGATTGGTCGCAACCGCCGACTGCGCAAGGTTGGTTATGGCATCCAGCGCCCCGGTTCGCACCAGCGCCCCCATGACCACGAACATCGCCGCAATGGTCCAGGGGGCCGGGTTGGACAGCACGCCCAGCGCCGCCTCATAGGGCAGCACCCCCATGAACAACAAGACCGCGACTCCGCCGATGGCTGTCACCTCGGTCGGATAAGCCTCGCTCACAAAGAGCACGAACATGACGAAAACGACGCCGAGCGCCACAATTGCCTGACCCGATTGGCCCAGTTCCATCGCCAACATTTGTTGCATGTCCGCCTGCTCTCAACCCGCCGCATTCTGGCCCGGCGCGGGGGCCGGTACAAGCAGTTTGACCCGCCGCGGTTGCACCAAAACCATACCGCCCATCATCAAGGCAGTCGCGGCCCAGACCCAGCCGGTATAGGCCTCGTCCAGAAACAGCATCGCCCAGCCCAGCCCGAACAGCGTCACCAGATAGCTGACCTGAGCGGCAAAGACGGATCCCGCCCGCCCCACCAGCCAGACATAAGAAGAATAGGCAAAGGCGTGCAGGAATCCACTGGCGATCACCGCCTTGTCCGGGACGGTCAAAGGCAAGGCGGGGGTGATGAATTGCCCGCTGAACGCGGCCAGCGGCAGGCTCAGCACAACGCCCATGACAGAGGCCCCCGCCAGCACCTGCACCGCATCCAGCCCCGCCGTGCCCCAGCGGGCCACCACGTTGCCCTCGACCGCGTAACACAGCGAAGAAATCAGCGCGACGCCGATCCACAGCGCCTTGACGCCCTCGGGCAGGCTCGCCTCCGGCAGCACCAACAGCGCCACCCCGCCAAGACCAAGGAGCAGGCCCAGAACCCGTGCAGGCTCCAGCCGCTCGATGCCCAGCATCAGGGCCACGGGCAGCGCGAACATCGGCACCGAACTCAACAGGATCGACAATACGCCGGACGGCAGATGCACCGCCGCCTGATAGCCGGCGATCCCCGGCAACAGCGTGCCCACCAGCGCCACGAACAGGTATAGCTGCAGCGCCCGGCCGTGCAGCGGCAGGCGCTTGCCCTTAAGCAGCGTCAGCGCCCCAAGGATCAGCGACAGCAGCACGGTCTGCCAAAAGATCAGCCCGAAATGCTTGTAGCCTTCGGAAACGGCGACCTTGGTCAGCGGTTGCGTCGCCCCCCAGGCCGCGCCGGTCACGACCAGCGTGGCAAAGGGCAGCAGTCGGTTCACGGTCCCGCCGGTGCCAGCCGTCCGCCCTGCCGCACCATCTCGACCCGGCGCGCCTTGCCGGTCATGTCGTCGGTCTCGACATAGACGCCGGACAGCGTTGCCTCACCCAGCGCCGGGTTGAACCGGCCCTTGGCCATGCCGTTGACAAAGCGGCGCAGCGGTTCCGCCGGTTCCATCCCGATGACGGAATTGTAGTCGCCGCACATGCCCGCGTCCGACTGGAACGCCGTCCCGCCCGGCAGGATCTGGGTGTCCGAGGTCGGCACATGGGTATGGGTGCCCACCACAAGGCTTGCCCGCCCGTCGCAGAAATGGCCCATGCCCATCTTCTCCGAGGTGGCCTCGCAATGGATATCGATCACGATGGCCTGCGCCTGTCCGCCCAGCGGATGGCGTTTCAGGGTCTCGTCCACCGCGACAAAGGGGCTGTCATAGGCGCGGCTCATGAACACCTGCCCCAGCGCCTGCACCACCAGCACCTTGCGCCCGCGCGCGTCCTTGTACAGCGCCGCGCCCCGTCCCGGCGCCTGCCGGGCAAAGTTCAGCGGACGGATGATACGGTTTTCGCCCTCGATATGGGTCAGCATTTCCTTCTGGTCAAAGGCGTGATCGCCCAGCGTGATCACATCCGCCCCGGCCTCGAAGATGGCCTTTGCATGTTCTGCTGACAGCCCATGTCCGTTCGTGGCGTTTTCCGCGTTCACGATCACGAAATCCAAACGCCAATCCGCGCGCAAACCGGGCAAGCGATCCGTGATCGCCTGCCGCCCGGCGCGGCCCATTACATCACCAAGAAAGAGTATTTTCATGGGCGCCATGGGTAATTCGCGCCGCCGCGAAAGCAAAGCCCCTATCTTGCCTGTTCCGGCCCGCCAATTCCGGTCAGCCAGTGCGCTTGATCACTCCCTCGGCCCAGCGTTGGCCAGAGGCCCCGAAACAGTCGTGCAGGGAGTCCGACGCCACCACGCTGCCCAAGGCCAGCCGCCCCAGCAGACACAGCCCGGGCACCGCCTGCCCGTCCGCCCCGATCAAGGTGCCATCCGCCGCCGTCCGCGCCGCCAGCCCCTCGGCCAGCACGCTCATCCGTCCGTCCTTCACCAGCCCCGCCACCGGCTCGGCCGTCACGGCCTCCGGATCGGGCGAAGGCATCACGCCGTCGATCATGACCCTGGCCACCTCTGTCCGGCCGTTCAGGGTCAGTGCCCAGCCCTTATCCACCATCTCGATCCCGGGATCGGCGGACAGGTCCAGATCGACCAGCCCGGCCTCGATCAGCGCCGCAAGCTCGACACTGGCGGACAGGGGCGGCCCGTAGGAATAGCGTTTCAGCCCCTCGTCGAAGTCTATGATCTTCTGCGCGGTCTCCGGCGGGGTCTCGGCGGGGTTGTACCCGATCCGCAAGGGATCCTGCCATTTCCGCCAGACCTGCCCGACCACATATCCGATGGTGGGCTCAGCCTGCCCGGCGGCCATCGCGATCCCGTCCTGCAAGGTCTCGACGGGTCCGCCGCCCTCCTGCGCGCCCGGTGTTTCCCACTCCGTCGCCAGCCAGTCCTCTACCTGCGCCGCACCGGCATCCGGCAGGATACGCGCCACCACCGGCACAAGCGCAGAGGTGATCAGCGGCGCCACCTCCTCTGCCGACCCACTCGCCGCCTTGCCAATGGCCCGTTCGAACACTGCGGTTTCCTCGTCCAGAGGCGCAAACCGCGCGTCCAGCGCCTCGGTCCCCGGCTTCGGAAAGGGCGGCTTGCCGTCCAGCGAAAACGGAACGACCCGCGCGGGCTCCCGCCCCGAGGCGTGATAGCGCCCGCCGTCAAACCGCCCGCCCTGCGCCGTGGTCAACGCCCGCAGCACGTCAAAGGCCGAGAGAGCCAGCCCCCGGATCGCCACCGTTTGCCCTGCCCAATCCGCCGCTGCGGCCGCAAGATCCCGCGCCGGATAAGCCTGCATCAGCCTGCCCGATGAGTGCCCACTGTGCGCCTGCCAATCCGTCAATTGCGGATCGGGGCGCACCTCCGGCTGGCCCGGCGTCAGCAGCACTTCGGCATAGGGGCCATACCGCTGCCCCTCCGCCTGCAGCACCCATCCCCCGGACACCCGCTGGACGGCCTCCACCCGCACCGCCCGGAGCGTCAGCGCCAGCAATCCAAGGTCCGTCAGATCGGACCAGCGCGCCTCAAGGTATCGGCCCAGATCGGCACGGGCCGGAAAGACGTCCGGACCGGGCGCATCCTCCAGCCAGTCGGCAAAGCCGCCCACCCGGGTGAAGCCCGGCGGCCGGATCGCAATGTCCCGCATGGGGATGTTCAACAGGCAGAACCGGCTTTCGTCCGGATCGAAATTCGGCCCGGCCCCGCAGGCGGGCAGCGCGTCGAAGACATCCACCGACAGCGACACATCCGCCTGACGCACCTGCGCGGCCAGCGACTCCAAGGCGCCCAGCCCGCGCGGGCCCAATCCGATGACGGCGATTTTCGGGGGGGTGGTCCTGGGGGCCATTGTTGCGCTTTCCTGCTGGCCTCGACCCATCGCCGAGGGCGGCCTGTCGCCGCCGGGGTGCCGACAACAGCCAACAGGTTATCTCGTGAAAGCGGAATTGGTTCCCTGTTGGGCGCAAGGTTTTCAGGCGGGCAGCAGGGAAACCCGCCTCAGCGGCACGCCAGCGCCGCGTCGATCCGGCCCCTGTCATAGGCCCCAAGATCGCGCGTGCTCAACTCGCCGTCATACCTTACCGCCACGATCCGCGCCCAGTCTCCGCTGGCCAGAATCATCTCCGGTCCCGCGTCACAGCTCCGCAGCCCGCCGACGATGTAGTCCCAGCCGATGCGATGGTTGGTGACGCCGGGCAGCGCCGCAACCTCGCGCAGCGCGCCATCCGCATAGCGCCAGACGCGCAGGGTCTTGGCCAGATGCGGGCGGTCGACATAGGCGATCTCGATCGCGCCATCGCCATCCAGATCCGCCGCCCCCACAGGCGCCAGCCAGCGGAACCGCTGTCCGATGAACGGTGTCGCCGCCAGCGGCGCAAGATCCCCGTCAGACACCGACCAGATCGCCAGCCGCGCGCCCCGCGCCGCATGGCTTTCCACGGTCACGATCTCCGGCACCCCGTCCCCGGTCACGTCCCAGAGACGCGGCGCCACATCTTCGAACACCAGCGGTGCCTCCCAGCGGCGCCGCAGGACGCGCCCATCCGACAGGGTCACCGCCAGCGTGTCATATTCGATCTCGTCCCCCAGCACGCCATGCGGGTAACGCGTCACCTCGCCTTCATAGCGGGCAGAGACCGCCTCCTGCGCCACGGCGGGCGCAAGCGACGTTGCCAAAAAGAACGACATCAGCCACGCGCCGCGGACGCAACGGTCCAACAGACGCAATGGCCGACGCGGCGCCTGAGCGGCATTTCCACCAAGCGAAGCGATCCTCGCCGACCCGGGAAATGCCCGCGCCATCAGATCTGCTTTTCCGGCATCTGCACCACCAGACCGTCCAACTCGTCGGTCACGCGCAACTGGCAAGTCAGGCGGGACCGCTTGGGATCCGGCTCATAGGCGAAATCGAGCATGTCCTCTTCCATGTCCTCGCGCCCGGGCAGCTTCTCGACCCAGTCCTCCGCCACGTAGACGTGGCAGGTGGAACAGGCGCAAGCGCCGCCGCAGTCCGCCTCGATTCCGGGGATATTGTTGTCCCGCGCGCCTTCCATCACGGTCAGCCCGTTGGGGACGTCGACGACATGTTCCGTGCCGTTGTGCTCGATGTAGGTGATCTTCGCCATTCCACCGCTCCTGAATTCTGATCAGCGCCATACCTAGTCGGCTCCCGCGCCGCCTTCCAGCCTCCTTTGCGTCATTTTCCCGGCGTTCCGCGTCAGACCGGCCCGGTTTCCGCACCGAATTGCCGCAGGCCGCCCGCACGCGCCCAAAATTCGCGCGGCGGCGGCTTGGCGCGGTGCGGCAGATGTTCTACATTCGTTCTCATGACATGGCCCCGCCCGCCCTCCTGCATTCCCGCCAACCGTCTGGGTGAGCCGCCCAACGGCGCGCGCGTCACCGTCGCCGGGATCGTCATCCTGCGGCAGCGCCCCGGCACCGCCAAGGGCGTCATCTTCATCACGCTGGAGGATGAAACCGGCGTCGTGAACATCATCGTCTGGCGCAAGATGTATGAGGCGTTCCGCCGCGCGGTGATCGCCGGACGGATGCTGCGGGTCACCGGCCGCGTGCAGCGCGACAATGGCGTGACCCATGTGATCTCCGAACAGATCGAGGATATCTCCCCCCTGCTCGACCGGCTCCTCGACGCACCCTAGGCGGCACTTGGGCAACAAGGCGCGCGCCCGCGTCCGGCAATCTAGGCAGATCGCAGCCAATCGGCTATTGTGCCGCCAACAAAAAGGCACACCAGAGGCCCGAGCAGTCATGTCCCGTTCCCGATCCACCGCAGCCCGCGGCATCGCGCCGTTCTGTGCGCTTGTCCTGCTGTCCGCCTGCGACACCCCGCAGGCCGTCTCGCGTGAGGCGCAGGGCCCCGAAGGCCCGCCCCCGCCCGCCGAACAGATGGCCGACGGCACCTGCCGCGCCCGCGACGTCACACCGGCGATCTACGAACAGGTCATGGGTCAGGTGCAGGTGGTGCAGGCCGAGATCGCAGAGGACGGCACCATGATCCGCCCGCCGATCTACCGCAAGGGTCCGGTGCCGCGCGTGGTTCAGGAACGCTCCGAAATCACCTTCGCGGCCCCCTGCCCGCACCAGATGACCCCAGAGTTCATCGCCTCGCTCCAGCGGGCGCTGGCGGCGCGCGGCTATTTCGCGGGCAATGTCACCGGCGCGCTGGACGCCCCCACCACCGCCGCCATCCGCAAATACCAGTCAGAGCGCGGCCTCACCAGCGCGCAGCTTTCGCTGGAAACCGCCCGCGCGCTCGGCCTCGTCGCGATCGACCTCACCGAACCGCTATAAGGCACCACAGGCGCACGACCACGCAGGCGACGGAAATCAAAAAGGGCGGCCCCGCGGGACCGCCCTCTTTTCTTGTCTGGCGTCGAAAACCCGATCAGCCCTGATCGAGCGACAGCGCCACGAACCGCGGGTCGCCGTTGCGGCGCACCAGCAGCAGGATCGACTTGCGGCCCTCGTCACGCGCCTCGGCGATCCGGTCTTCCAGATCCTCGATGCTTGTCACGGCGTTCTGGCCGGCCTCGGTCACGATGTCCCCCGCGCGCAGCCCCTTTTCATAGGCCTCCGCCGTGGTGTCCACATCCATGACCGCCAGACCCTGCGTGCCATCGGCAAGGCTCAACTCGCTGCGGATCTCATCCGTCAGCGGGCTCAGCGTCAGGCCCAGCACCTGCACCTCGTCCGGGGTGTCCGGCACCGCCGGTGCCGCTGCCGGAACCGCGCCCTGCGCCTCTTCGCGACGGCCCAGCGTCACCTTCAGCGTCTGCGTGGCGCCGTCGCGGTTGACCACCACGCGCACCGCCTTGCCGACGGGCGTATTGGCGACCACACGCACCAGCTGCCGGGTGTCCTGCACGTCGACCCCGTCGAAGGACACGATCACGTCACCGGCCAGCATCCCGGCCTCTTTCGCCGGACCTTCGGGAACGTCGGACACCAGCGCGCCCTTGGCTTCGGCAAGGCCCAGCGCCTCGGCCACGTCGTCACCGACGTCCTGGATGCGCACGCCCAGCCAGCCACGGCGCGTCTCGCCGAATTCCTTCAGCTGGTCGATCACATTGACCACCACGTTCGACGCCATCGAAAAGCCGATGCCGATCGACCCGCCGTTGGGCGACAGGATCGCGGTGTTCACGCCGATCACGTCGCCGTCCATGTTGAACAGCGGCCCACCAGAGTTGCCGCGGTTGATGGCGGCATCGGTCTGGATGTAATCGTCATAGGTGCCGCTCAGCGCCCGGTTGCGGGCTGAAACGATCCCGGCCGAGACCGAAAAGCCCTGCCCAAGCGGGTTGCCCATGGCCATGACCCAGTCGCCGACACGCATGGTGTTGCTGTCGCCGAACTTGACGTATTTCAGCGGCTCATCCGCCTCGACCTTCAGCAGGGCGATGTCGGTGTTCGGGTCGGTGCCGATCAGCGTCGCCGGCAGCTCGAACCCTTCGAAGAACTCGATGGTGATCTCGTCGGCGCCTTCGATGACGTGGTTGTTGGTGACGATGAACCCGTCTTCGGAAATCACAAAGCCGGAGCCCAGCGCCGAGGACCGGCGCGGACGGCTCGGCCCGCCGCGATCCTGGAATTCACGAAAGAAATCCTCGAAGGGAGAGCCATCGGGCACGATGCCCTGCGGCCCCGTGCGCCCGGCCACCGTGGTCGAGGTGGTGATGTTGACGACGGCGGGACTGATCCGCTCGGCGAGATCGGCAAAGCTTTCGGGCACGCCGCGCGCCTGCGCCATGAGGGATTGCGATACGATCAGGACCATCGACAGCGTCGCAAGCCAGAACAGCCGCAACGGTGTCGCATTCTCCCGAGTCAGAGCGAGGGATTGAGGTTTCAAAGGGATCTCCTTGTCTCTGCCAGCCAGCAGCCGCGCAGGCCACGCGCTACCGCCTGCCTCCTGTAGTTCACTGTGACAAACATAGGTGCGCGCGCGCAACACCAAAGACCCTAATCCGCGATCTCACGAGGGCGTGACTCGCTTTTGGCGAAAATCAGCTTGTTTCGGCGGTCTGTTCCGCGCCCGGCCCTTGAAAACCGCCCCGCACGGCCACCCGGAACAGGCGCGCCCGGCCTTCTTTGGGCTTTCAAATACCTCGGGGGCGTCGACCGCAGGGAGACGGAGGCAGAGCCCCCGCCACGCCCACATGGGGCGTCACCCCTTGGCGATCCACAGAACCGCGACACCGCTGACCACGGACAACAGCCCGATCATGCGCCTTTGCTCCAACGGCAAGATGCGCAGCGCCTCCAGCAGGCGCTCCACAAGCGAAGGGGCCAGTGCATAGACCAGCCCCTCGATGACGAGGACCATTCCGATCCCCAGTATGATGTCCGACCCGGTCAATTGTCGGTGGGCGTCGCGTCGGGTTCAGGCGCGTCCGGAGCCGGGGCGGGTTCGGTCGGCGCGGGCGCCGGATCCGCCGGGGCGGGTGTCGCCGGGGCGGGGTCCGTGCCCGGATCCGCCGTCGGTGCCGCCGGGGCCACCGTGCTGGCACGCGGCACGGCCTGGCTCAGCGGTTCGCCAATCGCCACCTCGTTCTTGAAGTAGTCGAAGAACTGGCTGTCCGGCGTCATGACCATGGTCGAATTTTCGCCTTTCAGCGAATTTTCGTAGGCCTGCAGCGACCGGTAAAAGGCAAAGAACTCCGGGTCCGCGCCATAGGCTTCGGCAAAGATCCGGTTCCGCTCGGCATCCGCCTCACCGCGGATCACGTTGGCTTCGCGTTCCGCCTCAGACAGGGTCTCGACCACGGTACGATCGGCCAAGGCGCGCACGCGCTGCGCCGCTTCGTTACCACGGGCACGTTCGTCCGCCGCCTCACGTTCACGCTCTGCCCGCATCCGGTCAAAGGTGGCGTCAAGGTTCTGCGCCGGCAGGTTGGTCTGCTTCAGTCGCACGTCGACCACGTCCAGCCCCAGCGAGCGCGCTTCTTCGCGGGCGCTGTCACGGATGCGGTTCATTAGCTCACGACGGTCGACGGACAGGATCCGGTCGGAGGTGACCTGATCGGCACCCAGAACCTCACGGATCTGCGCGGTCAGAATGCCGCCCAGACGGTCCTCTGCGACGCGGATGCCGCCGATGCCCACGGCCTGCCGGAACTGGACCACGTCGGCGATCCGGTAACGAGCAAAGGCGTCGACCACCAAGCGGCGGTCATCTGAAGGCGTGACTTCGATGGTCTGCGTGTCCAGCGACAGGATACGGTCGTCGTAGCGGACCACTTCCTGAATGAGCGGGATCTTGAACGCCAGTCCCGGGTCTTCCTTGACCGCGCGGATCTGACCGAACTGCAGCACCAGCGCCTTTTCGCGTTCGTCGACGACAAAGATCGACGACAGGAACACGACGATGCCCACCACGAGAACGGGCAAAAGATAGGTTGTCTTGCGCATCACTGGTCACCTCCGCTGCTGCGGCGAAGTTCATTGAGCGGCAGGTAGGGCACAACACCGCCCCCGGCCCCGCCGCCACTGGTCACCGAATTGTCGAGGATCATCTTGTCGACCGATCCCAGCACGCTTTCCATCGTTTCGATATAAAGACGGCGGCGGGTCACTTCCGGGGCCAGCGCGTATTCCTGCTGAACGGAAGTAAAGCGCGCCGCCTGACCCAGCGCCTGGTTCACCACCTGCGCGCGATAGCCTTCGGCCTCTTCGCGCACCTGAGCGGCGGCACCACGGGCCTCGGCCACGACACGGTTGGCATAGGCATCCGCCTGACGCTCCAGCCGGTCACGTTCCTGTTCCGCGGCCTGAACGGCGCGGAAGGCGTCGATCACCTCGGCGGGCGGGTCGGCGGTATCAAGGTTGATCCGGACGATGCTGATGCCGGACTCGTATTCGTCCAGCGTCGCCTGGATCTGCTCACGCGCGCTGTCGGCGATGGCGCCACGGTCACGGTTGAGGATCGGGGCAAGGTTCGAGGCCGCGATGATCTCGCGCATGACCGATTCAGACACCGCCTGAACGGTCAGCTGCGGGTCGCGGATATTGAACAACAGCTTGGACGGATCCGCGATGTTCCAGACCACCTGGAAATCGATGTCGACGATGTTCGCGTCGGTGGTCAGCATCAGACCGTCATTGCCGCCGCGTCCGCCACCGATGGTTTCGGTCCGTTCCGAGGTCACGTTGACCACCTCGTAGGTGACCAGCGGCCAGGGGGCAAAGTTCAGACCCGGGTTGCCGGTGTCCGAATAGCTACCAAGGAACAGTTCCACCGACTGCTCTTCGGGCCGGACCGTGTAGAACGATCCAAAGGCCCAAAGCGCGACCAGCCCGATGACGCCCAGCGCCACGGTGCCGCGCGTCAGACCGGGACCGCCCGGACCGCCGCCGCCACCGGAGCCGTTCTTGCCGCCGTTGCCGCCACGGCCGCCCATCAGGACGCGCAGCCGTTCCTGGCCCTTTTTCATCAGCTCGTCGATTTCGGGGATCTGGCCTTCCTCCGGACGGCGTCCGCCGCCCCCGCCGCCACTCGGCGGGCGCTGGCCGTTTCCGCCGCCGTTCTGGTTGCCACCGCCGCCCCCCCAGGGGCCGCCGCTGTTACCTGCCATGAACTCGGTTCCTTCCTCGTCTCTCGGATTGCTTTTCTACCTGTGCGCGCGGCCCGCAATTTCAAGCGTTCCGCTGCATTCTGCCGCTATCAGGAACGGCGGATCGGGTTGCGCATGGTCACGATTTCCTCAGACATGGTGGGGTGTACCGCCACCGTCCTGTCAAAGTCTTCCTTGGTCGCGCCCATCTTGATCGCGATCCCGGCAAGCTGGATCATTTCGCCCGCCCCCGGCGCCACGATATGACAGCCCAGCACCTTGCGCGTCTCGCAGCTGACGATCAGCTTCATCAGCACCCGGTCGGGCTGATCGGCAAAGGCGGTCTGCATCGGCCGGAATGAGGTGCAGTAGACCTCGATCTCTTCACGGTCGCGCGCGTCCTCTTCGCTCAGGCCCACGGTGCCCATCTCGGGCTGCGTAAAGACCGCCGAGGGGATCAACTCGTGATCCACCGGCGTCGGCTTGCCCCGGAACACCGTGTCAACAAAGGCCATGCCCTCGCGGATCGCCACCGGCGTCAGGTTCACCCGGTCGGTCACATCGCCGATGGCATAGATCGAGGGAACCTTGCTCTGGCTGTACTCGTCCACCTCGATGGCGCCGTTGCGGGTCAGGGTCACGCCCGCCTCTTCCAGCCCCATGTCCCCGGTGTTGGGCTTGCGGCCAGTGGCGAACAGCACCGCGTCGAACTCGCGGATATTGCCATTGGTTGCCTTGACCCGGATCAACCCGTCGCTGGGGCCAGCGTGATCGTCGCCACCGTATTGCTTGGCCTCGACCGGGGCGGCGTCCAGCCCCTCTTCGCGCGGATCACCCGCGCGGTGCATCTCGACGATGTTGGTGCCGGTGTGCAGGTCGATCCCGCGTTCCTTCATCGCATCCGCGATCAGCCCCCGCGCCTCTTCGTCAAAGCCGCGCAGGATCTGCGCGCCGCGGTAATACTGCGTCACCTCCACGCCCAGCCCATGCAGGATGCAGGCGAATTCGCAGGCGATATAGCCGCCCCCCACGATCAGGATGGATTTCGGCAACCGTTCCATGTGGAAGATGTCATCCGACACCATGCCCAGCTCGGCATTCGGCAGGTCGGGCCGCACCGGGTGTCCGCCGCTGGCAATCAGGATATGTTTCGCCGTCTTCACCTCGCCGGTGGACAGCTCGACCGTATGCGCGTCCTTGACCCGCGCGCGGGCATCGAAACTCTCCACGCTGGAACCGGACAGCAGCTTGCGATAGACGCCCTCCAGCCGGTCCAATTCCTCGTTCAGTTTGCCGCGAAAGGCCGTCCAGTCAAAGGCCCCGTCCCCGATGTCCCAGCCATAGGCGCGCGCCTCGGCGGGCATCCCGGCGTATTCGCTGGCAAAGACCATCAGCTTTTTCGGCACGCATCCCCGGATCACGCAGGTGCCGCCATAACGGTCCATTTCGGCCAGAGCCACCTTTGCCCCGGTTTCCCCCGCCGCAACGCGCGCCGCACGCACGCCGCCGGACCCGCCGCCGATGACAAAGAGATCATAGTCGAAATCGCTCATGCGTGGCTCCCAGATTGCTTCACCGTTGTATTTCACATGCCTCCTGCGAAGGCCAGACGGCGAATGCCCTCCGGACGCACCGCCCGGCCCTTGACCTTGGCCACGGCACTCCCACATCCTGCCTGCTCCAGCTTCGGAGCATCTGAGGAACTTCTTTCATGGACATCCTGTTCGTTCTGCTCGGGCTGGCGGCGCTGGTCGCGGGCGGCGATTTTCTGGTGCGCGGCGCGGTCGCCGTGGCACGCGGTCTGAACGTGCCGCCGATGGTGATCGGCCTGACGCTTGTCGGCTTCGGCACCTCGGCGCCGGAACTGGTCACCAGCCTGCAGGCAGCCCTCAGCGGCGCACCCGGCATCGCGGTGGGCAACGTGGTGGGAAGCAATATCGGCAACGTGCTGCTGATCCTCGGGTTGGCGGCGCTCTTGCGGTCCATCGCCGTGGACCGCCGCGCGCTGATCCGCGACGGCGGCATGCTGGTCGTGGCCACCGGCTTCGGCGTCTTCGCCCTGCTGCAGGGAGAGGTCGGCCGCCTGACCGGCATCTTCTTTCTGGTCACCCTCGCGGCCTATCTGACCGGCACGCTGATCGCCGAAAGGCGCAGCAGCACCGCCGCCGCAGCGGTCTACGAGGGAGAGGCGGACCTTCTGCCCGTGCGCCCGGCCCGCATGCTGCCCTCTGCCCTGCTGGCGCTGGCGGGGCTGGCGCTGACGATCCTCGGGGCGCGCTTTCTTGTCATCGGCGCGGTCAACCTTGCCGCCGCGGCCGGCGTGTCGGAGACGCTGATCGGGCTGACCATCGTCGCCATCGGCACCTCGATGCCGGAACTCGTGACCTCGGTCATGGCGGTCCGGCGGGGCGAAGGAGACGTGGCCTTTGGCAATATCATCGGCAGCAACATCTTCAACTTGCTGGGTATTCTTGGCGTCACCGCCCTTGTCACCCCCATTGCCGTCCCGGCAGAGGTCATGGCGCTGGATGTCTGGGTCATGTCGGCGACCACGCTTGTCCTCTTGGTCTTTGCCACCACCGGCGCGCGGATCTCGCGCCGGGAGGCGGGCGCACTTTTGGCAGGCTATGGCCTCTACCTCGGGTGGCTGATTGCGCAGGCCTGATCAAAGCTTACGCAAATCCTGATCAAATCCGGGTGGCCACAAACCTGCGACGTTGCGTCATTTGCGACGCGCGCCGCAGAGGCGTAGCGATATCCTCATGACACCCAAACTTCTGACCACCCTGCCCGGTTACACCGGCGACGCGCTCCTGCGCGATACGCTGGCCGGGATTACCGTTGCCATGGTGGCGCTGCCCCTCAGCCTTGCCATCGCCATCGCCTCTGGCGCGGATCCGGCGGCAGGTCTGGTGACGGCGATCGTGGGCGGCTTCCTCGTTTCCCTGCTGGGCGGCAGCCGGGTGCAGATCGGGGGACCGACCGGGGCCTTCATCGTGGTGGTCTATGACGTCATCGTCACCCACGGCTATGACGGGCTGGTCATGGCGACGCTGATGGCGGGGGTCATCCTGCTGATCGCGGGCGCGCTGCGCGCCGGGCGGCTGATCGCGCTTGTGCCGGAACCGGTGATCAACGGATTCACCATCGGCATCGCCATCATCATCGCCACCAGTCAGCTCAAGGACCTCTTCGGCCTGCAGATGGCAGAGGTGCCTGCCGATTTCCTGCCAAAGGTGGCCGCCTATTGGGAGGCGCGCGACAGCCTCAGCCCCGAATCGCTGGGCGCCGGTCTGATGACGATGATCATGATCGTTCTGCTGCGCCGCGCATGGCCGCAGTTTCCGGGGCTGATCCTTGCCGTGGGCGCGGTCTCCGCGCTGATCGCGATCTTCGCCCTGCCGGTGGACAGCATCCAGTCGCGCTTTGGCGCGTTGCCCCGTGGCCTGCCGATGCCTGCCCTGCCCGCCTTCACGCTGGAACGGATGACGGAACTGCTGCCCTCCGCCTTTGTGATCGCCTTCCTTGCCGGGGTCGAATCCCTGCTGTCGGCCATGGTGGCCGACCGGATGATCGAAGGTAAGCACCGCCCCAACGCCGAAATGCTGGCGCAGGGCGCGGCCAATATCGGCTCCGCGCTCTTTGCCGGGCTGCCCGTCACCGGGGCCATCGCCCGCACCGCAACCAACGTCCGCGCCGGGGGCCGGACGCCCGTGGCCGGGCTGGTCCATGCCGGTACGATCCTGATCGTGATGCTGGTCGCCGCGCCTCTGGCCGGGTTCATGGCCATGCCCGCGCTTGCGGGCCTGCTGATCCTCACAGCCTGGAACATGAGCGAGCCGCACAAATGGCGGACCTACGCCTCCGAGCGGCCCTCGGACCTTGTCCTGTTGTTGCTGACGCTGGTGCTGACGGTGGTGGCCGATCTGACCGTGGCGATTGCAATGGGCGTGGCGCTTGGCCTTGCCCTGCGGCTCTCCCGGCGCGGCGTGCCGCCGGCGGATTGGGACCCCCGCGACTACTGAATTCGCCGGGGCCAAGACAGGTTTCTGCAGGCCTCTGGAACCTGCGCAAATCCTAAGAGAGGGTTAAACCACCCCTCCTAAGCCCTTGATTCTGCATTCCCCCTAAGCTGTCCACGCGTGGACAGCCTTTTCAGACGTCGCTGAAAATGTTGTCATCCTCGACAAATTCCAGCCGCGTCTCGCTGACCGTGCCCTCATTGATATCCCGCGTCTCCACGCGGCCATCGCCGTGGCCGATGATCACCTTGTCGCAGATATCGATGAACAGCCCATTCTCCACCACGCCGGGGATCTGGTTCAGCACCATGGCCAGTTGCCGGGCATTGCCGATCCGCCCCAGATGCAGGTCTAGGATATGGTTGCCCTCATCGGTATAGAACGGCTTGTCCCCGTTCATCCGCAGCGTCGTCTGACGCCCCATCACATCCATCGACACCAGGGTCTCTTCGATCAGCGCCTGAGAGGTCTGCAGCCCGAAGGGGATGACCTCGACTGGCAGCGGAAAGGCCCCCAGCCGCTCGACCTCCTTGGCCGCGTCGGCGATGACAACCATCTGGTCGCTGGCCGTGGCCACGATCTTTTCCTGCAACAGTGCCCCGCCGCCGCCCTTGATCAGGTTCAGGTCGCCGTCGAACTCATCCGCGCCGTCGATGGTGATATCCAGCCAGCGCGCCTCATCGAGCGAGATCACCTCGATCCCCACATCCCGCGCCAGTTCAGCGGTGCGGGTCGAGGTCGGCACGCCGCGGAACCGCAGCCCCTCCTCGCGCACCATCTCACCCAGGCACCGCACCAGCCATGCCGCGGTCGAGCCGGTGCCCAGCCCCACACGCATGCCAGATTCCACGAGGCTCGCAGCCTGTTTCGCGGCGGCAAACTTGGCCTTGTCGATGGGGGACAGCTCTCCGGTCATGGGGTTCTCCTTGGCGCTGGGGATGGCAGACGGCGCCCTTATAGGGCCAGCCTGCGGGCGGGGCGAGGCCAAATCGCCCCTAGTTTGCCTCAAGCCGCCCTTCGGCGCGGGCCGCACCCGAAGGCGCGCCATCCGGCGCACCGCCCGCCGGTTCCTCGCTGACCATCAGCCGCGCGCCGTCCAGTTGCGTCAGCATGACGGGCGGCACCGCCACCAAAGTCTCTGCCGACCGCAGCAGCGCCAGGGACACCGGCGCGCCCTCCTCGGGCAGCAGCCAGAGTTCCAGCACCCGCCCCTCCTGAGGCGCATCCGACAGGCGGTCCAATGTCAGCACCCCGGTTTCCGGATCGAAGCGCGCCGACAGGGTCAACTCCGCCGCCCCGGTCAGCTCCGCCTGCAACGTCGGGCGCGCAGGCTGCAGCATCCCGGAGGTGAAAACGATCCACGCAATAACAACCCCCGCCACCGCACCGACGAGGTAAGGCAGAACCTGCCGCCACACCGATGGCACGCTGGCGGCGTTGCCAAAGATCCGCGACTCGATCCGGCGCAGAACCTGCGGCGGCGGCGCGACCTGAGGGACAGGGTCGGTGAAGGTCGCAAAGTACTCGGTCCAGGCCGCGACGTCCTGTTGCAGGTCGATGTCCCCGGCCAGCCGCGTCTCGAACGCCTCGATCTCTTCTTTGGGCATCAGGCCCAGAGCGTATTCCGCCGCCGCAGCCTCAAAGCCGCCGGGCAAGGTAATGTTCTTCTGCGTGCTCATTTGCTCAGACAGTCGCGCAGGTGGATCAGATCGCCGCGCAGAACCCGGCGCAGGCTGGACACGCTGGCCCCCGCGCCCCGGGCAAGGTCAGCATAGGTTGCGCCGTAGAGGTACGCCTGCCGCAGCATCTGCGCCCGCTCGCGCGGCAATTCGCGCATGCAGGCGTCCAGCACCCGGGCCTCTTCACGCTGCCCCTCCACATCGCCTTGCGACGGGCGCGGCGGGTAGAGACGCTCGGTGATGTCCAAGGGGCCTGCGGCACGACCAGAGGCACGTTCCGCCGCAAGACGCGTGATCGCGGCATCCCGCGTGATCGTCACCAGCCATGTCAACGGAGACGCCATCGCCGGCCGGTACTGACCCGCGCGCTCCCAGACAGAGGCATAGACCTCTTCCAGAATATCCTCAGCCAGGGTTTCGTCGCGCAGGATCTGCAGCGCGAGGCCGTAGAGACGCGGCGAGGTCGCCGAATAAAGCTTGCGGAAAGCGCCCCGGTCGCCGCGCGCCACGCGGCCCAGCAGGGCCTCCATGTCTTGTTGCGCCGTCATGCGTTGTGACTCACCACTTCCCCTTGCCCCTCTCAGCAATATGTTGCACGTAACGCCAGACATACAGATTGGATAGAGGGACGCGGGCACAATGGCGGACGGCATGATCGATATCAACGCGAAACCGACCGAGGAAATCTCTGTCCGTGAGGTGTTCGGCATCGACACCGACATGATCGTGCACGGTTTTCCGGACCGGTCCGACCGCGTGCCGGACATTGATTCGACCTACAAGTTCGATCCCGACACGACGCTGGCGATCCTTGCGGGCTTTCGCAACAACCGCCGCGTGATGATTCAGGGCTATCACGGCACCGGCAAATCGACGCATATCGAACAGGTCGCCTCGCGCCTGAACTGGCCCGCCGTGCGCGTCAACCTCGACAGCCACATCAGCCGGATCGACCTGATCGGCAAGGACGCCATCAAACTGGTCGACGGCAAGCAGGTCACCCAGTTCCAGGAAGGTATCCTGCCCTGGGCGCTGCGCAACCCCACCGCCATCGTCTTTGACGAATACGACGCAGGCCGCGCCGACGTGATGTTCGTGATTCAGCGTGTGCTGGAAACCGACGGCAAGCTGACCCTGCTGGACCAGAACGAGGTCATCACCCCGCACAAGTACTTCCGCATCTTCGCCACAGCGAACACCGTGGGCCTTGGCGACACGACGGGCCTGTATCACGGCACCCAGCAGATCAACCAGGGCCAGATGGACCGGTGGTCACTGGTGGCGACGCTGAACTACCTGTCGATCGACGCGGAAACCGCCATCGTTCTCAGCAAGGCGCCGCATTACAACAATGAAAAGGGCCGCAAGACCATCCGCCAGATGGTGACCGTGGCCGATTTCAGCCGCCGCGCTTTCATGAACGGCGAGTTGTCGACCGTCATGTCGCCCCGGACCGTGATCGCCTGGGCGCAGAACGCCGAGATTTTTCGCGACGTCGGCTATGCCTTCCGCGTGTCCTTCCTGAACAAATGCGACGAGCTGGAGCGCCAGACCGTGGCCGAGTTCTACCAGCGCTGTTTCGACGAAGAACTGCCGGAAAGCGCGGCCAGCATCAGCCTGGGATGATGCCTTTCTGACCGGCTCACGGGCCGGTCGCCCCCCACCGAACGCTGTTCCAACCGCCTGTTAACCAATCAGGCGTAGCGTTCGGTGCATGAACGGATTGCGAAGATATCTCGCAACGCTCCTCCTGTTCCTTGGATCAGCGCTGCCAGCGGCAGAAAATGCCGCCCCCTCGGATGAGGCGCTGATGCTCTCCGCCTGCCGGGGACGGTATACCGCCCTGCTGGAACATGCCTGGCTGATGCAGGACAATATCGAGGCGGTCAGGATGCGCCGCGATCTATTCGCCGCTATGCAGACCGCCCTCTTGCGCGACGCGCCGGAACAGTTCCGCATGGAACGCGCGCTGTTATCCTTTCGCATCGCCCAGAAACGCGTGGCGGCAAATCTGCTGAACACCGCGCGGTTCCACACGGACCAGCGCCGCGCGCGCTATGCGCTTGGCCAGATCACCCAGCAACTGAAGCAGTGTGATCGGCTGGTGATCGGGCTTGCCCCGTTGGGCGCGTGACCCGGCGGATCGTGTCGTCGCGGCACCCGTCGCAAAAGTTTTCATTTCGCACAGTTTTTATGCCATAATTCGGGTGTAAAGTCGCATTCATGAGCAAAATGAAAGCTCTTCTTCTCGCGCTCTCTCTTCTGTCCGGGCTTGCCGGGCCGCTTGCCGCGCTCAGCCCGGAACCAAGGGAACGCACGCAGATCTTTGCCTCCTGCCTTGGCCGCTATTCCGCCATCATGGAACACAACTGGCTGATGGGTGAGGACTCCGCTGACGCGGTATCGCACCGCGAGGTGTTCGAGATGCTGCTGTTCGATGTCGCCCCGGCCTCTGGCCTCAGCGGGCCAGAGATCCTCGATATGCGCATCCGGGCCAAGATGGCCCATGCCCACCTGCTGCAAACCTCGACTTTTCACCGGGATCCGACACGCAAGCAACTGGCCACCGCCAACCTGCGCCGCGCCATACGTCCCTGTGAAATGCTGATCCTCGCCTGACCGGCTCAGCGAATACTCGGGCAGAAACCATCGCTTGCCTCGGCAATCCGCTGCATCGCCCCGCGCACCTCGTCGGAACTGGTGAAACCGATGAAACCTTCCATGAAGTCCTTCATCTCCTGCCGCATCCGGTCGCGTGTCTCCTCATCCACGGCCGCGCGCATCTCGCGTGCCAACCGCTCACGCCGCATCCCCTCAGCGATGAAACGAAAGACCAACCGTTTCACCCCGTCCATACCGTCATCGCCAAGCGCATCGACAAAGGGCCCTTCGCCATCCGATATCTGGTGCGTGAGACAATCGAAATTCCGCGATTGGCTGAGTTCGAACACCGCCACCACACCGAGCGCCAGTTCCGCCGCCCCCGGCGCGACCCGCGTGTAGGTCTGAACGTAGTCAAGTTGCTTCCGTGAGGCCGGATCGCGCAGCGCGCCCTCCAGCACCAGAACATCGCCCGCAAGACGCAACTCCAACGGCAGTTCGAAATGGTTCATCTTTGTCTTGACTTCAAGGTCATGCGACCGCTGGAACTCTAGCTGTAGGCCGCTGTAGCGCACGGGTTGCTCATCAAAGCGCGGGACGACGAACGCGCCCCCCGGGTCCCGTTCCAGCACCGCCTCCGCCATCAGCCCGAGGTATTCGCCATCCTCGGACCAGAGCGGGTTTGCGGCTGGCGCCACCGCCTTCATCCAGTATTGCCGGACTTCCAGTGTGCCCGGCTCCTTCCCCGGCGCAAAGACCAGGAGTTCCTGTCCCGGAACGACCGCACCAACCACGAATTGCAGCACCAGATCACCCAGCCAGACGCCGTGCAGGTCTGACAAATCCCCGACCGGCTCCGCCTCGGCCACCGCGTTTATGTTATAGATGAACATCTGCAGAGCTTCCCGCGAACAGCCCAGCGGCCCCCCCGGATCTTCGGAAACGCCAGAGGGCGGCGGGGGCACCCGAAAGGCGGCCTGTATCTCGGCACAGGTGGCATCTGCCCGGACGACCCCCGGAAGCAGCAGAAAGCCGGCAACAATCAAACGCATCATCATGAGAGTTCCTTCGCTGGAAAACAAATCCGATCAATACGGCAACCTACCCCGAAAGTGCCTGCCGACCAAGCGTGCTCCCCCCTTGCGGGGAGCGGCCAAAGGGCGGATAACAAGCGCCATGAACAAGCCCAGCGACAACCCCGCCGATCCGTTCAAGAAGGCCCTCGCCGAAGCCACCAAGGTGATGGCCGACGACCCGGAGCTTTCGGTCAGCTATACCGTCGATCCGGCCGGTGTGTCGGGTGAGGCGATGCGCCTGCCGCAGGTCAGCCGCCGCATGACCCGCGATGAGGTCATGCTGGCCCGTGGCACTGCGGATGCGCTGGCGCTCTATCACCGTTATCACGACGCGGGGACGCACTCGCGTTACATGCCACAGGGCGACATGGCCCGCGATCTGTACGAGGCGATGGAAACCGCCCGCTGCGAGGCGATGGGCGCGCGTGACATGCCCGGCACCGCTGGCAATATCGACGCCAAGATCGCTGCCGATGCCGCCCGCCGTGGCTATGGCCAGATCCGCGAGGCGGCCGAAGCACCGCTGCCGATGGCCGCCAACTACCTGATCCGCCACCTTGCCACGGGCCGTGACCTGCCCCCCGATGCAGCCAACGTCATGGAACTGTGGCGCGGGTTCATGGAAAATCAGGCCGCCGGCACGCTGGACCGTCTGGATGAAACGCTGTCCGACCAAGGCGCCTTTGCCAGGTTCGCCCGCCAGATCATCACCGATCTGGGTTACGGCGATCAACTGGGCGACGATCCCGATCTGGACGACGACTCCGATGAGGAAGGCGTCGACGACAATCAGGACGATCAGCAGGAACCGGATTCCACCGGCGACGACGACGATGATGGCGAAGAGGCCGATGCCTCGCCCGAACAGTCGCAGGAGGAAACGCAGGATCCCTCTCAGGCACAGGTCACCATGGACGACATGGCCGACCAGGAGCTTGGCGAAGAGGCCGAGATGCCCGAGGGCGAGGCCCCGCTGGAACCCCCTGCCCCGCAGCCGTTTTCCGAGGCGGACCCGGATTACACCGTCTACGCGACTGAACATGACGAGGAAATCGCGGCCGAGGATCTGGCAGAGCCGATCGAGTTGGAGCGCCTGCGTGCCTACCTCGATCAGCAGCTGGAACCGCTCAAGGGCGCGGTGTCCCGCCTTGCCAACAAGCTGCAGCGCCGCCTGCAGGCGCAGCAGAACCGCAGCTGGGAATTCGACCGCGAGGAAGGCATCCTTGACGCCGGGCGTCTGGCGCGTGTGGTTGCCAACCCGACGACACCGCTGTCTTTCAAGGTCGAAAAGGACATGGAATTCCGCGACACGGTCGTGACGCTGCTGCTGGACAACTCCGGTTCCATGCGCGGCCGTCCGATCAGCATTGCGGCGATCTGCGCCGATGTTCTGGCACGTACGCTGGAACGCTGCTCGGTCAAGGTGGAAATCCTTGGCTTTACCACCCGCGCGTGGAAAGGCGGCCTGTCGCGTGAGGACTGGCTGAACGCGGGCCGCGAACAGCAGCCCGGCCGCCTGAACGACCTGCGCCACATCATCTACAAACACGCCGATGCGCCGTGGCGGCGGACGCGCGACAACCTTGGCCTGATGATGAAAGAGGGCCTGCTGAAGGAAAACATCGACGGCGAGGCGCTGGAATGGGCGCATCGCCGGATGGTGCACCGCTCCGAGGCGCGCAAGATCCTGATGGTGATTTCAGACGGCGCGCCGGTGGACGATTCCACGCTGTCGGTGAACCCGGCCAATTATCTGGAAAAGCACCTGCGCGACGTGATCGCCATGGTCGAACGCAAGAAGCAGGTCGAACTTCTGGCCATCGGCATCGGCCACGACGTGACCCGCTATTACGACCGCGCGGTGACGATCACCGATGTCGAACAGCTGGCCGGGGCCATGACAGAGCAACTGGCCGCCCTGTTCGACAGCGACCCACGCGCCCGGGCGCGGTTCATGGGTCTCAAGCGCGCATCCTGAGTACCACGATGGTGGGCTGGCGGCCGCCTGGATAGCCCCGCATCTCGTGCGCAGGGGCGCGCCACCCGGCGCGGCCCTCGCTCTTACCCGTCCGAATCCTTGGTAGTCACCGGGCGATCGCTGGTCGCCAGCATCGACCGGCGCATCGCCGAGTTCAACGGATTCCGCCCGTCCACCGTGAACTGCGCCAGATGGACCTTCCAGCAATCGGGATAGCGGTGCAGGATCGAAAAGGCCTGATGCGGCGTGCCGCTCAGGACGGTGCCGTGGTAGATATAGCGCGTTTCATGCGTGGCCCAGATCGTGTCCGGATCCTTGAATTCCGCATGGGTCACGCGCCGCACCATATGTGTGATGCTCTGTTCCCGCTGCCGCGCGATGACCTCTTCGAACAGCGCGCGTGTCTCCGCCTCTGTGTTCAGGACGCGACGGCCCTCAAGGCTGTCGACCGTATTGGGAACCGCGAACCAGCGCAGCAGGGCCGGCATGTCGCCCGACAGCATCGCCTCGCCACATCGGTCCAGCATGTCCTGAAAGAGTTCACAGGCTTCCGGATCATTGCCCACTGCCGTCCCCGCTTTTCTCAGTTTTGTTTATTTATCCGAGATGGGGTAGCAGGCGGCTCGTCCCGCAGACAATGCGACCAGTTGCACCGGCCGGGAGCGCGGTTTTCTCAGCTCACGTCGCGCGTTGTACGCACCTGCTCAAGGGTCGCGTTCACCGGGTTGTCGCCGGTCACGGCGAATTGCATCGTGCTGATCTTCCACCGATCCTGCCGGTGTTTCAGGATGACAAAACTGACATAGGGCTCTTCGGCGCGAAATCCGCCGGCACTGACATACCGGGTCTCATAGGTTGCCCAGATGGTTTCCTCGTCCTTGAAACTGGCCTCAAGACAGCGGCGGACCATGTGGGAAAACTGCCGGGACTTGAGGTTCTGGATGAAGGACATACAGATCGCCCGCATTTCCGCCTCTGTCGTGACGACGGTCCGGCCCTCCATGCTGTCCAGCGTGCAGGGCAGATCACACCAGGCCAAGGTCGCCTCGACATCCCCGGAAATGGTCGCCTCTCCCTGGCGGTCCAGAAAATCCTGGGCAATAACTCTCGCCGTTTCAGACCCCATGCGAATTTCTGCTTTCCAAAATACGTTCCGCTCTACTTTTACAGTCTCCAGGCGCAATAAAGAAATCCTTTCTGCCCGGCCCCTTGCCACCCGGCGGCCTTTGGCTAACCTGCGCGCGAAAGGAGACCCCGATGTTTCAGACCTTTGCCGAAACCGCCTCTCCGGATCAGGGGCCGCCGCGCCTTGCCGCGTTGCGCGGACAGTTGTTTGCCGCCGATCTGGACGGGTTCATTGTCCCGCGCGCTGATGCGCATCAGGGCGAATACGTCGCCCCCCGCGACGACCGGCTGGCCTGGCTGACAGGGTTCACCGGCTCGGCCGGCTGGTGTGTCGCGCTCAAGGATCGCGCGGCGGTCTTTGTGGACGGGCGTTACCGTGTGCAGGTCAAGGCACAGGTGGATGAGATTTTCGAAAAGGTCGACTGGCCGGAAACCTCGCTGTCGGACTGGATTGGTCGCGTGCTGCCCAAGGGGCGCATCGGCTTTGATCCGTGGCTGCTGAGTGTCGCGCAACTCCGCAGTCTCAGCGCGAAACTGCCGGATGTGACGCTGTCCGCGACCGACAACCTCATCGACGCCGTCTGGCCCGATCAGCCCGAACCGCCACAGGGCGCGGTCTTTGCCCAGCCGCTGGAACTGGCCGGAGAGGCGCATGGCGAAAAGATCGCGCGCCTTGCCAAGGATCTGCAGGCCCCCGCCGCCGTCATCACGCTGCCCGACAGCATCGCATGGCTGCTGAACATCCGGGGCAGCGACATTCCCCGCAACCCGGTGCCGCATGGGTTTGCCGTGCTGCACGGCGATGCGCGCGTGACGCTCTATATGGACGCGGCCAAGCTTACGGATCTGGGCGACCATCTTGGCGGCAATGTCACCCTGCGCGCCCCCGCTGACCTGTTGCCGGACCTCAAGGCGCTATCGACCCCCGTGCAGATCGACCCGGCCACCTGCCCCGTCGCCGTGGCCGAGGCCTGCGCCGAAACGGTCGAGGCCCCCGATCCCTGCCTGATGCCCAAGGCGCGCAAGAACGCCGCCGAACTGGACGGCACCCGCGCCGCGCATCACCGCGACGCGCTGGCCATGGTGCGCTTTCTGGCCTGGCTTGATGCACAACCGGCGGACAGCCTGACTGAAATCGACGTGGTCAAACGTCTGGAAGAGGAACGCCGCGCCACCAACGCCCTGCGCGACATCTCGTTCGAGACGATTTCCGGCAGCGGGCCGAACGGGGCCATCGTCCACTACCGCGTGACCGAAGCGACCGACCGCAAGGTCGGCGACGGCGAACTGCTGCTGGTCGACTCGGGCGGTCAATACGTCGACGGCACCACCGATATCACCCGCACCATCGCCATCGGCGAACCGGGGGCCGAGGAAAGAGAGGCCTTCACGCGCGTCCTCAAGGGCATGATCACCCTGTCCCGGATGCGCTTTCCCAAGGGGCTGGCCGGGCGCGATCTCGATCCCTTTGCCCGCGCCGCGCTGTGGGAGGCGGGGCTGGACTATGGCCACGGTACCGGCCACGGCGTCGGCGTCTATCTCGCCGTGCACGAGGGACCGCAGCGCCTTGCCCGCACCGGCACCGTGCCGCTGGAAACCGGCATGATCCTGTCAAACGAGCCCGGTTTCTACCGCGAAGGGGCCTATGGGATCCGGATCGAGAACCTGATTGCGGTCGAACCCGCGCCCAAGCTCTACGGGCAGACCGTGGCCGAGATGCTGCAATTCGAAACCCTGACATGGGTGCCCATCGACACACGCCTGATCGATCCACACCTGTTGACGGAAACTGAGCGCAACTGGCTGAACGACTACCACCGGCGCGTGCATGAGATGCTCGCCCCACATCTGGATGCGGCAACGGGGCAGTGGCTCTCGGACGCATGTTCTGCCATCTGACATATCAACGTTACAAAACCCGTGTCTGTGATGCGGGCAAAGACTGGGGAGCGAAGACATGAGCACTATTACGATCACGCCTGCCACAGGCACCTGGGTTGTGCGCGCCGGCGGCGCGGTGCTGGCTGAATCCACCGAGGCCCTGAAACTGCAGGAAGACGGCCATGCGCCGGTGATCTACTTCCCGCGCGGCGATATCGCCATGGCCTTCCTTGACGCCACCGATCACAGCACCACCTGCCCGCACAAGGGAAAGGCCAGCTATTTCTCGATCGCGTCGAAATCCAAGACCTATCAGAACGCCGCATGGTCCTATGAGGACCCCAAGGAGGCGGTCGCCGCCATCAAGGGACACATCGCCTTTTACGAACAGGACGGCGTCAACGTCGAAAACGTCTGACAATCGCCGTTCCACCCCCTTGTTGCGGGGCCGGATCACCTGTCAGGGCCGCCTTCGGGCGGCCTTTGCCGTTTCAAAAACCTCCCGACAAGCCGTTGAAAACAAAGGATGCTATTGTCTAACAGGGCCCCGATATTGCTCTGCGCAGGGGGCTTGACCCATGTCTGGTCCATCGCTTCAGGCAAAAAGGACCAGATCCATGCTTCGACTGCTCACCTTCCTTTCGGCAATGTTCCTTGCCACCGCCGCGGCGGCCACGACCCTTTGGGTCGATGCCCCCCGCGACGGGTATCTGAACCTGCGAACCGGCCCCTCGGTGCAATATCACGTGCTGGGCAAGATGCCCCATGGCAGCAAGGTCAAGCTGCTGAACGCCCCGGGCAAATGGGTCAAGGTACGGCACCAGTCCGGCCTCGTCGGCTGGGCGCATGGCGGTTTTCTCAGCCAGACCCAACCCAAACTCGGCCATGACCGCGATTATGGTGGCCATGTCGACAAGTACCGGGATGGCACGCGCTACTGGGTCAACGCCCCGCGGTACGGGTTTCTGAACCTGCGCGCCGGTCCGTCGCGTCACGACCGCGTCATCGACAAGCTGACGCATGGCAGCGAGGTCCGCGTGATCCGCAAGCACGGCAAATGGTACAAATTGCGGGTCGATAGCATGACCGGCTGGGCGCACAGCGGCTTTCTGACGGAACACAGGGTCAAGGCGCAGGTTCAGGGCGACCCTTATTGGGTCAACACGCCCCACCGCGGCTTTCTGAACATGCGGGCGGGTCCGTCGCGCAACTATCACACCGTCACCCAGATCCCCCATGCCGCCAAGGTGCATGTGCTCCACAAGCAGGACCAGTGGTACAAACTGCGCTACGACGGTCAGACCGGCTGGGCCAACCAACGCTTTCTGTCGGCGAACAAGATCCACACCGGCGGTCATACGGGCGGATATCAGGGCCAGCCCACCGGTCATGACTACTGGGTCTACGCGCCGGGCTATGGCGGCCTGAACCTGCGGACCGGCCCCGGCACCACCTATGATGTCATCGTCACCATGCAGCAGCGCGACAAGGTTCAGGAACTGGGCCGTCAGGGTGACTGGTTCCTGCTGCGCCACAGCTCCGGCGCGACCGGCTGGGCGCATGGCGACTACCTGGTCAAGCAGGATCCGGGTTTCGTTCCTGCGCCCAACAAGGGCTACAAACAGGGCGGCCATGACAAGGGCAAGGATAAGAACAAGGACTTTGGTGGCGTGCCGTGGA
The DNA here is from genome assembly GCF_052266595.1 of Antarctobacter jejuensis. Taxonomy (NCBI): domain Bacteria; kingdom Pseudomonadati; phylum Pseudomonadota; class Alphaproteobacteria; order Rhodobacterales; family Roseobacteraceae; genus Antarctobacter; species Antarctobacter jejuensis. The sequence goes on along the minus strand of NZ_JBQQXJ010000003.1, from coordinate 301,195 downwards.
ACAACCACAAGACCGATCCGCCCCATGGAAAGAAAGCCCAGAACCTTGCACAGGCGCTCATGTTCTGCGCCACGCGGGATGGTCGGTTCTTTGAGCGATGCCTCCAGAACCAGTTGGGCTACCTGCCGCAGGGCTACGCCCGCCGTTAAGCCAGCGGACAACCTGAAACCGCGATCGGCGCCCCCCCGGATGGAGGGGCGTCAGCTGTGTTCTTCGGCCGCCGTCGCCGCAAGCGCGCGGTTATACGCCTTCAGCGCGTCGACGTGGAACAGCGCGCCCTGCAGGACCGGCTCTCCATCTTCCAGTGTCACCACCGGCAGATAGGCCACCCCGGACTTGTCGAACCGGGGCAGCGCGGTTTCCAGTGTCGCACTGGCCTGCACATACAGCCCCTGTTCGATCATCCGCAGGCAGGCCTCTTCGTCCGCCGCCTTCTCATGTGTCGGCTTGCGCATCACCCCCTGCACACGGAACATCGCCAACAGATAGGCCTGCGGCCCCGCCGCAAGGCTGACGTTCCGCCGCTTCAACTGGGTCAGAAAGAATGACCGGTTGACCAGACGGCTGCCGACAGCCGTCGACATGGACACGGACACCATCACCGCCAGCCCGGTCTGCCAGTCCCCCGTCAGTTCGAACACGATCAGCGTGGTCGAAATCGGCGCCCCCAGCACCGCCGCCGCCACAGCCCCCATCCCCGCAAGGGCGTAAAGCGTAAAGGCCGAGGACATATCCGGTGCCAGCCCGGTTGCAATATGGCCGAATGTCAGCCCGGTCAGCGCCCCCACCATCAGCGAGGGCGAAAAGATCCCGCCGCCCATGCGCCCCGCAATCGTGATCGACACAGCCGCCACCTTGATGATGCAAAAGATCAGCGCCTCGTGCATCAGCAGACCGCCGGTCAACGCGCGTGAGGTCGTCTCGTACCCGACGCCGATGATATGCGGGAAAAAGATCGCAATCGCGCCCAGCAACAGCCCCGCCACCGCAGGGCGCAGCCAATAGGGCAGCCCCAGTTTCTTTTGCAGCTTGGTTTCCACGTCGTCGGCAAAGAACACCGACCGCATCATGATCACCGACACCAGCCCGCAGACCAGCCCAAGGATGAAAAACGCGGGCAGCTCCAGATAGAATTCAACCGTCGTCGTGCCCGGCAGCACGAATTCGGTCACATCGCCATAGACCAGCCGGTTGATCACCGTGCCCGCCGCGCTGGCCACCACGATGGGCGCAAAGGCGTGCAGGGCAAAGTGCCGCAGGACCACCTCCAGCGCGAACAGCGCCCCGGCAATCGGCGCGTTGAAGCTGGCAGAGACCGCCGCCGCCACCGCACAGCCCAGCAGGTCGCGCCCGGTGATGCCATCCACCTTCAGCGCATTGGCGACCCAGCTGGAGATCAGCGCCGCGATATGCACCACAGGCCCTTCCCGGCCCGTGCTGCCCCCGGTCGACAGGGTGATCCATGAACACAGGACAGAGGCGATGCCCGCCTTGCTTTCGACCCGTCCGTCGTTCAGCGCCGCCCCCTCGATCACATCCGCAACCGCGCGCACCCGCCCGTCCGGTGTCGAAATATGCAGGATGATCCCCACCACGATGCCGCCGATCGCCGGGATCAGCAGCACCCAGACCCACGGCAGCCCCTCGGCAAAGCTGTGCAGCGTGTTCACGTCCGGCGTGCCGTAGACCCAGGTCTGCAGCGTCTCGATGGCAAACCGAAAGGCGATGGCCGCGAGGCCAGAGGCGATGCCGATCCCCAGCGCGATGAACCAGAAGGTCACCTGCCCCGGCCCCTTGTGCCGCAACAGGTCCCAACTGCGCCCACAGGCCGCCCGTATGCTGTTCACCTGATCGGTCAGGACCTTCGACACGAACAACTCCTTCGATCCTTTGGCTTCCCCGCACCGCGCGCTGTGGATATGGTTAACGCGCACGACAGCGGAGTTCCTCATGCCCATCGCTCAGGCGATCGACGATCTAAAGACCCTCCTAGGCGAACGCATCAGCATGTCCAAGTCCGTTCTGGACGCACATGGCGCGTCCGAATCCTATTTCCCGACCACCCCGCCCGATGCGGTGGTCTTTCCCGAAACCGCGGAAGAGGTCCGCCAGATCGTCGAGATTTGCTCTGACAATGCCGTGCCGCTGATCGGCTGGGGCGCCGGCACCTCGCTGGAGGGGCACACGCAGCCGGTGCAGGGCGGCGTCACCGTCGATTTCCAGCGCATGAACAAGGTGCTGGAAATCCGTTCCGCCGACATGGACGTGACCGTCCAGCCCGGCGTCACGCGTGAGGCCCTGAACGAGGAACTGCGTGCCACCGGCCTGTTTTTCCCGGTCGATCCCGGCGCCAATGCATCCATCGGCGGGATGGCGATGACCCGCGCCTCGGGCACCACGGCGGTACGCTACGGCACCATGCGCGACAATGTTCTGGGGATGGAGGTGGTGCTGGCCGACGGACGGCAGATCCGCACCGGCACCCGCGCGCGCAAATCCGCAGCGGGCTATGACCTGACCGCGCTGATGGTCGGTTCCGAAGGGACGCTTGGCCTTGTGACCGAACTGACCCTGCGCCTGCACGGCCAGCCGGAATCGGTCAGCGCGGGGATCTGCGCCTTTCCCGACATGGGCAGCGCCACGCAGGCGGTGATGGAAACGATCCAGATGGGCCTGCCCCTTGCGCGGATCGAATTTGCCTGCGCCGATACCGCCCGCGCCTTCAACGCCTATGCGGGCCTCGACATGGAAGAGGCCCCGCACCTGATGGTGGAATTCCACGGCAGCCCGGAAAGCGCCGCGCAGGACGCCGAACGCTTTGGCGATATCGTGGCCGATCACGGCGGCAGCCCGTTCCGCTGGTCCGTGCGCGAGGAAGAGCGCCGCGCGCTCTGGTCTCTGCGGCACAACGGCTATTACGCGATCCTCGCCTCGCGCCCCGGCGCGCGCGCCATCGTCACCGACATCTGCGTACCGATCTCGCGGCTGGCGCAGGCGGTCGAACAGACGCAGGCCGATATCGCCGCCAGCCCGATCACCGGCCCCATCCTCGGCCATGTGGGCGACGGCAATTTCCACGCCGTCCTGCTGATCGACCCGGATCAGCCATCAGACCTCGAAGCGGCCAAGCGCCTTGCCGGGCGCATGGTCGAACGCGCCCTGCTGCTGGGCGGCACCTGTACGGGGGAACACGGCATCGGCTTTGGCAAGCTGCCGTTCATGCAGGCCGAACATGGAGAGGCATGGGCGGTCATGGGGGCCGTGAAACGCGCGCTGGACCCGCAGAACATCATGAACCCCGGCAAGGTGGTGCCGGGCAACTGACCGGCCCGCGAAACGCGGCTCAGCCGTTCAAAAGGGCCCGTGCCGCCGCGCGGGCCTCTTTCGTGACCACGTCGCCGGACAGCATTCGCGCGATCTCGTCCTCGCGCTCTCCCGCTTGCAGCGGAACAACCTCGGACAGGGTCACACCATCCTGCACCCGCTTGGCCACCTGCCAGTGATGCCCGCCAAGTGCTGCCACCTGCGGCGAATGCGTGACCACCAGAACCTGACCGCCTTCGGACAGGGCCTTCAGCCGCCGGCCAACGGCATCCGCCGTGGCCCCGCCAACGCCCCTGTCGATCTCGTCAAAGATCATTGTCGCCCCCCTGCCCTGCGCCTCGGTCAGGCAGACCTTCAGCGCCAGCAGGAACCGCGACAATTCCCCGCCAGAGGCGATCTTGTTCAAGGGGCCCGCAGGCGCACCGGGGTTCGTGGCCACGGTAAAGCTGACCGCGTCGCGCCCCTCTGGCCCATCGGGCACCTCTGTCATCGCCGTGTGGAAAACCGCGCGCTCCATCTTCAGCGGGGCCAGTTCCGCGGCCACCGCCGCGTCCAGCCGGACCGCCGCCGCCTTGCGCAATTCGGTCAGACCACTGGCCGCCGCGTCGTAATCCGCCTCTGCCGCGCGAATGGCGCGCTTCAGATCGTCCAGCCGCGCCTCTCCGGCATCCAGGGCCTCCAGCCGCTCCGACAGGGTCTCGGCCAATCCGGGCAATTCGTCCGGCGGCACCGAATGTTTGCGCGCCAATCCCCGGATCGCGAACAACCGCTCTTCGGCGTCTTCCAGTTCCATCGGATTGAATTCCAGCGCCTCCAGACAATCGGCCACGCCGCGCGCGGCCTCGTCCAGTTCCGCCATCGCCCGCGTCAGTGCACCGATCGGCGCGTCCAGACGGCCATCGGCCTTGTCCGCCACCCCGTCCAGCCAGCGCAGCGCATTGGCCATCGCCCCTTCGGCCCCGTCATAGCCTAGCGCCGAGGATGCCTGCGCGATGTCATCGCGGATCTTCTCCGCCGACTGCATCATGCGCCGCCGGGTGTCCAATTCCGCCTCTTCGCCCTCGACCGGGCCAAGCTGCTTCAGTTCGGCAACCGCGTGGCGCAGGAAATCCTCTTCAGCCCTGACCGCCTCCAGCGCCTTCTCCGCCTCGGTCAGCGCCTTGCGCGCGCCGGACAGGGCGCGCCAGGTCCGGCGGACCTCGGCCTGCGCCGCCTCCGCCCCGGCAAAGGCATCCAGAATGGCGCGATGGCCACGCGGGTCCAGCAGGCCGCGGTCGTCATGCTGCCCGTGCAGTTCCACCAGCGTTTCGGACAAGCGCCGCAGCACCTCGCCCGAAACCCGCCGGTCGTTGACCCATCCGGTCTTGCGCCCGTCCTTGGTGTTCACCCGCCGCAGGATCAATTCGTCCGACACCGGCAACCCGGCCTCTTCCAGCACCGCCCAGGCCGCGTGATCCCCCGGCAGGTCGAATTCGGCCACAACCTCGCCCTGCTCGGCCCCGCCGCGCACCAATTCGGCCCGGCCACGCCAGCCCAGCACGAACCCCAATGAATCAAGAAGGATGGATTTGCCCGCCCCGGTTTCCCCGGTCAAAACGTTCAACCCCGGCTGGAACTCCAGTTCCAGCCGTTCGATGATAAGCATATCCCGGATTTCAAGTGCGCGCAGCATGATCGCCAGAGGCCTACAAGGCCTCGCCGTCCCTTACAACCACTCGCCCTTGATCATCTGTCGGTAGATCGCGGAAAGCCAGTTGTCGCCAATCGCCTGGGCCTCCAGCCCCTGACGGGTCAGCAGTTTGTAGCCGTCCTCATACCATTCGCTGGACTGGTAGTTGTAGCCAAGGATGGCCCCCGCCGTCTGCGCCTCGTCCAGAAGGCCCAGCGAGATGTAACATTCGATCAGGCGATACAGCGCCTCCGGCGTGTGCGTCGTGGTCTGGAAATCCTCGACCACAACACGGAACCGGCTGATCGCCGCGCCAAAGTGATCCCGCTTGAGATAGTAGCGGCCCACCTCCATCTCCTTGCCCGCAAGGTGATCAAAGGCGAGGTCGAATTTCAGGATCGACGACCGGGCGTATTCGCTGTCCGGATACCGCTCGATCACCGCCCGCAGCGATTGCAGCGCCTGAAAGGTCAGACCCTGATCCCGGCCCACCAGTTCGATCTGGTCGTAGTAGGACAGCGCCAGCAGGTAGGCCGCATAGGCGGCATCGTCATCGGCCGGATAGAAATCGATGAAACGCTGCGCCGAGGAACGCGCGTTTTCATAGTCCTTGTTCTCATGGTGGGCATAGGCCTGCATGATCAGGGCCCGCTTGGCCCAGTCGGAATAGGGATAAAGCCGCTCGACCTCACCAAAGTAGAAGGCCGCGTCCTCGGGATCCTTGCGCTGCAGCTCGTATTCGCCGCGCTCGAATATCTGTTTGGCGGTGTAGGATTCGAGGGGGGTGTTGCCCGGGCCGACATCGCGACGCTGCAATTCTCCGCAACCGGCCAGCAGCAGCGCTGCGGCTGTTACACCGAACATCAGTTTGCGCGATCCGCCCACAGTCATGCTCGACCGTCCTCTGTTTTCCTTGGCAGCCCCAGCGGCGCTACCCATTGGCAGGGGTCTAGCACAGATAATTCCGGGGCAAAATGTCTTAAGAGCCGAATATTGCGCGTCTTGCCGCGCATGTGACATCAGGTCAGGCGACAGCCGGAATCTCGTGCCGTTCCACCCCTGCGCCCGGCAAGCGCGCGGCCCGAACTTCGTCAACCAGAACAATGCGATAGGCATCGGGCTGGGCAAAGAGCGCGCGCAACAGCGCGTTGGTCATGGCGTGCCCGGCCTTGTAGCCTTCGTAGTGGCCAAGGATCGGCGCACCGGCCAGCGCGAGGTCGCCAAGCGCATCCAGCATCTTGTGGCGCACGGCCTCATCCGCGTGGCGCAGACCACCCGGCGACAGAACCTTGTCCCCATCGACGACAACCGCGTTTTCATAGGTCCCGCCAAGGGCCTTGCCCGCGGCGCGCATCGCATCCACGTCCGCCGCACGGCAGAAAGTACGGCTGTCGCACAGTTCCCGCACAAAAGTGCCATTGGCAAGGTTCAGGCGCTTGGACTGCGTGCCGATGGCCGCATCCGCAAAGCTGATGTGGAACTGCATCGTAAGCCCCTCGCCCGGCTCTCCGGGCAGCAGCCGTGCGCCGCCTGCCTCGGTCTCAACGGAGACCGGCTTGAGGATTTCGATGGCCCGGATCGGGGCGCTCAGGGCGCGCAGGCCACGGGACAGGATACCGCGCACGAAAGGCACCGACGACCCGTCGAGGATGGGGGCCTCGGGTCCGTCGATCTCGATCAATGCGTTGTGGATGCCGCAGCCCGCAAGGGCCGCCATCACATGTTCCACGGTCGACACAGAGGCGCCCGCACGGTTGACGATCTTGGTACACAGCGGCGACGCCTCGACGGCCTCCCAATGGGCCGGGATCATCGTATCGCCAAGGCGGATGTCGGTGCGCTTGAACCAGATGCCGTAATCGGCGCTGGCCGGGCGAATGGTCAGACGTGCCGGGGCGCCGGAATGAAGTCCGACACCGGTAAAGGTGATCTGCGATCTGATCGTTGTCTGCACGGTTCTGCCTCTACGGTTGCACACGTCCCCCCAACCTGGACGCGGCTTTGATAGTGGGCATATTGGACCGCTGGCCGCCTCTCAAATCAAAGATTGTAACCGTGTGAAACATGTACGGAGGCGGGTCGGCGGAACCCTGCCGCACGCGGATGCTAGCGCGCTTAACCGACTGAAATATCGTATAAAATTACCGCGCAAAACCGCTGTTTTCTGGCGTTCGAATCAGGCCGAATTCCCCGGTTTTTGAACGAGTGTTGCGAATTGTTAACACTGCGTGACCTATCCCTGAAACGCGAAACCGCCCCTTGCCGGGGGCAAGAGGCGATCTCACGAGGTATTCAGTTTCGGGCAGGATGGGTGTCCCCTGCCCTTTTCCGGTCCTGGCCTCAGTTGGCCTGACGGCGCAGGAAGGCCGGGATTTCGATCCGGTCATCTTCGGCATCTACGTCCTGGTCATGAACCGGGGCCGGTGCCGGACGATGCGACTGAACCGGCGGCGCGGCGCGGCGCTGTTGCGCCGGAGCGGCGGGCTCGCCGTGGCCGGTCATGCGACCGATCAGGGAGTTCACGCTGAACCGCGGCTTTTCCTCTGCCTGCGGGGCCGGCGCGGGCTGCTGCTGCTGCACATCCTCACGGGTGCGCGCGGCGGCGGCCTTCAGCCGGTCCAGCGTTGCGGGGCTGGGCGTGCCGGGCGCCGGGGCGCGCGGCGCGACAAAGTCCTGCGGATCCGCTTCGATGGTGTCGGGCGCCGGGCGGAACTCGGCAACCTGCGGGCGATAGGCCGGCGGCGGCAGGCCGTCGTCGTCCTGCGTGTCCTCGATCACCTCGTCATAGTCGCGCGACATGACCGGCTCGTTGGCATCCGGATCCATCTGGCCGAACAGCGACGGCTCGGTCTCGGGCGCCTTCTCGGCGACAACGGGCTCTGCCTTCGGCGCGGGGGCCGCTTCCGGGGCCGGAGCCGCAGCGGCGGAAGAACCAAGCGGCTTGGACAGCGGACGGCGCGGCACGGGCATGTCGCCCACGTTTTCCGAGGCGTCGATGCCGGTTGCAACGACGGAGACGCGCATCGTCCCGCCCATGCTTTCGTCCATGGTCGAACCGACGATGATGTTGGCGTCGGCGTCCACTTCCTCGCGGATGCGGTTGGCCGCCTCGTCCAGTTCGAACAGGGTCAGGTCGTGACCGCCGGTGATGTTGATCAGGACACCTTTGGCGCCCTTCAGGCTGATTTCGTCCAGCAGCGGGTTGGCAATCGCCTTCTCGGCGGCCTGGATCGCGCGATCCTCGCCCTCGCCCTCGCCGGTGCCCATCATGGCCTTGCCCATCTCGTCCATCACCGCGCGCACGTCGGCAAAGTCGAGGTTGATGAGGCCCGGGCGGACCATCAGATCCGTCACACCCTTCACGCCCTGATACAGCACGTCATCCGCAAGGCTGAACGCCTCGGTAAAGGTGGTCTTTTCGTTCGCAAGGCGGAACAGGTTCTGGTTCGGGATGATGATCAGCGTATCCACGACCTTCTGCAGGCTGTCCACGCCCGCTTCGGCCTGCTTCATCCGCTTGGCACCTTCGAACTGGAAGGGCTTGGTCACTACACCGACGGTCAGAACACCCAGCTCACGCGCGGCCTGCGCGATGATCGGCGCGGCCCCTGTCCCGGTGCCCCCGCCCATGCCTGCGGTGATGAAACACATATGTGCGCCGGCAAGGTGATCGACGATCTGCTCGATGCTTTCCTCGGCCGCCGCCGCGCCCACGCTGGCGCGCGCCCCGGCGCCCAGTCCCTCGGTCACCTTGACGCCCAACTGAACGCGGCTCTGAGACATGCTCTGTGCCAGCGCCTGCGCGTCGGTGTTCGCGACGACAAAGTCGACGCCCTCGAGGTTCTTCTCGATCATGTTGTTGACAGCGTTGCCGCCCGCACCGCCCACGCCAAAGACCGTGATCCGTGGTCTAAGCTCCTCGTGGCCGGGCATCGAAAGGTTGAGTGCCATGATGTCGTCCGCCTGTTTCTTTTCCGGTTTCAGGCCTGTTTCACAGCCTGTTCCCGACAATCCTACCGATTGAGGCATGGCCCGTCACGCAAAAAACGCAAAATAACCACCAAATATGGCCGAAATATCCGCCATTTTTCGCCGATATCGGCGTTATCCACATATCTGGTATTATCCGAGGTGATCGACACAAAAAACAATCGGGCGCGCGATGCCAAATCACCGCGCGAAACCGAATGACCATCTCTGAAACGGAAAGCCTGCCCGACCCTCCTGATGCCTCTTATCCACGGGCACCTGTGGGTAACCTAACCGGCCCCATCCGGCCTGTCACCCGCGAAAACGCCCGCCAAAGGCTTTGGGCGCAGATTTTTTTGCCCGTTCTTTTGCCCGTTCATTTTCCAGCCCCAAAGCGGCAAAAAAGGGCGCCAGTTGGCGCCCGATTTCAGCTCGACCCATCTGGCCCCCGACACCCGGTGTCGTCACCAGTTGTCGCGGAACCATTGCACGGCGCGCTTGAACGACCGGGCCGGATAGCGGTCCACCGGGATCTCGAAATCCCACCATTCGTCCTGCGGATGCGCCGCGAACAGGCACAGACCGACTGCGGTGGCAAACCCCGGCCCCGTCGCCGCCTGCGGCAGACCATGCACGCGCAAGGGGCGGCCCAGACGCACCTGCTGGCCAAGGATCTTGGACGCCAGCCCGTCCAGTCCGGGGATCTGGCTGGCCGCGCCCGTCAGCACGATCTGCTGCGACGGCAGGTGATCGAACCCCGCCGCATCCAGCCGCACCCGCGCCTCTTCAAGAATTTCCTCGACCCGCGGCCGCATGATGCCGATCAGTTCGGCGCGGCTGACGGTGCGACGGTCATGTTCCCAATCGCCGGTGTCGCCGCCGATCTCGATCATTTCGCGGTCGTCCATGCCGGTGGCCACGACCCCGCCATAGAATGTCTTGATCCGCTCGGCGGTCGCCATCGGCACCTGCAGCCCCATCGAGATGTCAGAGGTCACGTGATCCCCGCCCATCCGCACGCTGTCGGCATAGATCATGTGCTTCTTGATGAAGATCGACAGGCCCGTCGCGCCGCCGCCCATATCAATGCAGGCCGCGCCCAATTCCTGTTCATCCTCGACCAGCGCCGCAACGCCGCTGACATAGGCCGAAGAGGCCAGACCGGCCAGTTCCAGATCACAGCGCTTGACGCAATGGGCCAGGTTCTGGATCGCCTGGGACTCGACCGTCAGCATATGCATGTCGCAGGACAGTTCGTTGCCGATCTGCCCGCGCGGATCGATCAGGCCAGAGCGGTGATCCAGCACAAAGTTCACCGGCTGGGCGTGCAGCACCTCGCGCCCGTGGCCGAAATCCGGCACGTCGCAGGCCGACAGCACCCGCGCCACGTCCTGCTCATCCACTGTCGTGCCCAGCACATCAGCGGTCCCGGCCAGCCCGTAAGAGCGCGGCTCCGCGCCAGAAAAGGCCGCGATCACGTGGTCGACCCGGATACCGGCCATCTTCTGCGCCGCCTGAACGGCGGTGCGGATGGCGCGCTCGGTTTCTCCCATGGCGTGGATCTCGCCAAAGCGGACACCGCGGGACCGCGTGGTTGCCGCGCCGATCACCCGGAACCCGGACTGCCCGGCCAGCGATCCGATCCCTTCGTCCGATGGGTCAGACCCATCAAAGCGCAGGACAAGGCAGGCGATCTTGGACGATCCAACGTCAAGGATCGCCACCACCCCGCGCTGCATGGCCGCGCGGCGCATGTTCCGCATTGCTCGCTGGGTTTCATATAGCTCGATCATTGTGTAACGTCCTTACCCGCCTCAATCGCCTTGATCCGCCACATCTGTTGTGTGGCCTCATCCGTCATTCGTATCGTCGGCCGCCGGGGCAGCCGCAAATCCACCGCCACCAGGTCGCGTGACAACAGGTCCACCGTCGGCGCAAGCGCCATGGCAATCGCCTGCTGCAGCGCCTGTTCCGCGCCGCGTTCGGGCAGCATGATGCGCTGATCCCGGTCCAGAACCACGTCCCAGCGCCGCGCGCCCATGCGTTCGAACCCGCGCAGCCGCGCCCGGATCGGCCCGGTCAGCGCATAAAGCCGCAGCGCCTCTTCCACGGCCAGTTCCGCCTCTTCTCCGGCAATCACCGGCAAATCGGAAAACTCGGACCGCGCCCTCGCCGGGCCCACGAAAATGCCCTCTTCGTCCAAAAGGTGCAGGCCTTCGGAATGCCGCCACAGCACCACCGGCTGCCGCTGCACCACGTCCACCTGCAACACGCCGCCCTGCCGCACCCGCAGGTCCGAGGATTTGACCGCGTCCAGCGCCGCCACCTTCTGTTGCATCTCTTCCAGATCCAGATCGAAGGAGGAGACCGGGAAATCGATCGGCAACTCGCGCCGGATCGCCTCGGCCACCTCCGGCCCTGCCCCGTCGATCGCCATCACCTTGACCTGGAATTCGGGCCGGTTTTCCACCGCTGCCCTCACGTCGCTCAGCATCAGGTTAAAGGCGGTGCGGTTTTCATCCACCGCAAACCACGCCAGACCCGCGCCGAAACACAGGCCAACCGGCAAGAGCACCCGCAGGGTAAAGCGAAAGAGCGGCGTCAGCATCAGCCGCTCGATCCGGTATTTCAGCTTGGATGCGCGCGGGTCCAGCCGCGCCATCTGCGGATCATCCCCGTCGTAGGCGTCTAGCGGTCGCATGAGGCATCCTCCACCATCCAGGCACAGAACTGGCCAAAGCTCATCTCTGCCAGCCCCGCATGTTCCGGCGACAGCGAAGTCGGCGTCATGCCCGGCTGGGTGTTCGTCTCCAGCAGGATCAGCCCGTTCAGCCCCTTCGCCTCGTCCCAGCGAAAATCGGTCCGGGTCACACCCCGGCACCCCAGCGCCTGATGCGCGCGCAGGGCATAGTCCAGACAAGCCTGATAGATCTCGGTTGGCACTTCCGCCGGGCAGACATGCCGCGACCCGCCCGCCTTGTACTTGGCGTCGTAGTCGTACCAGCCGTCCGTCACGATATCGGTCACACCCAGCGCCCGGTCGCCCATGACCGTCGCGGTCAGCTCACGCCCCGGCACAAAGGCCTCGACCATGACGACCTCGGGCATGCTTTTGTCCAGCACCGGCGGGCCATTGGCCTCTTCGGGCACAAGGTAGACCCCCACCGAAGAGCCCTCGTTATAGGGCTTCACCACGTAGGGCGGCGCCAGGACATGGCCGCCCATGACCTCGGCCTTGGAGGCAAGACGGCTCTCCGCCACCGGCAGCCCGGCGGCGCGGTAAACTTCCTTGGTCTTTTCCTTGTCCATGGCAAGGGCAGAGGCCAGAACCCCGGAATGCGTATAGGGAATGCGCAGCCATTCCAGCATCCCCTGCACACAGCCATCCTCGCCCCACCGCCCGTGCAGCGCGTTGAACACGACATCAGGCGCGGTCTCCCCCAGCCGTTCGGCCAGGTCCGCGCCAGCGTCCAGTTCTGTAACCTTGTAACCTTCGCCCCTCAAAGCGGCGGCGCATTCGCGTCCGGAGACAAGCGACACCTCGCGCTCTGCCGAGGGTCCGCCTTTCAACACCACCACTTTCGGGAGTGTCCTGCTCGACATTCCCAAATCGCCTCAACTGTCCAGAGGGGTTTACCCCCTCGTTCCCGTGGGAATGCCAATGCGCCCCACGCTTGCCCTTTATACGGCGGTTTTGCCCGCCTTGATCGTGATGCAACCTGCCTGTGGTCGCGGGGCCCCTGCTCTGTTTTGTATCTTGATACGGGGCCTTAGTCGCGCGTCGGTTCACCGACCCGCATGATTTCCCAGTGTAACTCTATTCCAGACTCTTGGAAAACCCTTTTTCTCACCTCTTCGCCCAGACCTTCCAGATCGGCCGCCGTGGCGCCGCCCGTATTGACCAGAAAGTTGGAATGTTTGGGCGACATCTGCGCACCGCCCTGCACGGCCCCGCGCATCCCGGCGTCGTCGATCACCTTCCACGCTTTCAGCTCATGGGTATCATCCGCCTTCCCGGTCGAGGAAAACCCCGCCGGATTGCGAAAGGTGCTGCCCGCGGTGCGGTCCTTGGTCGGCTGCGTCTCGTCGCGCTTCTTCAGCTGCGCCTCCATCCGCGCGGCCAGTTCCTCGGGATCGCCCGCTGCGCCCTCGAACAGCGCCTCCACCAGAACCCATCCGTCGGGCAGATCGCTTTGCCGATAGCGCAGGTTCAATTCCGCCGCGGGCAGCGTGACCACCTCGCCCGCGCGGGTCACCGCCGTCACCTCGATTAGGTGATCGGCCACATATGACCCATAGCAGCCCGCGTTCATCCGCACCGCGCCGCCAATGCTGCCGGGGATGGTGCGCAAAAAGGTCAGGTCCACCCCGCCCTCCGCCGCGCGCTTGGCCACATGCGCGTCCAGCGCCGCCGCCCCGGCCCGCACCCGCGTGCCTTCGACCGTGATCCCGTTGAACCCGCGCCCCAAACGGATCACCAGCGCGCGGATCCCGCCATCGCGCACGATCAGGTTCGATCCGACGCCCATGGGGAAGACCGGCACATCGCCCGGCAACTCCGCCAGAAAGGCGCACAGATCGTCCCGATCCGCCGGCTGGAACAGCCAGTCCGCCGGTCCGCCAACGCGCAGCCATGTCAGGTCATTCAGGGGGCGGTCCGGGGTCAGCCGTCCGCGTGGAGTGGGCAAATCTGTCATGCGCCGGTTGCTAGGGCCCCGGCGCGTTTCCTGCAAGGGGGTTCATGCCGCCTCTGCTGTCCTCCGCCGGATCCGCCGCCAATGTCCGATGCCCGATCCGACGCCCAAGCCCAACAGCGCGGGCATCAGCATCAGGAACCAGATCAGCGCATAGGTCAGCCCATCCAGCCCGGTCGCGGCCTCTTGTTCGATGACCATCCACAGGATACCCGCGACCAGCATCAGCGCCAGCAACGCCGCCACGATCCCCCGGCCCATCCGCAGGGCGATCCATCCGGCACCCAGACCGATCGACAGGGCTACGACGGGGATCAGGAAAACCACGGTTCAGGCCTCGGCCCGCAGGGGCACGCGGTCCCCTTCGGCCCAGCCCAGCAGCGCGCCCATCCCGCTGGCGATCACCGCAGGCAGGGCCGCGCCCCAAAAGGCCAGCGTATAGACAAAGACATCGAGGCCCACGGTAAAACTCTCGCGCCACAGCAGGTAAAGCGCGCCGCCGCTCAAAAGCAGCATCAGGCTCAGCGCGGCCTCGGGACCGGCGCGGCGCATGGTGGCATGGCCCAGGATCAGGCCGATCAGAAAGCTCGAAAACGGAATGGCAAGCAGCATGACATTTCCCCTTTGGGTATAGGGAAATTCTGCGGCATTGGCGGCAGGCGTCACAGTCCGGAATCCCGGACCCGCTAATTCTGGAAAAGCCCCGCGCGGCGCGCTCAGGCCCGCGTCACCGAATGGCGCAGCCAGCGCAACAGGTAGCGCAGCGGCCAGCGCAACACGCTCATCCCCGCGAACAGCACGAACAGCCCGACCCAGGGGCCGTTTTCATAGGTCACATAGCCCACAAGCGGGATGCCCAATGCGATCAGCACATAGGCGCGCGTCCAGTGATTGTCGCGGGAGGGAAGCATGGCCAAAAGGTTCGCAAGAACCGCCCAGGCACAGGCCAGTATCAGGGATATCGTCATCGTTTCGCCCTCCGTGCCCCCCAGAGGTGGCAATATCCTGCGCCCAAAAGCCTTTTCAGACAAGCCCTCAATGAATGCAATTGCAGAAAAGCGGGGAGGACGGCCCATTCCAAGCCCGTGGATGGGGCATGCTGATCACAGGGAAAAGGGGGCGCTGCCCCCGCCGCGCGTGCGGTCGACTCCCCCGAGGGTATTTGGAAGCCCGAAGAAGGCAAACGCTTGCCCAGGGGTTCTTTGGTTTTCCAAATACCTCGGGGGTATCGCGCCTCGCGCGATGGGGGTCATGCTGAAAGCATGCCTCTGGCATAACGTCCCCCATCCCCCAACAAAAAAGCCGGCCCCAAAGGGGGCCGACCGTTAACAGACAGTAAAACCGTCCTTGTAACCCATTGATCTGGCATTCCCCCTAAGCTGTCCACGCGTGGACAGCCCGTAGGGCGGGGTTCACCCCGCCGCCTTTTCCAGCCGCGCCGGCAGCCCGTTGGCCCAGGTCGAAATCGTCCCCGCCCCAAGGCAGACCACCATATCGCCCGGCTGCGCCTGCTCGCGGACCAGCCGCTCCAGATCGTCCTCGTCGCGGATCGCCCGCGCATGACGGTGGCCATGCCGCACCAGCCCCGCCACCAGGTCATCCCGCGACGCGCCCGGAATGGGCTCTTCACCGGCGGCAAAGACCTCGGCAATCGCCACAACATCCGCCTCGTTGAAGCACGAGCAGAATTCCTCGAAGTGATGCGACAAGCGCGAATACCTGTGCGGCTGATGCACCGCGATCACCCGCCCCTCGCTGGCCTGCCGCGCGGCCTTGAGCACGGCGGCGATCTCCACCGGGTGGTGGCCGTAATCGTCGATGATGGTGACGCCGTTCACCTCACCCACCTTGGTAAAGCGCCGGTTCACGCCGCCGAACTTGGCCAGCGCCTCGCGGATCTCATCCCCCGCCATGCCAAGGTGGCGCGCCACGGCGATGGCCGACAGGGCGTTGGACACGTTGTGATCACCCGGCATCGGCAGGGTCATGCCCTCGATCACCTCGCCGGTCTGCTGGAACACCACGTCGAAATGCGCCACGCCCGCCTTGTAGGTCAGCCCCACGGCCCGCACGTCCGCCTGCGCGTTGAACCCGTAGGTCACCACGCGGCGGTCGGTCACCCGACCGACCAGCGCCTGCACCTCAGGGTGGTCGGTGCAGCAGACCGCCAGCCCGTAAAAGGGGATGTTCGACACGAAATCATAGAACCCCTTGCGCAGGTTCTCGATCGAGCCCCAATGTTCCATGTGCTCGGGGTCGATGTTGGTCACGATGGCCACGGTTGCGGGCAGCCGGTTGAAGGTGCCGTCACTTTCGTCGGCCTCCACCACCATCCATTCACCCTGCCCCATCCGCGCGTTGGAGCCATAGGCATGGATGATGCCGCCGTTCACCACGGTCGGGTCGAACTCACCGGCGTCCAGCAGCGTGGCGACCATCGTGGTGGTGGTCGTCTTGCCATGGGTGCCTGCCACCGCCACGTTGGATTTCAGCCGCATCAGCTCGGCCAGCATCTCGGCCCGGCGCACCACCGGCAGACCGCGCCGACGCGCTTCGTCCAGTTCCGGGTTGCCCGGTTTGATCGCGGAGGAAATCACCACCACGTCGGCGCCTTCGAGGTTCTCGGCCCGCTGGCCCTCGTGGACAAGCGCGCCCAGATCCGTCAGCCGCTGGGTAATCTTCGAGGCCTTCAGGTCAGATCCCTGCACCTTGTAGCCGTGGTTCAGCAGCACCTCGGCGATGCCCGACATGCCGATACCGCCAATGCCCACAAAATGGATCGCGCCCACGTCGCCGGGCAGTTTCGTCGCTCCGGTCATGCAGGCGCTCCGCTCAATCGCCAGGTCCTTCATCCGCCAGTCCCTCTTCTTGTTTTGTTGTTCGTCCCGCCAGTTCTTCGACCAGCGCCGCCAGATGCTGGGCCGCTTCCGGCTTGCCGACCCGCAGCGCCGCCTGCGCCATGCGGATCCCACCCGTTTCGTTCGACAACACGGCATGGATTGCCGCAGTCAGCTCTTCGATTGTCAGCCTGCTTTCCGGCATCCGGATCGCCGCGCCCGCATCCACCAGCGCCTGAGCATTCACCGTCTGGTGGTCGCCCGTGGCATGGGGATAGGGGATCAGGATGCTGGGCCGCCCGATCACCGCGATATCCGCGACCGAGGAGGCGCCCGCGCGCGAAATCACCAGCTGTGCCTCGCTCATCCGCGCGGGCACATCGTGGAAAAACGGCTGCACATCCGCGTCCAGCCCATGTTCGGCGTAATAGGTGGCCACCCGCTCCACGTCTTCTTCGCGGGCCTGATGGCTGACCCGCAGGTTGCCGACCATGTCCAGCGGCAAGGCGGCAATCGCAGGCGGCACCACGTCCGACAAGGCGCGCGCGCCCTGCGACCCACCAATCACGAGGATCGACATCGGATAGGGCCCCGGCGCGATATACCCCGCGCCCGCCCGGTCCCAGACCGCCTGACGCACCGGGTTGCCGGTATGCACGCCCTCGACCCCTTCGGGCAATTCGGTCGGCCATGTGCCGCAGGCCATCACATCGACCTTGGGCGCGAACCATGTGTTCACCCGGCCCAAGACGCCGTTCTGTTCATGGATCATCCGCGGAAGTTTCAGCAACCAGGCCGCGGTCAGGGCCGGAACGCTGGGATAGCCGCCAAAGCCCACCACCACATCCGGCTTGTCGCGCCGCATGCCAAAGATCGCGGACATCACCCCCGAGGTCAGCCGGAACGGCACCGCCGCCTTGGCCAGCACTCCTCCCCGGTCAAAGGTGGCCGAAGCGACCGTTTCGATCTCGACCCCTTCGGGAAAGGCACCGGTGTACCGTGCGCCGCGCGCATCGGTCGACAGCTTCACCCGCCAGCCGCGCGCCAGCATGATTTCGGCAAGCGCCTGCGCGGGGAACATATGTCCCCCGGTGCCACCCGCCGCCATCACCAGCAAAGGCTTGCGCTCGCCCATTTACCCACTCCGTCACAGATCCACGCGCCGATATACCATCCCCGCGCAACCGTCCATCACTAGGGGAAAGCCGGCAGGTTATCGCGCACGGATCATGGCTCAACGGCCACGGCCGCGCAGGATGTCACGAATGTCTCCCTGCGGCCGGACACGTGTAAAGGCCAGCAACATCCCCACGGCGATCCCGCCCGCGATCAGGGATGATCCACCATAGCTGACAAACGGCAGCGTCATGCCCTTGGCCGGCAGCAACCGCACCGCGACGCCCATGTTGATCATCGCCTGCACGCCGAACATCGCCGCAAGCCCGGTGCCCGCCAGACGGATGAACGGATCACGTTCCCGCATCAGCCGCATGAAACAGCGCATGACGATGGTCGCGTAAAGCGCCAGAACCGCCATCACCATGATCAGCCCGTATTCCTCGGCCGCCACCGCGATGATGAAATCCGTATGTGCGTCCGGCAGGCTCCATTTCACCGTGCCTTCACCCACGCCGACCCCCAGAAACCCGCCTTCGCGGATCGCGTTTTCCGCATAACCCAGTTGCGAGGTCGGATCGACTTCGGGGTTCAGAAAGCCGTCGAACCGGCGCTGAAAGTGTTCTGAGTTGTTGTAGGCGAACATCCCGCCCAACACGACCAGCCCCGCCAGCCCAACCAGCAACAGCATCGGCGCGCCGCCGACGAACCACATGACACCCCAGCCAAACAGCACCAGCGCCGCCTGACCAAAGTCTGGTTGAAAGGCCAGCATCAGCACGATCGAGATCATCAGCACAAAGGAATAGAGCCGCCCCGGAGGCCCGGCCAGTTCCTGCCCTGCCGCCATCAGCCAGGCCGCGACGATCACGAAGACTGGTTTCAGGAATTCCGACGGCTGCACGCTGGCGAACCCAAGGCTGTACCAGCGCACCGCCCCCTTGCCGAAGTCGGTGCCCAGCACCGGCAACAGCGCCAGCGCGACAAACGCCACCACAAAGCCCAGCACCGCCGCGCGGCGCACCATGACCGGCGTCATCATCGAGGTGAGGATCATCGCCACCATCGCCAGCCCGCCGAAAAACGCCTGCCGCTGCACATAGTAGAACGGTGGCAATCCGATCCGCTCCGCCAGCGGCGGCGAGGCCGCCAGCCCCAGCAGCAAACCAATACTGAAAAGCATGAGAATGCAGGACAAGGTCCACTTGTCCACCGTCCGCCACCACTTGGGCAGGACAGGCTCGCCGCCCGCAACGGGCACCGTGCCATACACCATCTCTGTCATCTAAACACCGCTCTACTGCCTCGAACCGCCCGTTTTCCGGGTCTGTTGATCAGTCTACCGCGAATTTGTCTGCTGCGCCAAAGAATTCGCCGTCCCTGATGGCCGTTGTGTTTCCCGCGCAACGCCCCGCGACGGCGGGAACAGGCAGGATTGCTTTTCACGGCGTTTTCAGGCGCTGGCCGATCCGCAACCTGCCGCCAAACCGCTGGTCAAATCCCCGGATTGGCCCTATTGCGCGGCCCATGCACGTCTCAACCCTGATCCTTGGCGCCGGTGCCGCCGGCATGATGGCCGCCGCCCACGCGGGGCCGGATACCCTTGTTATCGACCACGCGAAAAAGCCCGGCGAAAAGATCCGCATCTCCGGCGGCGGGCGCTGCAACTTCACGAATATGCATTGCGATCCCAATGCCTTCCTGTCGCAGAACCCGCATTTCATGAAATCCGCGCTGGCGCGTTACACGCAGTGGGATTTCCTCGATCTTGTCGGGCGATACGGCATTGCCTGGCATGAAAAGACGCTTGGCCAACTGTTCTGTGACGGGAAATCCACGCAGATCGTCGATATGCTCCTGAAGGAGATGGAGAAATCCGGCGCGCAGCTCTGGCTGCAAACCACGTTCAACTCCGTCCGCCATGCCGATGGGTTGTTCCGCACCCGCGTTGAACGCAATGGCGAGCCGGTTGAGATCACATCCAAAAACCTGATCCTCGCCACCGGCGGCAAATCCATCCCCAAGATGGGCGCCACCGGCCTTGCCTATGACATCGCCCGACAGTTCGGCCACCAGATCACCGATACCCGCCCCGCCCTCGTGCCGCTGACCTTTGGCGACCGCTTTGCACCGCTAGCGGGGGTCTCGACCGACACCCTGATTTCGAACGACAAGGCCAGCTTTCCCGAGGCGCTGCTGTTCACCCATCGCGGCCTGTCCGGCCCGGCGATCCTGCAGATCTCCAGCTATTGGCGCGAGGGTGAGGAGATCACCGTCAACCTGCTGCCGCAGACGGATTTTCCAGGCAGCCTCAGGCAGATGCGGCAGACCGAGGGCCGTCAGGCGCTGACCACAGCCCTTGCCCAGCACCTGCCCTCCCGCCTTGTCACCTTCCTCGCGCAGGACTTTGATCTCAAAGGGAATGTCGCGGATCTGTCGGACGCGCGGATAGATGCCCTGACAGAGCAACTCACCCATTGGCACCTGAAACCGACCGGATCCGAGGGCTATCGCACGGCAGAGGTCACGCTGGGCGGGGTCAGCACGGACGGCTTGGATTCCAAAACCATGATGTCAAAGCATCTTCCGGGCCTCTACGTGATCGGCGAGGCCGTCGATGTCACCGGCTGGCTGGGCGGCTACAATTTTCAATGGGCTTGGTCGTCCGCCGTGGCCGCCGGACGCCACATCGCAAGCACCTAAACGCGCGGGATTATTCCGCGCCGATCTCTGATCTGACGCAGGCGATGAAATCCTCCCCGCGTTTCTCGAAATTGTCATACTGATCGAAACTGGCCGCCGCCGGGGCCAGCAGGACCACGTCACCGGACTCCGCGTCAGCACTGGCCCGCGCCACGGCCGTGGCCATGTCGGTGCAGATTTCCGCCTCGATACCGGGCAGTTGCAGGGCAAAGCTTTCGGCCTCACGTCCGATCACATAAGCCCGCACCACATGGGACAGACCCGGCTCCAAGGCCTCCAGCCCGCCCTCTTTCATCAACCCGCCGCAGACCCAGCGGATCTTGGCAAAGGCTTGCAGTGCCTTCAGGGCGGAATCAACGTTTGTCGCCTTTGAATCATTGACATAGGTGACGCCCTTCATCTCTGCCACGCGCTGGCTGCGATGCGGCAGACCGGCAAAGCTGCGCATCCCGGCCTCGATCTCGCGCGGGCCAAGGCCAAGGCTCCGGCAGGCGGCATAGGCGGCGCAGGCGTTCTGATGGTTGTGCGCCCCCGGCAGGCCCCCGATCTCACGCAGGTCGATGGCGCCCATCTGCCGCCCCTTGCGCCATTCCGCCAGAAACCCCTTGCGGGCAAAGACATACCATCCCGGACCCGCCAGCTTCGAACCGCTGGAAACCCGGATCACCCGGTCATCCGCCCGCCCTTCGGACAGTTGCCCGGCCAGGAACTGCCCCTCGACCTCATCCACCCCGATCACGGCCCGGTCCGGCCCGCCCTCGGCGAACAGCCGACGCTTGGCCGCAAAATAGCCGCCCAGCCCCGCGTGCCGGTCCAGATGATCGGCGGAAAAATTCGTGAAAACAGCCACGTCCGGGGTCAGGCTGCGGGCAAGTTCGGTCTGGTAGCTGGACAGTTCCAGCACCACCACCCCGCCATCCTCGGGCGGGTCAATGTCCAGCACGCCGCGCCCGATGTTGCCCGCCAACTGGCTGGACCGACCGGCGGCGGTCAGCATATGATGGATCAGGGCAGAGGTCGTGGATTTGCCGTTCGACCCGGTGACCGCAATCACCTTTGGCGGCACGTCATAGGCGTCCCAGCCCTCCCCCAAACTCTTGAAAAACAGCCCGATGTCATTGTCTACCGGCACGCCCGCCCGCAGCGCTGCCGCGATCACGGCATTGGGCTGCGGATAGAGATGCGGGATACCGGGAGAGGTCACAAGGCAGGCGACATCGTCAAAGGCCTCTGGCCGGTCCAGCCGCCGCGCCTCGAACCCCTCAGCCTCGGCCCGGTCCCGCGCAGAGGGCGTGTCGTCCCAGACCACGACCTGCGCGCCGCCCTCACGCAGCGCCCGCGCCGCCGACAGGCCGGACCGGCCCAGCCCAAGAACCGCCACAACCGCACCGTCAAACCCGCGCACAGGGATCATGGCCCCTCTCCCGTCACTTCAGAATGGCGGCACAAGCCGCTGATTTACCGGACTTTCAGCGTCGCCAGACCGATGATCGCAAGGATCAGCGAGATGATCCAGAAGCGGATCACGATGGTCGGCTCGGCCCAGCCCTTTTTCTCATAGTGGTGGTGGATCGGCGCCATCAGGAACACGCGTTTCCCCGTCCGCTTGAAATACAGCACCTGGATGATGACTGACAGCGCCTCGACCACGAACAGCCCGCCGACGATGGCCAGCACGATCTCGTGCTTGGTCGCCACCGCAATCGCGCCAAGGGCACCGCCAAGGGCCAGCGACCCGGTATCGCCCATGAACACCGCCGCGGGGGGCGCGTTGTACCACAAAAAGCCCAGACCGCCGCCCGCAACACCGGCCGCAAAGATCAGGATTTCGCCGGTGCCGGGCACATAATGCACGTCCAGATATTCCGAAAAATCGACCCGGCCCACCGCATAGGCGATCACGCCCAGCGTCGAGGTGGCGATCATCACCGGCATGATGGCCAGCCCGTCCAGCCCGTCGGTCAGGTTCACCGCATTGGCCGCGCCCACGATCACGATCATCGCAAAGGGGATGAAGAAGAACCCAAGGTACAGCAGCGCATCCTTGAAGATCGGGAAGGCCAGCGAGTACGACAGCTCATCGGGGTGATAGAGCGAGGACCAGTAGCCCGCGATCCCCGCGATGATGAAGCCCAGCAAAAGCCGCACCTTACCCGACACACCTGCGGTGTTCTGCTTGCTCACCTTGGCGTAATCGTCGGCAAAACCGATGGCCGCATAGGCGATGGTCACGAACAGCACGATCCAGACAAAGGGATTGTCCAACCGCGCCCACAGCAGGGTCGAGGTCACAAGCGCGCCGATGATCAGCAGGCCGCCCATCGTCGGCGTTCCCGCCTTGACGAAATGCCCCTCGGGGCCGTCGTCACGGATCGGCTGGCCCTTGCCCTGCCGCTTGCGCAGCACGTTGATCAGCGGACGGCCAAAGAGGAACCCAAAGACCAGCGCGGTCAGAAAGGCCCCACCGGCACGGAAGGTGATATAGCGAAAGAGGTTGAAGACGTCGCCGCCGTCGCTGAGCTCTGTCAGCCAGAAAAGCATGTTTTACCCTCTCTACCCCTCAAGGTCCGGTGTCGCTTGGCGCAATTTCCGGATCGCGTCAACCACGCGCCCCACGCCCATCGACAACGATCCCTTGGCTAACACCACGTCACCCGCGTCCAGATCCCGCGCCACACGCTGGGCCATCTTGTCCGCTGTTTCGGTCCAGTGACCGCGTTTCTCGGTCGGCAGATCCTGCCAGAGGTGCCGCATCAGCGGGCCGATGCAATGCACGATGTCGATGTGTTCGATCGCGGGCACCTGCGCCACGGCACGGTGCAGTGCAACCTCCTGAGACCCCAGCTCTTTCATATCGCCAAGGTAGGCGATGCGGCGGCCCCGTTCGACCCGGCCGACACCGTTGCGCGGCTCTGCTGCGGCCAGCACCTCCAAAGAGGCGGCCAGTGAGGCGGGATTGGCATTGTAGGCATCGTCGATCAGTTCGACGCTTTTGCGTGCGTCCACCGGATCAAGCACGATCTGCTCTCTCTGGCCCCGGCCCGCGCCCGCGTGCCACTGGCCCAGCCCGATCACCGTCAGCGCCGGGTCCAGCCCCAGCGCATCCGCCACCGCCAGCACGCCCATGGCGTTGACGGCAAAGTGCCGGCCCGGCGCCATCACCTTGAACAGGCGCGATTCAACTCCGGCACGGCCCCGCGCCACGGTACAGTCGTCGCGGATCGTGGCGATCACCAGCCGGTACTGGTTACAGGCCTTCTCGCCAAAGCCCACGGCCCAGCGCCGCCCCTCCTGCGCTTTGTCGCGCAGGATATGGCTGACCGGCAGGTCACCATTGAAAACGGCGGTGCCATAGGCCGCCAGCCCGTCAAAGATGGATGCCTTCTCATGCGCGATGCCTTCGAGGTTTTCAAAGGCCGCAAGATGCGCGGGCGCCACGGTTGTCACCATCGCCACGTCGGGCCGCGTCATGCGGGCCAGGGGCGCGATTTCCCCGGGGTGGTTCATGCCGATCTCGATCACCGCGAAATCCACGTCGCGCGGCATCCGGGCCAGCGTCAGCGGCACACCCCAGTGGTTGTTATAGCTCTTTTCGGCGGCATGAACGCTGCCCTGCCCCGCCAGAACCGTGCGCAGCATCTCCTTGGTCGAGGTCTTGCCGACCGATCCGGTCACGGCAACCACCTTGGCCCGCGTGCGCCTGCGCGCCGCCTCTCCCAGTGCTTCAAGCCCGGCCTGCACGTCCTCGACCAGCAAGAGCGGCGCGGAGGGGTCCACCCCCTCGGGCACATGCGACACAAGTGCTGCCGCCGCGCCCTTGTCCAGCGCCTGCTGCACAAAGTCATGGCCATCGCGCGCCGCCTTCAGCGCCACGAACAGGTCGCCGGGTTCAAGGGTGCGCGTGTCGATGGAGACGCCGTTGGCCTGCCAGTCACAGGGTGTCGTGCCGCCGGTGGCGGCAACCGCCTCGGCAGAGGTCCAGAGAGGGTCGCTCATAGGCCCTTCCCGTCCAGCGCCGCCACCGCCACACTGGCCTGTTCCACATCGTCGAAGGGATAGACCGTGTCGCCGACGATCTGCCCGGTCTCATGGCCCTTGCCGCAGATCAGCAGCGCATCGCCCGGCCCCAGCCCGTCGACACCGCGCAGGATCGCCTCGGCGCGGTCCGCTACTTCCAGCGCCTCGGGGGCGCCGTTAATGACCGCGCGACGGATCGTGGCCGGGTCTTCGGTCCGCGGGTTGTCGTCGGTGACGATCACGCTGTCCGCATGTTCCGCCGCCGCCATGCCCATCAGCGGGCGCTTGCCCTTGTCCCGGTCGCCGCCCGCGCCGACAATGGCGATCAGGCGGCCCATCACATGCGGACGCAGCGCCTGACAGGCGGTTGCGACGGCATCCGGCGTATGGGCGTAATCGACAAAGACCGCCGCACCGTTGTCGCGTTTCGCGGCCAGCTGCATCCGCCCACGCACCGTGCCCAGCAGGGGCAGCACGTCGAACACATCCTCCGGATCGCCGCCACAGGCAATCACCAGCCCGGCGGCCACAAGGATGTTCTCGGCCTGGAATCCACCGATCAGCGGCAACCGTTCCTGCCGCACAAGCCCTTCGAAACTCAGCCGGATTTCCTGACCCGTGGCGTCAAAGCGCTGCGCCTCAAGGCACAGGTCCGCCGCTTCGCGGCCCACGGTCATCACTTCCTGCCCTCGCGCCCGCGCAATGGCCAGCATGTCCACGCCGCGCGGATCGTCGATGTTGATCACGGCCACGCCATCCTCTGGCAGCACCCGCGCGAAAAGCCCCGCCTTGGCGGCGAAATACTCGTCAAAGCTTTCGTGGTAATCTAGGTGATCCTGCGTGAAGTTGGTAAAGCCAGCCGCTGCCAGCGTCACACCGTCCAGCCGACGCTGTGCCAATCCGTGGGACGATGCCTCCATCGCGGCATGGGTCACCCCGGCCTGCGCCGCGCCCGACAGCATCCGGTGCAGGGTGATCGGCTCCGGCGTGGTGTGCTGCAGCGGCGCCTGCCAGTCGCCCTCGACGCCGGTGGTGCCAAGGTTGATCGCCCGCAGGCCCAGCTCCTGCCAGATCTGCCGGGTAAAGGTCGCCACCGATGTCTTGCCATTGGTGCCGGTGACCGCAACCACCGTATCGGGCTGCCCGCCGAACCACAGCGCGGCGGTATAGGCCAGCGCCTGACGCGGATCTTCGGCAATGATCAGCGCGGCGTCAGACCCGGCCAGTTCATCTTCGGCGATCTTGGCGCCCACCGCATCGGTCAGCACGGCCCCGGCCCCCATCCGCAGCGCATACTGGATGAACTCACCGCCATGCACGCGGGTACCCGGCAGCGCGGCAAAGAGGAAGCCGTCCTTTACCTCGCGGCTGTCCACGGCCAGCCCGGTCACGGTCGCCTCGCGGCCGCCCCGCGCCCTCAGGCCCAGTTCCGACAGGCTCTTGCTGATGATCTTGCGCTCCGCAGCCATAGTGTGTCGCCCCCCAGCGATCCGGTCACATACCTCACACGCCTCAGTCGGAGGCGGTCGTCGACGTCTTCAAATGCCTCTGATCGTAGGAGGGACGCAAGCCCAGAAGCGGCGCAATCCGTTCGATCATCTGGGCGGCCACCGGAACGGCGGTCCAACCGGCGGTCCTGCGCGGCTTCTTGCCGGAGGTTTCCACCGGCTCGTCCAGCGTCACGATCAGCACGTATTGCGGGTCATGGGCCGGGAACAGCGCGGCGAAGGTGGCGATCACCTTGTCGTCGTAATAACCGCCCCCGCGTTCCTTGGGTTTGTCTGCCGTGCCGGTCTTGCCGCCCACGTGATAGCCCGCCACCTCGGCAAAGCTGGCGGTGCCCTTGGGATCGTTCACCACCTTGCGCAGCATGTCGCGCGATACCGCCGCCACGTTGTCGCGCACCAGCTTGTCACCCAACAGCGGCTTGTCCCGTTTCAACAGGGTCGGTTCCACAACATGCCCGCCATTGCCCAGCATCGCATAGGCCGCAGCCAGATGTACCGGCGTCACCGAAATCCCGTGACCATAGGAAATCGTCACCGCAGACAGATCGGTCCAGCGCGCGGGGATCAGCGGCTTGCCCCCCTTCGCCTCGACAATCTCCAGCGTCGGCGCATCGAACATGCCAAGGTTCTTCAGAAAGCTCTGCTGCCGCTCGCGCCCGATCATCAGCGCCAGCTTTCCGGTGCCCCGGTTGGAGCTGCGCACGATCACATCCTCGACCGACAGCGTGCCGTAATTCTTGTTGTTGAACTCGCCGATCTTGTGGCCGCCCACCTTGAACGGGGGCGCGGTGTCGATCATCGTGTCCTTGTTCACCAGACCCAGCTGGATCGCCTGCGCGGCGGTCAGGATCTTGAAGGTCGAGCCAAGCTCATAGACCCCCTGCACCGCCCGGTTGAACAACGGGCTGTCGCTGGGGTTGCCTTCGGTCGGGGGGCGCGGACGGTCGT
Source organism: Antarctobacter jejuensis (assembly GCF_052266595.1). Classification (NCBI taxonomy): domain Bacteria; kingdom Pseudomonadati; phylum Pseudomonadota; class Alphaproteobacteria; order Rhodobacterales; family Roseobacteraceae; genus Antarctobacter; species Antarctobacter jejuensis. The sequence continues at coordinate 274,410 of NZ_JBQQXJ010000003.1, read as the reverse complement.
TCGGGTCGAAATCCGGCAGCGAGGCAACGGCGATCACCTCGCCGGTATAGACATCCATCAGCACGCTGGCCGCGCCTTTGGCGTTCAAGAGCTTCATGCCCGCGTCCAGCACTTCTTCGGTCGCGGCCTGAATGGACAGGTCGATGGACAGTTGCAGCGGCGCGCCCTGGCGGGCCGGATCCTGCAATTCGGTATCGAAATACTTCTCGATGCCCGCGGTGCCGACCACCTCGGCCGATGCGACGCCCTGCTTGCCAAAGCGTGCGCCGCCCAGCACATGCGCCGCCAGCGCACCGTTGGGATAAAGCCGCATTTCGCGCGGACCGAACAACAGGCCCGGCTCACCGATGTCATGCACCGCCTGCATCTGTTCCGGGCTGAGTTTCTGCTTCACCCAGATGAACTTGCGCTTGGGGTCGGTGAACCGCTTGACCAGTTTCTCCACTTCCATCTCGGGAAAGATCTTGGCCAGCGCCTTGGCCGCCCCGACCGGATCAACCATCTGGTGCGGATGCGCATACAGGCTGTGGGTCGACATGTTGGTGGCCAGCACCCGCCCCTGCCGGTCGATGATATCGGCACGGGTCGAGATGATTGAGGCGCCGGTCGCATGGCCGCGCGGTTCTTCCGGCTCAGAGGCCGACAGCATCCCCATCTTGGCCCCGATCAGCCCATAGGCGCAGACGAACATCACCGCCAGCACCAGCAGACGGCCCTCGGCGCGCAGGCGCAGGCGGTCGCGCATGTCCTCGTGCCGCAGGCGCAGGTTTTCACGTTCGATGTTGTCGGGGTTCTCGCCGTTCTGGCGGGCCTCCAGGATGCGTGCCAGCGGGCGCAGGGGAATGCGTGTCATGGGTTCGTCGCTCCGTAGGAGGTGACGTCGATCGGCTGTGTCAGGTCGTAGACCTCAGGCTGCGGATAGGCGATCTGATCGATACCGGCGAACTGGTCCGGGCGCAGCGGCAACAGGCCCAGACGGCCGAAATTCAGCACCGTCAGGTCCTGCAGGCGGTCAGGGCGGTTCAGATAGGCCCATTCGGCACGCAGGATGGCAAGGCGTTCGCGCGCCGCGCCGATTTCGCGCCGCAGGTCGTCCACGTTGTCCAGTTCCGCCTGCGTGCGATAGTTTTCGTGATAGGCCCAGTAGCCGGACCCGATGACCGCGAGGGCCGAGAGCAGGAACAACAGGCTGCGCATCTCAACGTTTCCTTGTGGTCTTGGTGGATTTCGCCGCCATCTGCGGCATTGACAGCTCCGCCGCCTCGACGGGCCGCGCGGGCACATCCGTCCGGCGCCCGACGCGCAGCTTGGCCGAACGCGACCGGGGGTTGACCTTCAGCTCTTCGGCGTCCGGACCAACGGCCTTGCGCGTCAGCACCTCAAAGGGTTCCGTCGCCTCGACGGCGTCGGTGGCATAGCGGTTGACGTGGGTCTTCTTGTCGCCATGCAACTGGAAAAAGCGTTTCACCATGCGGTCTTCGACCGAATGGAAGGTCACGACCGCCAGCCGCCCGCCGGGTTTGAGCACCCGCTCGGCGGCCATCAGCCCCTGCCACAGCGCGTCGTATTCGCCGTTCACCGCAATCCGCAGCGCCTGAAAGCTGCGGGTGGCCGCATGGGCCTGCCCCGGCTTGGTGCGCCCGATCGCCCGCTCGATCAACTCGGCCAGTGGCAGGGTGCGGTCAAAGGGACGGTCCTGCACGATGGCGCGCGCGATCCGGCGCGATTGCCGCTCTTCACCGTATATATACAGGATATTGGCCAGTTCGGCCTCATCGACCGAATTCACCAGATCCGCCGCCGACGGCCCCGCCTGCCCCATCCGCATGTCCAGCGGCCCGTCCTTCATGAAGGAAAAGCCGCGCTCGGCCCGGTCCAGCTGCATCGACGACACGCCAAGGTCCAGCACCACGCCGTCCACGGCCTCTGCCGCCTCATCCATCTGTGCGAAATTGCACTGCCACAGGGCCAGCCGGTCGCCGTATTCTGCGCCCCACTCCCGCGCCATCTCATGCGCCAGCGGATCACGGTCGATCCCGATCACCCGATCGGCGCCCGCCTCCAGCAACCCGCGCGTGTAGCCGCCCGCGCCCAGCGTGCCATCGATCCAGACGCCTTCAACCGGCGCCACCAGCTCCAGCAAGGGACGCAGCAGCACCGGGACATGAGGCGCGCCGCCGGGGTCCGCCGCCGGCCCAGCCACTTAAAGATCCTCCAGGGAGTCCAGCAGTTCCATCGGGTCGTCCGGCAGGTCGACCGGCAGATCCACTTCTTCGATGGCGTCGGTCGGCACGTAGCGGTCCGCGCTCCAGATCTGGAACTTGTTCAGGCTGGCCACGGCCCAGGCCTCGGTTCCGATGGCAAACCGCTCACGGAACCGCGCGGGCAGCACGATGCGCCCGGTGTCATCGACGGCGGCATAGGTCGCGCCGGCCGAGTAGACCTTGGTCAGATAGGCTTTTTCGGGTCCCGCCTTCAGCTTTTCGATCCGCGCTTCGATGCGCTCGATCTCTTCGACGGTATAGACTTCCAGATGGTCCAGCTTGGGATTGCCGGACACCATCACGAGGAAGGGATTGGCGTTTTCCTTGGACTCGGGGTTCCAGTCGGGGTCACCAGCTTCGAGGACACGGCGAAACGAGGCGGGAATAGACATCCGCCCCTTGCTATCGACCTTCAGTCGATGTTCACCTCTGAACCTCAGCCTGCGGCTCACTGCCCACGGCCCCTCATTCCCCCGGTTTGAAACGAAATACGGCGGGTTGATCAGCTGCCATTGATCAACCCGCCGCCTGACCCGCTGAGCGGGTGTCTCCGACTGCGCGCGCCACCTGGGGGGATGTCTGCTCGCCCGCGCGCCGGATCCTTGTTTTCACGATGAGAGCGGACGCCTGTATGAAACCTGCTCTTATTGTTTTTATGAGTTCGGTGTGTGGGGTCTTGGTGCCCCGTGTCCGTTCTCATCGTGTGACATAGGGATGCCATGGGATTACATGGGGATCAACTGTTTTTTGCGGGAATTCGCCACTTCTTGGTGTGGCCAGACCCAGAAAAATAAGGCAAAATCACCCTCAAAGATTAAAACGCGCGCAAACCTAGCGGAACTATGCAAAGCAGCACACAAGATATAGACGGGAGCATTGGGGCAAAAAACTTCCCATCCAATCCCAGAAAAACCCCGCGAACCGCCTGCCCTCCCCACGATACCGGCGCTGACAGACCTGATCTAACCCGAATCCACCCCACGAATCACGCTGGATTCGGCAAATGACCCGGGATTCGGCAGGGATTCGCCATCTCGGCCCATCCAGTCCCATACTCCGTCCCATAAAATCCCACACGGAACCGGCAAAGCCTCGCCCGCCCGGCCCGTCACGGGTGCAAAACGTGGGAATTCATGCCATCACATCCCAAGGCCCCGACCGGCCCAATCCGAAGGCACACCCATGCTGAGCACCATTCCTGAGTTCCTCGACCGCGGCGGCCCGGCGCTCTGGGCCATCTTCGGGCTGTCGATCTTTACCCTGACGCTGATCCTGTGGAAGCTGCTGCAACTCCTGCGCCTCAGCACCTGGAAACGCGCCAATGCCGAAACCGCCCTGCGGTTCTGGGGACAGGGGCAGACCACGCTGGCGCTCTCGCATATCTCCTTCGATCCCTCCCCGCGCTGCCGCGTGGTGCAGGCGGCCATGCAGGCGCGCCTGTCGATCCCCGAGGATGACGCGCGCGAGGAATCTGCCCGTCAGGCCCGCATGGTCCTGAACGAGACGCGCATCGGCCTGCGCCTGCTGGATCTCATCGTGACCATCGCGCCGCTGCTGGGCCTGCTGGGCACCGTGTTGGGCATGATCGACGCCTTTCAGGCGCTGCAGGACAGCGGCCAGCAGGCCGACCCGGCCAGCCTTGCAGGCGGCATCTGGGAGGCGCTGCTGACCACCGCCGCCGGCATGGCCGTCGCCATCCCCGCCAGCGTCGCGCTGGCCTTCTTCGACGGCATCGCCGATCAGCTGGCCCTCGATCTGGAGGATCTGGTCACCCGTGTCTTCACCACCCCCTGGGCCTATACAGAGGAAGCAGAGGCCGAGGCCGAGTAGATGCTGAACCTGCCCGTCTCTCCGCGCCGCAGACGGCCCAGCCTGACGCCGATGATCGACGTGGTCTTTCTGTTGCTGGTCTTCTTCATGCTGGTGGCGCGTTTTGGCGGCGGTGAGGGCATTTCCCTGCTGCTGGCCGCGCCCGGCGGACAAACGCCCTATTCCGGCCCGCCGCGCCTTGTGACCGTGCTGCCCGATGCCTTTCGCCTGAACGGCCAGCCCGTCGCCGACCTGCCAGCGGCCCTCGCCCCCCTGATGCAATCGGACAGCGACCTGATCCTGCTGCGCCCCGCCCTCGGCACGGACATCGACCGCATGGTTGCCGTGATGGCCGGTCTCAAGGAGGCTGGACTGACGCGGCTGGCCGTGGTGGAGTGATCCCATGGGGCCTGTCCGCATGCGCAAACCCACACGTTTCTGGCCCGGTCCGCTGAAACCCCGGGCCGAACCCATCGTGCCCATGATCAACGTCGTCTTTCTGATGCTGATGTTCTTCATGCTGGCTGCGCATTTTTCCGATCCCGCTGCGGGGACGACCCGCGCGCTTGCCACCGGGGACGCGCCGCAAACACCGCCGCGCGTGTTGATCCTTGCCCGCTCCGGCACGCTGACCTTTGGCGCCCTGACCGGGCCAGAGGCGATCAGCGCCGCCATCGCCGCCGGTCCCGTGCGGCTGCAGGCCGAAGGCGGGACAGAGGCGCAGCACCTTGCCCGCGCCCTGAACGCCCTTGCGCTTGCCGGGGGTGCGCGGGTCGATGTGGTCATGGCCGGAGCCGCAAAATGAGAGTGCGCGCCTTTGACATCATCGCCTGCCTGACCCTTGCGGTCGCCGCGCATGCGGGCCTGTTGCTGTTCATCTCCCTGCCGGGGGGCGATACCTCCGGCCCCGGCCTCTCGCTGGCCCCGGTCTCTGCCGATCTGGCCGCCTTGGTCACCGCTTGGGACAGCCCGCCGGAAACCGCCATGCCAGAGGCCTCGACCGCGCCGCGCGCCGATTCCGCGCCGCTCCCGCCACAGGCAGAGGCGCTGACGCCCGTGCGCACGCCCATTCCGCGCGCGCCCGCCACGCCCACAGCCCCCGTCGCGCCGCCCGCGCCGGACGCCACGCCGCGACAGCGCCCCACGGTGGAGGCGCCGCAGATCGCCGCCCTGCCCGCGCCGACCGGGCCAACCGCCGCGCCCGCCTTTGCGCCCGCCGCACTGACCGTCGCCCCCGACGCTCCGCGTCAGCCCGCGCCGCGCTTTGCCGCGCTGGCCGCAGAGCCCCTGCCCAACGTCGACCCGCGCCCGGCCGCGCCGCCGCCCCGCCCGCCAAAGCCGATTGACAGTTCCGCCCCTGCGCCGATTGCGCCTGCGCCCCAAACAGGCTCCGCGCCGGACCTGCTGGCGCAGGTTGATCCGGTCCCGGCCAGCCCCGCGCCCGCGCCACTGCCTGCGCCACTTGCCGCGCCTTCGGCACCCGCACCGCAGCCCGATCCGGCCCCGCCGATCCCGCAGCCTGCGCCGACCCCGGAACCAAAGCCGGAACCAGAGCCGCAACCAGCCGCACAGCCGGACCCCACCCCGGCCCCCGATCCACAGCCCGCGCCAGAGCCGCAGCCAGAACCAGAGCCGGAGCCACAGCCTGACCCGCAGCCAGACCCGGAGCCACAGCCTGCCCCGACAGCCGACGGCACAACCGCGCCCGACCCGGTCGATCCCGCCGCACTGGCCGAGGTCTTGGAGGCTCTTCAGCCCGATCCGCTCGACGGCATCGGCCCGCCCACCGCGCAGGCCCCGGAAATCTCGCCCCGGCCCAACGGGCGGCCCGCGGGCTTTCGCCCCGGCCCCTTTGCCATCCGCCCAACCGCCCGCCCGGCGGACCTTGCCACGCGCTGAACGGCAGCCGGATTTTCAACCGGCTCCCGGCCCCGCCCGGATCGGCCAAATCCTGACAAAACGTAAATTCGCCTCTGGAAGCCCTTGATGTCGTTGCGTCAACCTGGGCGCCACGCGTGGACACGTCCTTTTCCGCCCTGACATTTCGGCCCCTGTGCCCGCCTTGACCCTCCCGGCCCCATCCTAGATACCAAGGCCAACCAAGGAGCCATTATGCCCGTGCCCGCCATCACCGACAGCCATTGCCACCTCGATTTCCCCGACTTCGAAACCGAGCGCCCAGAGGTCGTTACCCGCGCGCTGGAGGCCGGGGTGCATCGCATGGTCACCATCTGCACCCGCCTTCGCAATGAACCGCAGGTCCGCGCCATCGCAGAGGCGCATGCCCCCGTCTTCTACGCCGCGGGCACCCATCCCATGTCCGCCGCCGAAGAGCCGCTGACCTCGGTCGATGAACTGGTGATGCTTTCCAAGCATCCGAAATTCGTGGGCATCGGCGAAACCGGGCTGGACTATCACTATACCGCCGACAGCGCCGAGGTTCAGAAGCAAAGCCTGCGCATCCATATCGAGGCGGCGCAGGAAACCGGCCTGCCGCTGATCATCCACGCCCGCGACGCAGATGACGACATGGCCCGCATCCTGACCGAAGGCTACAAGGCGCAGCCCTACAGCTGTGTCATGCACTGCTTTTCCTCCACCGCCGAACTGGCCCGCGCCGCGCTGGACCTCGGGTTCTACCTGTCCATGTCCGGCATCGCCGCCTTCCCGAAATCGCAGGAACTGCGCGACATCTTTGCCGCCGCCCCGCTGGACCGCATCCTCGTGGAAACCGACAGCCCCTACCTCGCCCCGCCGCCCTATCGCGGCAAACGCAATGAGCCCGCCTACGTGGCCCATACCGCCCGCAAGGGGGCCGAGGTCTTTGGCCTCGCCTATGAGGACTTCGCCGCCGCGACAGAGGCGAATTTCGACCGCCTCTTTGCCAAGGCCGCCGCATGGGCCCCTGCCACGCAACAAGAGGCGCGTGCATGAACGGCGAGCTGCGCTTTACCATCCTTGGTTGCGGATCGTCCGGCGGCGTCCCGCGCCTTGGCAACAACTGGGGCGACTGCGACCCCACGAACCCCAAGAACACCCGCCGCCGCTGCTCCCTGCTGGTCGAGCGTGAGACGAAACACGGCACAACCACGGTCCTGATCGACACCACGCCCGACATGCGCGCGCAGCTTCTGGATGCGGGTATCGGGCGGCTGGACGCTGTGGTCTGGACCCATGCCCATGCCGACCATACCCACGGGCTGGACGACCTGCGCCAGATCGTCTTCAACACGCGTGAGCGGCTGAACGTCTGGGCTGACGGCGACACCCAGTCCGACCTCCTGTCGCGCTTTGCCTACGCCTTTGTGCAGCCCGAAGGCTCTCCCTATCCGCCGATCCTGAACCTGCACACCATCAAGGGTCCCTTCAGCATCGACGGCGCGGGCGGCAAGATCACCCTCACCCCGTTCGAGGTCGACCACGGCAGCATCGAGGCGCTTGGCTTTCGCATCGGCGATCTGGCCTACCTGCCGGACGTGGCCACGATCCCGGACGCCGCATGGGCGCATCTGCAGGACCTCGACTGCTGGATCCTCGACGCGCTGCGCCGCACACCGCACCCGACCCACGCGCATCTTGACCTTGCGCTGGAATGGATCGACCGCGCCAAACCGCGCCGCGCCGTGCTGACCAACATGCACATCGATCTGGACTATGCCCAGGTCGAGGCCGAAACCGCAGACCACATCACCCCCGCCTATGACGGCATGGTCCTGCGCTATGCGCTTTGACCACCGCCCCGATCCAAAACGGAAAGCCCATCGATGCAGGCGCTGATCGACGTCATCCTGCCGGTCTTTCTGGTGATCGGCGCGGGCTATCTGGCGGTCTGGCGCCGGGTCATCACCGACAGCACCGTCGACGGGCTGATGAGTTTCACCCAGAACATCGCCATCCCCTGCCTGCTGTTCCGCGCGCTCTGGACGCTGGATATCGGCGCCGGGTTTGACCCCTGGATCCTCGTCAGCTTCTACACCGGCTCGGCCAGCGGCTTTACCGCCGGGCTCTTGGGCGCACGATACCTCTTCAAACGCGACTGGGAGGATTCGGTTGCCATCGGCTTTTGCTGCCTCTTCGCCAATTCCGTCCTGATCGGCCTTGCCGTCACCGAACGCGCCTACGGCACCTCGGCGCTAGAGGCGAACTACCTGATCGTCGCGATGCATTCGCCCTTCTGCTATGGCCTCGGCATCACCGCGATGGAAATCGCCCGTGCCCGGTCGGCGGGCATCTCCAACCGCGCCCTGCCGGCCAAGGTCGCGCGCGCCATGTTCCGCAATGCGCTGGTGATCGGCATCGTGCTGGGCCTGACCGCCAACGTGACCGGCCTGACCCTGCCCACCGCCGCGACCGACGCGCTGGACCTGATCATTCGCACCGCCCTGCCCGCCGCCCTGTTTGGCATGGGCGGCGTGCTGTTCCGCTACCGCCCGCAGGGCGATGGCCGGGTGATCGCCTATATCTGCGCGGTCTCGCTGTTCCTGCACCCCTTCATCACATGGACGCTGGGCAAGGCCACCGGCCTCAGCACCGAGGCCTTCCGCTCCGCCGTCCTGACCGCCGCCATGGCGCCCGGCATCAACACCTATCTCTTTGCCAACATGTACGGCCGCGCCCGCCGCGTCGCCGCCTCCGGTGTGCTGATCTCGACCGCGCTGTCGGTGCTGACCGTCTGGATGTGGCTGTCGCTGCTGCCCTGAAACCGGCCGGACCTTCGCTGAGGCCGAAAGGTCGCTTTCGGACAAGACGCCCCGCCGCGCCGCCGCTTTGGTGCGCCCAGACCAACGCAGAGGCCCCATGACCCAGCCGCCAGAACGCACCACCCTCGGCATTCTCTTCATGCTGGCCTTCTGCGCCTTTGCGCCGGTGATGGACGCCTTTGCCAAGGCCACGCCAGAGGTGGTGCCAGTGCCGCAGATCCTCGCCTTCCGCTTTGGCATTCAGGTGGCGATCCTGCTGCCGCTGGCCCTGCTCATGGGCTACAGCCAGCGGGCCAGCCTGCGCGACATCGCCCTGCATGTCGGACGCGCCTTTGCCCTGCTGGCGGCCACGGGCTGCTTCTTTACCGCGTTGCGCTACATGCCCATCGCCGATGCGATCTCGATCTTCTTCGTGGAGCCCTTCGTGCTGATCCTGATGGGCGCACTGTTCCTTGGTGAGCCCGTGGGCTGGCGTCGCCTGACCGCCTGCGCGGTGGGCTTTGGCGGCGCGATGCTGGTGATCCGGCCCAGCTTTGCGGACCTCGGGCCGGTCGCCTTTCTGCCGCTTGGCACGGCGGCGCTGTTTTCCGTCTACATGCTGATGACGCGGGCGATGGCCCGCCGCTTGCACCCGCTGGTCCTGCAGGGGCACACGGCACTGGCCGCCACCCTACTGATTCTGCCGCCGCTGTTCTGGTATCAGGGCACCGGCAACGCGCTCTTCGATCCGGTCTGGCCAGAGGGGCGCGCGGTCTGGACATTGCTCGGCGTCGGCGTGGTGGCGACCATCTCGCACCTGTTCCTGACCTTTGCCCTGCGGCTGGCCCCGGCGGGCACGGTTGCGCCGTTGCAATACCTTGAAATCGTGGGCGCCACGGTGATCGGTTATCTGGCATTCGGCGATTTCCCGACACCGCTGACATGGGTCGGGATTGCGATCATCGTCGCCTCCGGCCTCTACGTCTTTGAACGGGAACGGCGGCTGGAATTGCGGGCCAAGATGCCCCCGCCGCCGCCCTAATGCCCCGTATCGCCCAGGCGTACCGGCGCACCGTGCGGCGTGGACAAATAGGCCGCTTCCCAGGCCCCTTTCAGAACCGCCAGATCCGCACCCCCGGCCAGCCCCTTCTCGGCGCAGATCCGTTCCAGCGCCGCGACCCAGGCGCGGAAATAATCATCCCCGCCGTCAAGCTCCCGCGCCTGCCCCTGTTCCGCCAGAACCGCGCCGAAACAGGTCGTCCACTCGGGCCATGAAAACGCCCCCTGCGCCTCCAGCGCCACGGCAAGGGCAAAGGCCTCGGCGTGCCACGGCGCCTCGAACACCGGCTGCGGCGTGCTCATGAGACAGGCTCCAGATAGCTTTCCCACAGGTCGCAGGTCACGGTATCGCCCGGCTTCTCCGCCTGCCCCCAGACCTCCGCCGCATCAAAGACGACCGTGTATAGCGGCTGCGGCTCCTCGCCCAAGCCATGCGCATTGGTGTCGGGAAAGACGTGACAGCCGTGTACCAATTCCACCCGCCCGGTCAGACCGGCGGCATAGCCCGGCAAGCGCGTATGCCCACCCGCCACCTGCAGGTTGCGCGCGGGCCGCCGCGTGCGCACCCGGTCCCCGATGGCAAATCGCGGCTGCGGCCCTTGTCGTGTGACCGGCGCACCCTGGGCCAGCCCCGGCGCAACGCGTGCGGCCTGCAACCGCCGCTCTGCCAGCGGCGATGGCACAGGCTCCGCCCCGGCCAGTTCATCGCGTGACACCACGCCCTGCGCCACCAACAACTCCGCCAGCCCCGCCAGCCATTTTTCATAGTAGGAAAACGCCATGTAATCGGCGGGCAACAGGCTCTCGCGGGCAAAACGTGACCGGTCCAGCGTCCATTGCCCCAAGGCCCCCGCCGCCAATGTCAGCGCCAGCGCCCGCGCGTGCCAGTCCTGTGCAAAAACCGGGGCGCCTTCGGCATCCGGTCTCACCGGCCCGTCGCCCAACCGCCCGCCCATGTCATGCACCCGGCTCATTGCGGCGGCTCCACAAGGGCGGTGCCGATCATCGCATCCCGGCTGACCAGCGCGGCCAATTCCGCCTCGCTCAATCCATCACTCGCCTGCGGGCGCATCGGCACCACCAGATACCGCACCTCGGCGGTCGAATCCCAGACGCGCACCCGCTGCCCCTCTGGCAGGGTCACGCCGAAATCGGCCAGCACCCGGCGCGGTTCCCGCACCGCCCGCGCGCGATAGGCGTCGGATTTGTACCAGCCCGGCGGAATTCCCAACAGCGGCCAAGGGTAACAAGAGCACAGGGTGCAGACGACCATGTTGTGCTGCTCCGGCGTGTTCTCCACCGCAACGATATGCTCCCCCTGCCGCCCGGTGAATCCCATCTCCGCCACCGCCGAGGTCGCATCCTCCAACAGCCGCGCCCGAAACCCCGCATCGGTCCAGGCCCGCGCCACAACCGCCGCGCCATTCTTCGGCCCGACCTTATGGGCATAGGTCTCGATGATCTCATCCAGTGCCGCCGGGTCGATCAGCCCCTTGCGCGTCAACAGGGTTTCCAGCGCCTTGACCCGCAGGGCAGGTTCCGGCGGCAACAGGCTGTGGGGCGGGGCGTCATCGGGATGATCATGGGGCATGGGCGAACAATGCCCGCCGTCGCCGATCAAGGCAAGAACGGCCTCCACCCACCACCCCCGGCTTTCCCTGCTTGCACCACGCGGGCGCATGACATACATGACCCCGAAACCAGACCAAAGGCGCAGGCCCCATGGAAAACGTCATCCTCATTGTCCATCTCTTTCTGGCGCTCGGCCTGATCGGCGTCGTGCTCCTGCAGCGCAGCGAAGGCGGCGGTCTCGGGATCGGCGGTGGCGGCGGCGCCATGAGCCAGCGCGCCCCCCTTACCGCACTGGGCAAGCTGACCTGGATCCTGGCCATTGCCTTCATCATCACGTCGATCTCGCTGACGGTGATCGCTGCGCGCAACGCATCGGGCAGCTCGATCCTCGACCGGCTCGGCACCTCGGCCCCGGCAGAATCGCCCACACCCGCACCGGGCCTTGGCGACCTGAACCCCGCCGACCTGCTGCCGCCGCCCTCGGCGGACGGCGCAGATGCCGACGCGCCGCTGGTGCCCAAAGCCGACTGATCCCGGCCGCCTGCAGGCAAGCCAAAAGGCGGCCCTCGTGGCCGCCTTCTCATTTCGTGGAACCGGACACCTCTCAGAAAAGGCCGTCTTCGCCCCAATGGAATCCCATGTCCTGATCCTCGTCGTCGCCGAACCGACGCACCGCCACATAGCGCCACTCCGGGTCCGAACTGACCGCCGTGCGGCCGGGATCGCCCTCGCTGGGGTTGCTCCATTCCGGCGTATGCGCCCCGCCACGGGCCTCGGCCACCGTCACCTCGGCGCCCAGCCCCGAGACATCGGAAAATCCGCCGTCCCCTGCCGCGCCGCCGCTGCGAAACTCGAAACCGTCGGCGCCTTCGGACACCGCCTGCACCAGCTCCCCGTCAGAGCGCAGCCCGGCCTCCCGGACCACCTCCTGCGCGGCAGCCCCGTCCTGATGCGACATGAAAATCGGGCTTTGACCAAACATGATAATCTCTCCTTGAAAATATCCCCCGCACCTTTGGGGGCCTCCTCAGACTGGCACAGACTTGGGCGGGACATCAGTCCGGAAAACCCGCCAAACCGCCCCCACTAGGGGTTGCATGACCCACGGGAACCCCCCGCATCATCTAGAGCTCGTATGGACAAACCGTCCCGAATCCTCTATTAGCGAACTCCCGTGATACCGCGTCCCAGCGACCGGAACTTGAAACGAAAAAACAGGCAAATTCACGGGGTTACACCACATGGCACGCTTTATCTTCATCACCGGTGGTGTGGTTTCTTCGCTGGGCAAGGGCCTTGCGTCCGCCGCTTTGGGCGCTCTCTTGCAGGCGCGCGGCTTTTCCGTCCGCCTGCGCAAGCTGGATCCCTACCTGAACGTCGACCCCGGCACCATGTCCCCGTTCGAGCATGGTGAGGTCTTTGTCACCGACGACGGCGCAGAGACGGATCTGGATCTCGGCCACTACGAACGCTTCACCGGCGTTGCCGCGCGGCAGACCGATTCCATCTCCTCGGGCCGCATCTACACCAACGTGCTGGAAAAAGAGCGCCGCGGCGACTACCTCGGCAAGACAATCCAGGTGATCCCGCACGTTACCAATGAAATCAAGGACTTCATCTCGATCGGAGAGGATGAGGTCGACTTCATGCTCTGTGAGATCGGCGGCACCGTCGGCGATATCGAGGGCCTGCCCTTTTTCGAGGCGATCCGCCAGTTTTCACAGGACAAGCCGCGCGGCCAGTGCATCTTCATGCACCTGACCCTGCTGCCCTACATCAAGGCCTCGGGCGAGTTGAAGACCAAGCCGACCCAGCACTCCGTCAAGGAATTGCGCTCCATCGGCCTTGCCCCCGACATCCTCGTCTGCCGCTCCGAAGGGCCGATCCCGCAGAAAGAGCGCGAAAAACTCGCCCTCTTCTGCAACGTGCGCCCCGATGCGGTGATTGCCGCGCAGGACCTGTCGTCGATCTACGACGCCCCGCTGGCCTACCACCGCGAAGGCATGGATCAGGCCGTGCTCGACGCCTTTCAGATCAGCCCCGCGCCCAAGCCCGACCTGACCAAGTGGGAAGACGTCTCCGACCGCATCCACAACCCCGAGGGGGACGTGACCGTCGCCATCGTCGGGAAATACGTCCAGCTTGAAGACGCCTACAAGAGCATCGCAGAGGCGCTGACCCACGGCGGCATGGCCAACCGGGTCAAGGTCAACGTGGAATGGGTGGACGCCGAAACCTTCGAGGGCGAAGACCCCACCCCCTACCTTGAGAAATTCGACGCCATCCTGGTGCCCGGCGGCTTTGGTGAGCGCGGCACAGAGGGCAAGATCAAGGCCGCGCAATTCGCCCGCGAACACAAGGTGCCCTACCTCGGCATCTGTCTGGGCATGCAGATGGCGGTGATCGAGGCGGCGCGCAACGTCGCCGGCGTGAAAAAGGCCGGGTCCGAGGAATTTGACCACGAGGCCGGGGAAAAGCGTTTCGAACCGGTGGTTTACCACCTCAAGGAATGGGTACAGGGCAACGAAAAGGTCAACCGCCGTCCCGATGACGCCAAGGGCGGCACCATGCGCCTTGGGGCCTATGACGCGGTGCTGAAAGAGGGATCCAAGGTCGCCAAGGTCTATGGCACGCTGGCCATCGACGAACGCCACCGCCACCGCTACGAGGTGGACATCGCCTACCGCAAACAGCTGGAAACCAGCGGGCTGGTCTTCTCTGGCATGTCGCCCGACGGCAAACTGCCCGAGATCGTGGAATGGCCCGACCACCCGTGGTTCATCGGCGTGCAATTCCACCCCGAACTGAAGTCAAAACCCTTTGACCCGCATCCGCTTTTCAGGGATTTTGTGCGGGCGGCGAAGGATGTGTCGAGGTTGGTGTGAGGAAGAACACACGTTCTTTCACAGAGTATCGGCAAGAATATTCGGGACAACTGCGCTGAGCAGTGCCGCAAAAAAGCTCATTCTAATATCCGCTTCGGTCAAAGAGAATGTGATATAGTCGAAATAATCATCTGTTCGCAGCCTTTTATGAACTCTTCGGCCAATGACCTAATCGTTGCGTCTACGGCGCCTTGGATCGGTCGATAAGGGGGCAAAACGTGCGGCGCAATAGCGCCAGAACGTGGAATCTTGTCGACGAAATGGAACTTCACTTCTCCTAATACCAACGCGATTCCACCGCCCATCGTTTGACACCACTTGAGACGGGGGTGCCCTTCATCAAAAAATGCCTTGTATCCTATGTCGGTAATCTGCGCATCAAAATGACCGATGCCTTCCTTATTACGAATAGTCACCAAAAGCTTCCTACACTTCAAAACCTCGTCGCCATAAATATAGACATTTCGCTTAAGCCAATCGGAAAGACTTACGCAGGCTTTAAGAGAGCCAACCATATTTGCACGGTTGGCAGCGTGTGGCTCTGTCCCTGATGGCACTTGCACGGAGATTAATGGGATCTCCTTAAACTTTTCTGGCACACTCAGAAGATTCGGCAATCTAACAGATTCCGAAATTCCAATTAACTTCAGATAAGAAACCTGCTTACCTTGAGTTACGGTGAACAAATACAAACTACCTGCGATTTTCTTTGCAGCATGCCAACGTTCACGATAGTTCGAAACGTCAATCTCATCGTAACGTTTGATGTAGCCTTTCAGGTCTCGCAGCTCTCCGAAAGCGGCTTGCGCCAGCCGGGTATCCATAGATGACAATCCTCCCAAAAATATTCTTCACAAAGTATCGCTACACCAAGGCCATTCCAGAACTCGATTACCACACATATTTGCGTTCTTTCTACATCCGCAAAATTCGAAGAGTTCGGCAAGAAGTAGGCTGCGTGCTCGCGCGCCCCATCCACGCCCAACGTCCCACCGACTGCGCCAGGACAAGCGCCCTCGTCGCATATGGCCTTGCCCAACGTCACAAGTGTTCTGTTGCAGATGAACTGGCAGCATGTGGTCTTTCTCCACGTCAGGGGCCGCACCCGTGGCACAAATCGTCCAAGGTAGGGTGCGCATTCATTGCGCACCACCAACGTTGCCCTTCAAACATACGGCGCGCTTGAATGCGCACCCTACGTCAATTCCCCATTCAATATCCGACCGAAAACACCCCCGTTTCCTAACAAGCCGTAAAATCGCCCCTGTAACCCCTTGAATCTACATTCCCCCTAAGCTGTCCACGCGTGGACACCCTCTCGCACCCTACCCTTATTCTCCTGCCCAAAGCCCTCCCGAACGCGGCTCCTCTTGCCTGCCCGCTCGAACAGCCTTACCCCCCTGACATGCTGTCCTATCAACACGCCTATCACGCCGGAAATCTGGCTGACGTCCACAAACACGCCGCACTGGCCTGGGTGCTGGACTACCTGACCCAAAAGCCCAAACCGCTGAGCTATATCGAAACCCACGCCGGGCGCGGGCTCTATGATCTGTCCGGCGCGGAGGCGGCCAAGACCGGCGAGGCCGCGCAGGGCATCGCCCGGGCCCGCGACTGGTTCGGCGCGGATCACCCCTACGCCCGCGCGCTGACCGCCGTGCAAGAGGCCCACGGCCCGCACGCCTATCCCGGCTCCCCCCTGATCGCCCAAAGCCTGCTGCGCCCCGAGGATCAGATCCATCTGGCCGAATTGCATCCGCAGGAGAACGCCGCCCTGCGCGCCGCCCTGCGCGCGCCCAACGTGACTATCTACCGGCAGGACGGCTTTGACCTCGCCCAAAGCCTCTGCCCGCCGGACCCGCGCCGGGGCCTGCTGCTGGTCGATCCCAGCTGGGAGGTGAAGACGGACTACACCGATGTGACCCGCTTCTTTGCCCAGATCGCCCGCAAATGGAACGTCGGCGTGCTGATGCTCTGGTACCCGCTGCTGACCGACGCGCCGCATGCGCCGATGCTGAAGGCGCTGCAGGATACATTCCCCGACGGCCTGCGGCACGAGGTCCGCTTTCCCCCCGCCCGCAAGGGCCACCGCATGATCGGCTCCGGCCTGTTCACCGTGAACCCGCCCTGGGGCATGGGTGACGCAGTTGCCACGCTGTCCGACCGTTTTGCATCGCTGACGCCCGGGCGGGCATAGCGGGCCGAAATTGCCTGTGCTACGCAGGGCAAAACAAATCGGGGGCAGGCCATGTTCGAGCGTCTGAAAGCCTTTTTCCATCACGGGCCAAAGCAGCCCGAGCCGCTGCCGGAGCCGGATGCCAAGCTGGCGCTTGGCACGCTTCTGGTGCGCGTGGCCCGGGCGGATAACACCTATCTGTTCGAGGAAATCAGCCAGATCGACCGCATTCTGGTCAAGGCCTTCGACCTGAACCCGGTCGAGGCCGCCAAGATGCGCGCCACCTGCGAAAAGCTGGCCAATACCATCACCGACAACGCCAAGATGGCGGCGCTGATCCGCGACAACGTGGACTATGCCCACCGGATCGAAACGGTGCAGGCCATGTGGCAGGTGGTCTGGGCCGATGGCATCACCGATGCGCGCGAGGCGGCGATGGTCGCGCTGATCGAGGAATGGCTGGGCGTCGAGGCGCATGACAACGAAGCCGCCCGCGCCGCCGCAGTGATCCCCTGAGGGTTTTCCCCGCCCATCCGAAGGCCTATATCGCCCTCATGTTTGCAGATTTCCTCAAGCGCCTGACGGCGACAGAGCCCGCCCCCCTGCCCGACGCCGACGCCCGGCTGGCGCTGACCGCCCTCTTGGTGCGGGTCGCGCGGTCTGACGGCACGTTCGACGATGTCGAGCGCGCCCGGATCGACCGGATCCTGACGGCACGCTACGGCCTATCGCCTTTCGAGGCGGTCAAATTGCGCAGCGACGGCGAGGCGCTGGAAGCAGAGGCCCCCGATACCGTCCGCTTTACCCGCGCGATCAAGGATGCCGTTCCTTACGAAGACCGTATTGGCGTGATCGAGGCGCTGTGGCAGGTGGTTCTGGCCGACGGCGTGCGCGAAGCCGAAGAGGACGCCCTGCTGCGGTTGGTGTCCAACCTGTTGGGTGTGAATGACCGTGACAGCGCGCTGGCGCGGCAAAGGGTTTCCAAAGACACATGACTGCAAGCCTTCCCATGTACTGGTGGCCGGAGAATGCTTCGGCCTGGACGCGTTTCTGGGCCGATCTGCGTGCCCGCCTGCCGCACCTGCCGCCTGTCACCCCGCCCGAGGCCCTGCCTGCCGATTGGTACGCGCATTGGGGTTCACCGGATCTGAAGCTGTCCCATGTCTGCGGCCTGCCCTTTGCCACCGCTTTCATCAACCGGGTGAGCTATGTCGCCTCCATCGACTTTGACCTGCCCGACACGCCGCCGGGCTGGTATCACTCCGTCATCGTGACCCGGCCGGGAGAGACGCGTCCGCCAGAGGCGCTGAGGCTGGCCTTCAATTCCCGCGACAGCCAGTCCGGGTTCGGCAGCACACGTGGGCAAGCCTTTGCCGGATACATCGAAACCGGGTCGCACCGAGGGTCCGCCGCGGCCGTGGCCGAAGGCCGCGCAGATGTCGCCTATATCGACGCGGTGACATGGCGGATCATGCACCTGGCGCATCCCGGGGTGGCCACAGCGCTGCATGAGTTTGGCCGGACCGATCCGACGCCGGCTCTGGCCCTGATCGCTGCGCAGGGGACAGACCCGGCCCCGCTGCGCACCGCCTTTGCCGCCGCGCTGGATGCACTGGACACCGAAGACCGCCGCCAGATGGGCGGCCCTGTCGGGTTGGCGGTCGTGGATCTGAGAGATTACCGCAGTCTGCCCATCCCCGCGCCGACCCCGGCCTGACCACGGGTCATCGGGGCTGTTTTTGCGCCCGCCCCCTTGCCAAGCGGGGCCGTTTCCGCGTTGATACCCGCCAGTCCGAAAGTCTGAATGAGCCTCACCTTGTCCGAAGCGCCCGTCATCGAGATCCGCAACCTGCACAAGGCCTATGGGTCTCTGGAGGTGCTCAAGGGCGTGGATGTCACCGCGCAAAAAGGCAGCGTGATTTCCCTGATCGGCTCTTCCGGCTCGGGTAAATCGACGCTGCTGCGCTGCTGCAACCTGCTCGAAGACAGCCAGCAGGGCGAGATCCTGTTCAAGGGCGAACCGCTCAAATGGAAGGGCCAGGGCCACAACAGGCGCCCCGCCGACCCCAAGCAGGTGCTGCGCATCCGCACGAACCTGTCGATGGTGTTTCAGCAGTTCAATCTGTGGGCGCACATGACGATCCTGCAAAACGTCATGGAGGCGCCCGTGACCGTGCTGGGCCGCGACCGGGCGCAGGTCGAACAGGCCGCGCGCGGCTATCTGGACAAGGTCGGCATCGGGGACAAGTGCGACGTCTACCCGGCACAGCTGTCAGGCGGCCAGCAGCAGCGCGCCGCCATCGCCCGCGCCCTCTGCATGGAACCGGAGGCGCTGTTGTTCGACGAACCGACCAGCGCGCTGGACCCTGAACTGGAACAGGAAGTCGTCAAGGTGATCAAGGCGCTGGCCGAGGAAGGCCGGACCATGCTAATCGTCACCCATGACATGAAAATGGCCTCTGACGTGAGCGATCACGTCATCTTTCTGCATCAGGGGCTGATCGAGGAACAGGGCCCACCAGAAACCCTGTTCGGCGCGCCGAAGTCCGAACGGCTACAGGGCTTTCTCCGGTCCACCGTCCACGCCTGAAGGCGTTTTGGCCGGGCGGTGCGGGCGCAGGTGGCGCGTAATCCCGATCAGAGACACCAGCACAAAGAACCCCTGAACAATCGCTGCGGCCATGTTGAACTGGGTCATCAGACTGACCATGACCAGCGACGCCCCGGTCAACTGAAGCAGGTAATACAGGGGACTGCGGCTTGTCAGGCGATCCATTGCAAGCATGAGATAGTTGCAGATGTAAGTCGCGGCCCCTGCCAGCCCGGCAATCTCCGTGCCGTGATCAACAATCATTTCCGGAAATCCCGTCACAATACACCCCAGAGAAATCATAAAAGCCCGAAAAAACTTGGTCCTCTGTGCACCGTAGGCGCGCGCCCGCCGGGCCGAAATGGTGCAAAACCTTACCCTGAGTTGTGTCCATCGCCATTTGTTGCCGCTTTCCACGCCCCGCCGTAGCGTCAACACCTCGCTGGCCCTTGCCTCTGGACTGATTTTCGCAGACTTTTCCCGGCAGGCGCGAAAGCGCAAAGAAAAACCGATCAGGGAGTCACAAATGAAAAAGATGATGCTTGCCACCGTGGCACTGGCGATGCTGGCCGGTCCGGCGCTTGCAGGAAGCCATTCGGTCGTGCGCATGGGCACCGAAGGCGCCTATCCTCCGTACAACTATCTTGACGACAACGGCCAGGTTGCCGGCTTCGAACGGGATCTGGGCGACGAGCTGTGCAAACGCGCCGAACTGACCTGCGAATGGGTCACGAACGAGTGGGATTCCATCATCCCGAACCTCGTGTCGGGCAACTACGACACCATCATCGCAGGCATGTCGATCACCGACGAACGCGACGAGGTCATCGACTTTACCCAGAACTACACGCAGCCGGATCCCTCGGCCTTCCTCGCCATGAACGGCACCGAACTGGACATGGAAGGCGGCGTTTTTGCTGCGCAGGCGGGCACCATTCAGGCCTCCTACATCGCCGAAATGGGCGCAACCCTGCTGGAATTCGCGACCCCCGACGAAACCATCGCCGCCGTGCGCAATGGTGAGGTCGACGCGGTTCTGGCGGACAAGGCCTTCCTTTCGCCAATCGCCGAAGAGGATGCCGAACTGGAGTTTGTCGGCGATGACATCCTGATCGGCGGCGGCATCGGCATGGGCCTGCGCGAAAGCGATGGCGAGCTGCGTGCAAAATTCGACGCGGCGATCCAGTCCATGAAGGATGATGGCACGCTGAACGCCTTGATCGAGAAATGGGAGGTCGGCGAGACCTTCTGATAAATCGGTGGGGCGGGGTAGATCCCCGCCCTCCCCCTGTCCGCGATGTTCGGTTTCTGCACAGACCCTGATACGCTCTCCGATCTCAGCTGGATGGCCTGCTACCTGACCACGGGCAAGCATATGGCGATCTACTGGTCGGTGGGCACCGTCCTTTTGCTGCTGGCGATCACGGCCCCCGTGGCGCTGGCTTTTGGCTTTGCCGGGGCCTCTGCCGCGCGCTCGACCTTTCTGCCGGTCAGCCTGCTGGGCCGGACCTATATCGCCATCGTGCGCGGTGTGCCGGACATCGCCTTTTTCCTGTTCTTCGTGATCGCGCTGGACCAGTTCTTTGAATGGATCCGGCATGAGGTGAAATGCCCCGACTGGGATCAGCCGATCCGACAGGGCAATGATTTCGTGGTCTGCGCCGAGGCCAAGCTGCCCTTGGGCAACGCGGCACAGTGGGTGCACGAAACCTACGGCTTTTTTCTGGCCGTGCTGACCTTTGCCATCGTCTTTGGAGCCTTTGCCGCCAACGTGCTTTTCGGGGCAATGCGCGCCGTGCCACGTGCTCAGATGGAGACGGCAGAGGCCTATGGCATGACACAGCGCCAGTGTTTCTGGCGCATCCTCGTGCCGCAGATGTGGGTCTATGCCCTGCCCGGCCTGTCGAACCTGTGGATGGTCCTGATCAAGGCGACGCCGCTGCTGTTCCTGCTGGGGGTCGAGGATATCGTCTATTGGGCGCGCGAATTGGGCGGGTCCAAGACCGCGCGCTTTACCGACTACCCGCATGGCGACTGGCGCATGTGGTACTTCCTTGCGCTGCTGGTGTTCTACCTTGCCTTCACACGCGTGTCCGAACTGGTCCTTGACCGGATCATGAAACGGCTGACCCACGGGCAGGCCACCACCGGCGGCGAAGCGCAGAGGAAGGCGGCATGAGTTGCTGGGAGACCATCGGCCTCTACGCGCTGCGCTCCATCGGGATCGGTGAGCGGCTGCTGCCGCGCGAGGATTTCACGCTGTGCCAGCAATTCACCCTGATCGGCTCGGGGATGATCTGGAACGTCTACTTCGGGCTGATCGCCCTGTTGACCGGCTTTTTTCTGGCGACCGCCGTGGCGATGGGCAAGGCCTCGGCCAACCCGCTGACGCGCAAGCCGTCGGAGTGGTTCATCTTTGTCTTTCGGGGCAGCCCGCTCTTTATCCAGTTCTTCTTTGCCTATTTCGCCTTTCTGAGCCTCAAGCAACTCTCCCCCGCCTTCGATGCCTTCAGCTCGGCCTGGCTGGGCGCGGCGATCGTGCTGTTTCTGAACACCGCCGCCTATTCGGGCGAGATTTTCTACGGCGCGCTGCAGTCGATCCCGAAGGGGGACATGGAGGCGGCGGATGCCTACGGGTTTTCGGGCTGGAAGAAGTTCCGCAAGATCACCTGGCCGACGATGCTCCGGCTGGCGTGGCCGGCCTATACCAACGAGGCGATCTTTCTGTTCCATGCCACCACGCTGGTATTTCTGTCAGGCTTTCCGGCCCGGCAGCAGAAAGGTGACGCCCTCTATTACGCGAATTATTTCGCCGACAAGACATTCAACCCTTTCGTGCCCTACCCGATCCTGGCGGGGTATTTCATCCTTGTGACGCTGGTGGTCATCACAGGATTCGGGCTGATGAACCGGCGGCTGAACCGGCACCTGCCGCAGGATGTTCGGGGGCGGATCAGGTTGCGGATGAAGCTGCTGCGCTGAGGGGTGTCCACGCGTGGACAGCTTAGGGGGAATGCAGGATCAATGGGTTACAAGGGCGATTTAACCCGCTGTTAGGAAACCTCGGCGTTTTGCGACCGCCCGACAAGGCCGCCGCCGCATGTGTTGACCACCTCGGAAGGAGCCTGAAATGCCTGCCATGACCACCTATCGCGCCATCGTGGACCCGTCGCATTGCGACTTTCTGGGGCACATGAATGTCTCGCGCTACTTCGCGGCCTGCTCGGATGCGGTCATGGCCTTGCAGGCGGAACTGGGCCTGACCTCCGAGGACGTCCGCAGCGGGCGGCAGTTGTCCTTTGCGGTGGTCCATGCGGACAGCGAT
This sequence comes from Antarctobacter jejuensis, assembly GCF_052266595.1. Lineage (NCBI taxonomy): Bacteria > Pseudomonadati > Pseudomonadota > Alphaproteobacteria > Rhodobacterales > Roseobacteraceae > Antarctobacter > Antarctobacter jejuensis. Next base: position 252,051 of record NZ_JBQQXJ010000003.1, on the reverse strand, counting down.
TTCCGCGCGGAACTGCGCGCGGGCGACGTGCTGCGGATGGAGTCCGAGGTGGTGGAGATCGGAACCAAGACGATGACCTTTCGGCACCGGCTGTACCGATGCCCGGATGAGACGCTGTCCTTTGAGACCACCTTCAAGGGGGTGCTGCTGTCGCTGGAGACGCGGCGCGCGGTGGAAGTGCCGCAGGACGTGCGGACACGGGCCGAGGCATTCATGGCGGAATGACCGGACGGCGCATCGCACTGTAGCTGCGCAGAAAATGCGCACCCTTTTCCACCGCGACGGCCCTGTCCCTACGCGCCCCCTTGCCGGATCGACCCGGCTGGCATATGAATTTGATCAAATTTCAAACACACGAGTCTCAAATGACCGCCCCCAGCGCCGACTGGCTGCACGACCGCCCGCAAATCCGCACCATCCGAGCCGCCGCCTGTGACGTGAATGGCGTCGCCCGTGGCAAGCGGATGCCCATCCCCAGCGCCATCAAGATGCTCAAGGACGGCACCCGTTTCCCCTTTTCGGCGCTGAACGTCGATATCTGGGGAGAGGATATCGCCGACAGCCCGCTGGTATTCGATTCAGGCGACCGCGACGCGATCCTGTTCCCGACAGAGCGCGGCTTTGTCCCGATGCCCTGGCTGGAAGCCCCCAGCGCGCTGATCCCGATCTGGATGTTCCACGAGGATGGCCGCCCCTACGAGGGCGACCCGCGCCATGCGCTGGCCTTTGTGCAGAAACGCTTTGCCGAAAAGGGGCTGACGCCCGTGGTGGCGGTGGAGTTGGAATTCTACCTGATCGACGACAGCCGCCGCCAGCTGCAGGTGCCGATCAGCCCCCGGTCGGGCAAGCGGCGCGATGCGGCAGAGGTGCTGTCGATCCGGGCGCTGGACGCCTTCGACACCTTCTTTACCGACCTCTACGAAGCCTGCGAGGTGATGGACATCCCCGCCGATACGCTGATTTCGGAGGCGGGGATCGGCCAGTTCGAGGTCAACCTGATGCACCAGCCCGATCCGCTGAAGGCGGCGGACGATGCATGGCTGTTCAAGATGCTGGTCAAGGGACTGGCACGGAAACACGGCTTTGCCGCCAGTTTCATGGCCAAGCCCTATGAGGATTATTCCGGCAACGGGATGCATGCGCATTTCTCCGTTCTGGACAAGGACGGCACCAACATCTTTGACAATGGCGGCCCGGAAGGGACGGACGCCCTGCGCCATGCCATTGCCGGATGCCTTGCGGCGCTGTCGGACAGCACGCTGATCTATGCGCCGCATCTGAACAGCTTTGAACGGCTGGTGCCGGATGCGCACGCGCCCTCTGCGATCTGCTGGGCCTATGACAACCGCACGGCGGCGGTGCGGGTGCCTTCGGGCGCGCCTGCCGCGCGGCGGATCGAACACCGGGTCGCGGGCGGGGATGTGAACCCCTACCTTGCGCTGGCGGCGATCCTTGGCGCGGCGCTGATGGGTCTGGAAGATGGTCTGGAACCGCCCGCGCAGATCACCGGCAACGCCTATGATCAGGACCTGCCGCAGATGCCCGGCGATTGGGGCAGCGCGATCGACGCCTTTGCCGACAGCCCCGTGATGGCGCGCATCTTTCCGCAGGAATTGATCCGCAACTTTGTCCTGACCAAGCGGCAGGAATTGCGCGACATGGACGATCTGGACAAGCATGAGCAAATGGAACTGTATCTGGATACGGTGTGATCTTGCAGGGGGTTGGGCCAGCGCCTAGCTTTTGTTCAGACAATGGGTGTGTGATGAAAATCGGCATTTTGCAGACCGGCATCGTGGTGCCTGAACTGGCCGAAACCTATGGCCAGTACCCGGATATGTTCATCGACAGGCTGGCGGCCGCGGGGTTCGAGTTTCAGACCTTTGCCGTGGTGAACGGAGAGTTTCCCTCTGGCCCCGAGGCCGCTGACGGCTGGCTGATCACCGGCTCACGTCACGGGGTCTATGAGGATCATGACTGGCTGCCGCCGCTGGAAGAGCTGGTGCGGCAGATCCATGCCTCAGAGCGGCCCCTGGTGGGGATCTGTTTTGGCCATCAGGTCATTGCGCAGGCGCTGGGAGGCCGGGTGGCGAAATTCGACGGCGGATGGTCCATCGGGCCGCAGGTCTATGACTTTGACGGGCGCGGGCCGAAGACGGTGATCGCCTGGCATCAGGATCAGGTGCTGGAGCCGCCCACGGGGGCCGAGACCGTCGCCCACAGCGATTTCTGCGCCCATGCGGCGCTGCTGTATCCCGGCCACGCCTATACGGTGCAGCCGCACCCGGAATTTGCCCCCGATTTCACCGGTGGGCTGATCGACAAGCGCGGCCCCGGCGTGGTGCCCGACCCGCTGTTGCAGGCGGCCAAGGCCGATCTGGACCGGCCGCTGGACAGCCCCGAGATGATCGACGACCTGATTTATTTCCTGAAACACAAGCGGTTGCCGGAGCGCGCCGCCTGAAACACAAAGGACATCCCCGTGGACCAGAGCGCCCAGACTGACTGGACCGACACCCTGCCCGAATCGGCGCGCGCCTTCCTGGAGGGGCGGCGGCTGGACGAGGTGGAATGCATCATCTCTGACCTGCCGGGGATTGCGCGGGGCAAGGCGGTGCCGGCGTCGAAATTCGCGCGGCAGGGCTATTTCCACCTGCCGGATTCGATCTTTTACCAGACCATCACCGGCGACTGGGGAGAGGCCGCGGGCGACGACGGGTTCATCGAGCGTGACATGGTGCTGCGCCCGGACATGACCACCGCCACGGCGGCCCCCTGGACCGGGGACTGGACGCTGCAGGTGATCCACGACGCCTTTGACCGGCATGGGGTGCCGGTGCCCTGCAGCCCGCGCAACGTGCTGAAACAGGTTGTGGCGCTGTACGAGGCGCAGGGCTGGAAGCCGGTGGTGGCGCCGGAGATGGAATTTTTTCTGGTGGCGCGCAACATCGACCCTGCCAAGGACATCCAGCCGATGATGGGCCGGTCAGGACGGCCCGCCGCCGCGCGGCAGGCCTATTCCATGACGGCGGTGGATGAATTCGGTCCGGTGATCGACGACATCTATGATTTCGCCGAGGCGCAGGGGTTCGAGATCGACGGCATCACGCAGGAGGGCGGCGCCGGGCAGCTGGAGATCAACCTGCGGCATGGCCATCCGGTCAAGCTGGCCGATGAGGTGTTCTACTTCAAACGGCTGATCCGCGAGGCGGCGCTGCGGCATGACTGTTTCGCGACCTTCATGGCAAAACCGATCGCGGATGAGCCGGGAAGCGCGATGCATATCCACCATTCGGTTCTGGATCTGGAAACCGGGCAGAACCTGTTTTCCGGCCCGCAGGGCGGCGAGACGGATGCGTTTTTCCACTTCATCGGCGGGTTGCAGACGCATCTGCCCTCGGCCATCGCGGTGCTGGCGCCCTATGTGAACAGCTATCGCCGCTACGTGAAGGATCACGCGGCGCCGATCAACCTTGAATGGGGGCGCGACAACCGCACCACCGGCATTCGCATCCCGCTGTCGGGACCGGAGGCGCGGCGGGTGGAAAACCGGCTGGCGGGGATGGATTGCAACCCCTACCTCGGCATCGCGGCCTCGCTGGCCTGCGGTTACCTGGGGATGATGGAAGAGCGCTGGCCGTCGAAGCAGTTCAAGGGCGACGCCTATGAGGGCGACGGGGACATTCCCCGCGTGTTGGGGCAGGCGCTGGACCTGTTCGACGAGGCGAAGGCGCTGCACGGGGTCCTGGGGCCGGAATTCGCGCGGGTCTATTCCATCGTGAAGCGCACCGAATACGAGGAATTCCTGCAGGTGATCTCTCCCTGGGAGCGCGAACACCTGCTGTTGAACGTCTGATCCGGCGGAGCGCGCTGACGCGCGCGCAGGGTTTGTGCGTTTGGGGGCGCTGCCCCCAATCCCCCGAGGGTATTTGCAGCCCGAAGAAACGATGAGGTGGGCCTTGGATCTGCTGTTTTCGAATGACCGGCGCGGGGAATATCCGGACAGCTGGTATGCGGCAGTTACGCCGCCGCTGGCGCCGTTTCCGGTGCTGATGGGCACGGTCAAGGCGGATGTCTGCGTGGTGGGCGGCGGCTATACCGGGTTGTCGGCGGCGTTGCATCTGGCGGAAGCCGGCCTGTCGGTGGTGCTGGTCGAGGCGCATCGCGTGGGCTTTGGCGCCTCTGGCCGGAACGGTGGGCAGTTGGGATCCGGGCAGCGACAGGACCAGTTGACGCTGGAAAAGATGCTGGGGCGCGAAGACGCGCGGCGGATGTGGGATCTGGGCGAAGAGGCCAAGGCGCTGGTGCGCGGGCTGATCGCGCGGCACGGGATCGACTGCGACCTGCGCGAGGGCATCGCCTGGGCCGGATCCTCGGCGGGATCGGTGCGTGATCTGCACGGCTATGCCGACCATATGGCGCGGCATTATGATTACCCGCTGGAGGTGATGGAGGCGCAGCGGTTTGCGCAACTTTGTCCATCGCCCACCTATCGCGGCGGGGTTGTCGACCGTGGTGCGGCGCATCTGAACCCGCTGAAGCTGTCCCTTGGGCTGGCACGGGCGGCGGCGGGGGCCGGGGCGCAGATCTATGAGCGCAGCCTTGTGCACCATATCGAACCGGGCAAGCGCGTGGTGGTGCAGACCGAAGCCGGACGGGTGGAGGCCGATCACCTGATCCTTGGCTGCAATGGTTATTTGCGCGGGCTAAACCGGACAGTGGCCGCGCGGGTCATGCCGATCAACAACTTTGTCGTGGCGACAGAGCCGCTGGGAGACCGCGCCGCCGAGGTACTGACCGAGGACGTGGCGGTGGCGGATGACCGGTTTGTCGTGAACTACTTTCGCCTGTCCCCGGACAAGCGCCTGCTGTTCGGGGGCGGCGAGAGTTATGGTTATCGTTTTCCGCAGGACATTCGCGCAGTGGTCCGCAAACCCCTGCTGGAGATCTTTCCGGGGCTGAAGGACGTGGCGCTGGAGCACGCCTGGGGCGGGACGCTGGCAATCACCATGAAACGCCTGCCGCATTTGGCGCGGGTCGCGCCGAATATCCTGAGCGCCTCGGGGTATTCCGGCCACGGGGTCGGCAACGCGGTGCAGGCCGGGATGCTGATGGCCGAGGCGGTGCGCGGCACCTCGGCGGGGTTCGAAGCCTATGCCGCCCTGCCCTGCCCGGCCTTTCCCGGCGGTTCTGCGCTGCGCTCTCCCCTGCTGGTTCTGGCGATGAGCTGGTTTGCCATGCGCGACCGGCTGGGGATCTGACCGGGCTTTTTCACACTTCCGGACTCACCAAGGAACAAGCGCCGCCTGTTCTGCGCAGCCCTCCATCGCGGATTGATGCCTGAGGCACGCACGCGCCACCTGCAAGGACAAGCCGCGCTGTCGCGCGGTGCGTGCCGCATCCCTGCAGGCGGCCCGCGCGCACCTCTATTTCGGCATCAGCGATGGACGGCTCCGAAGAACAGGCTTTGGCCCAGGGATCTGCGGCGGGATCGTGCCAAAGGGGCGCGCGGGTCGCTTTGGGGCTTTTCCGCCCGGCGCATTTGTTTTACCTTTTTGAAAACATCAGTTCAGGATTTCGAAAACCATGCTTCCGAACATGCACGACGCCGAACCGATCCCCGCCGAGGCCCGGGCCGAGATCGACCGCCTTTTGCAGTCCGGCGATCTGTTCCGCTACACCGCCCCCCAGGACGCGCCGGTGGCGCTGTTGGAACGGGAATTCGCCGCCTTCATGGGCGCGAAATATGCGCTGGCGGTGTCAAGCTGTTCCGCAGCCCTGTTCCTGTCGCTGGAGGCGCTGGCGCTGCCGCGCGGCGCGCGGGTGATGATCCCCGGTTTCACCTTTGCGGCGGTGCCCTCGTCCATCGTGCATGCCGGGCTGGTGCCGGTGCTCTGCGAGGTGGGTGAGGATTACCGCATCGACATCAAGGACTTTGCCGCCCGTCTGCCGGATGTGCAGGCGGTCATCGTCAGCCATATGCGCGGCCATACCTCTGACATGGATGCAATCCTTGCGCTTTGTACCGAGGCGGATGTGCCGGTGATCGAGGATGCGGCGCATTCGCTGGGCACCACGTGGCATGGGCGCAAGATCGGCACATTGGGCCGGATCGGCTGTTTCAGCTTCCAGAGTTACAAGCTGGTGAATGCGGGCGAAGGCGGCATTCTGATCACCGACGATGCCGATCTGGTGGCCCGCGCCGTGATCCTGTCGGGGGCCTATGAACACGCCTGGCAAAAGCACCTGTCGGCGGAGGCGGACAGCGCCGAGCTGGAAGCGGCTTTTGCCCGCTGGCAGAACAAGCTGCCGCTCTACAATCTGCGCATGTCGAACCTGTCGGCGGCGGTGATCCGTCCGCAGATCGCCCATATCGACCGCCGTGTCGCGGACGGGCGGCGCAACCATGAACACGTGGCGGCGCAGATCGACCGCAGCCCCTGGATCAGCGTGCCGGCCAAGCTGTCGCCTGAGCAACGCGCGCCGGATTCGCTGCAGTTCAACCTGACCGGCATGACGGATGATGAGGTACAGGCCTTTGCCGAGGCCGCCGCCGCGCTGGGGGTCAAGGTGCAGGTCTTTGGCCAGAGCCGCGACAACGCCCGCGCCTATTGGAACTGGCAGTTCCTGCCGGAGATGCCAGAGCTGCCGCGCACCCGCGCCATGCTGATGCGGGCCTGCGACACGCGCCTGCCCGCCCGCCTGACACTCACGGATTGCGATGCCGTGGCGGCCGCGCTGATTTCAGCGGCGGAACAGGTCAAAGCGCCGCTGAAGGCCTATGGCACCTGACAGGACGTGAAAAAACCGGCCCTCTTGCGGGGGCCGGTTCCGGGCGTCCGGAATTTCCGGGAAATTATTTGTCCAGTTTGGACAGTTGCGCCTGCAGTTCGGACAGCTGGCGCTTTATCGCGTCCAGATCATCCTTGCTTTCACCGCCGGAGGCGCGTTCCCCTCCCTCTGACTTGCCGGTCATGGCCTTTAGAAAGGCCTCCTGCTGGGCCTGCATCGCCTCGAAGCCCTTTGCCATCGGGTTGATCGAGTTGACGTTCTGGAACCACTTGGACTGGCTGTCGCGGAACATCTCGAAGCTGGCCGCGAGGAACTGCGGCACCACGCTGGTGGCCTGCGTGGTATAGCTGCGCACCAGATCGGTCAGCACGTTCACGGGCAGGACGCTTTGGCCCTTGCTTTCGTGTTCGGCCACGATCTGCAGAAGATACTGGCGCGTCAGGTCATCGCCGGACTTGAGGTCGACGATCTGCACGTCGCGCCCGTCCCGGATGAAGCCTGCGATATCCTCCAGCGTGACGTAGTCGGAGGTTTCGGTGTTGTAGAGCCGCCGGCTGGCGTATCGCTTGATCAGAAGCGGCTTTTCACTCTCGGCCACTGGCTCCCTCCCCTTACCTTGATGCATTGCAGCGAATCCTATGCGAGCGCAGAACAAAAGGAAAGCCTGCGGGTGGTTATGCTGCGGTTTTCATGCGCGCCTTCAGAACAGGCTGCCCTGTTCGGGTGGTTTCGGCTTGTCCGATTTGCGGGATGAGCTTCGCCCGCCAAGCCGCAGCACCCCATCGGCAAATTCGATTTCCAGCCCGGTGGCGTCCTCGGCGGCGGACCGGGTGGTGACAACCTTGCCATCGCCGCGCACCACGGCATAGCCGCGGCGCAGCGTTTCGCGGTAGCCCAGCGTCTCGAACAGGCGGCCCAGGGCGTCGAGGCGGCGGTCGGTTTCGGTGAGGCGTTGGCGCTGTGCCTCTTGCAGGCGGCGGGTCAGCGCCTCCAGCCGGTCGGATTGCGCGGCAATCTCGCGCCGCAGGGGGCGCGGGTCCAGCCGGTCGGCGCGGCGGGCCAGCGCCTCGCGCCGGGTGGCGACCAGCCGGGTCAGCGCGGGGCCAAGGCGCTCGGCGCGGTCGGCCACGCGAGCGCGTTCGACGGCAACGGCCCGGGAGAGCATGGCGGGGCGCAGGCTGCCGGCGGTTTCCGACAGGGACAGACGCCGCCGATCCACCAACCGGGTCAGGGCCTGTGGCAGGCGTTCGCCCATAACGTCCAGCCGCTGGCGCGGGCCGTCCAGCAGTTCATCGGGGCGCGGCAAGGCGCGCGACAGATCGCGCAGGCGCTGGCCGCGCATTTCGACCCGCTGGCTCATGGCACGGGCCATACGGGTGCCGTATTCGCTGACCAGCCCCATCAGGTCCAGCCGCACGGGGACCGCAAGTTCTGCCGCCGCTGTGGGCGTGGGCGCGCGCCGGTCCGAGACGAAATCGATCAGCGTGGTGTCGGTTTCATGCCCCACAGCAGAGATCAGCGGGATCTCCGAGGCTGCCGCCGCGCGGGCGACCACTTCCTCGTTAAAGCCCCAGAGATCCTCGACCGAGCCGCCGCCGCGGGCCACGATCAGCAGATCGGGACGCGGCAAAGCCCCGCCCCGCGTCATGCGGTTGAAGCCTTCGATGGCGCGCGCCACCTCGGGCGCGCAATTCGCGCCCTGAACGGCCACCGGCCAGATCAGCACCTTGCGCGGAAAGCGGTCCCGCAGGCGATGCAGGATGTCGCGGATCACCGCGCCGGAGGGAGAGGTCACGACCCCGATGATTTCAGGAAGGTAGGGCAGCGGCTTCTTGCGGGAGGCGTCGAACAGCCCCTCGGCCTGCAGCATCGCCTTGCGCTTTTCCAGCATCGCCATCAGCGCGCCTGCGCCTGCGGGGCGGATGTCCTCGATCACGATCTGGTACTTGGACTGGCCCGGAAAGGTTGTCAGACGACCCGTCGCGATCACCTCCATCCCCTCTTCGGGTTGGGTCTGCAGGCGCGCGGCAACCCCTTTCCACATGACGCCGGAAATCACCGAGCGGTCATCCTTGAGGTCAAGGTAGACGTGCCCCGACCGTGGGCGGCTGACGCGCCCCACCTCTCCCCGCACGCGGACATGGCCGAATTCCCCCTCGATCACGCGTTTCACCGCGCCGGAGAGTTCCGACACGGAAAACTCGGGCGTGTTGCCCTCTGGTCCGTCGTCGATCAGGTCCATGCCGCCTCGCTTGCTCTTGCCTGCGGAGGACCTTAAACGACGCTCAACCGCCGGAAAAGCCGCCCTTGGCTTTCTCTTGCTCAAATTTCCAAGTTGGACTGACCGTCCCCAGAATGCCCCCGCCAGACAAGGAGCGCGCCCATGAACATCCTCATCCTCGGCAGCGGCGGCCGTGAACACAGCCTTGCATGGGCCACCCTTCAAAACCCCAAATGCGACAAGCTGATCGTGGCGCCGGGCAATGCGGGCATCGAACTGATCGCCGAATGCGCCAGCCTGAACATCGAGGATGGCGGCGCGGTGACCGAATTTGCCGGGGAAAACGCCATTGACCTGGTGATCATCGGCCCCGAGGCGCCGCTGGCCGCCGGTGTGGCCGACCGCCTGCGCGAGGCAGGTTTCCTCGTGTTCGGCCCCTCGGCGGCGGCGGCGCGGCTGGAGGCGTCGAAAAGCTTTACCAAGGAAATCTGCGCGGCGGTCGATGCGCCGACGGCAGGCTATGGCCATTTCACCGATGCCGAAGCCGCCAAGGCGCATATCCGGGCCGAGGGCGCGCCTATCGTCGTCAAGGCAGACGGTCTGGCCGCGGGCAAGGGTGTCATCATCGCCGAAACGGTCGAGGATGCCTGCGCGGCGGTGGATGACATGTTCGGCGGCATCTTTGGCGGCGCGGGCGCCGAGGTGGTGATCGAGGAGTTCATGACCGGCGAAGAGGCGTCTTTCTTCGTGCTGGTCGACGGGGACACCTGCCTGCCCATCGGCACCGCACAGGACCACAAGCGCATCGGTGAGGGCGACACCGGCCCCAACACCGGCGGCATGGGCGCCTATTCCCCCGCCCCCATCATGACCGACGCGGTCACGCAAAAGGCGCTGGACGAGATCGTGCGCCCCACCATGTCAGAAATGGTGCGGCGCGGGATGCCCTATCAGGGCGTGCTGTACGTCGGGCTGATGATCGAGAACGGCCAGCCGCGGCTGGTGGAATACAACGCCCGTTTCGGCGACCCGGAGTGCCAGGTTCTGATGCTGCGGCTTGGCGCGCAGGCGCTGGACCTGATGCACGCCTGCGCCGAGGGACGGCTGGCCGAGGCGCAGGTCACATGGGCCGACGACCACGCCATGACCGTGGTCATGGCCGCCGAGGGCTATCCCGGCAGCTATGCCAAGGGAACAGAGATCCGTGGGCTGGACGCCCTGCCCGAAGACAGCTTTCACATGATGTTCCACGCGGGCACGAAATCCGAGGGCGGCAAGGTGCTGGCCAATGGCGGGCGGGTGCTGAACGCCACGGCGCGCGGTGCCACGCTGAAAGAGGCGCGTGACCGGGCCTATGCCATGGTCGAAGGTGTCGACTGGCCCGAGGGTATCTGTCGCCGCGATATCGGCTGGCGGGCGCTTGGCTGAGGTTTGCAGGCTGCGGCCCGCCCCCTGGCGCGGGCCGCAGAATTGGCGGCTGAACTTGATGGGGCCCGACGGGCGGCGTATCGGGCGCTGTGTCTGGACCCGCTGCAAAGGCCGAATGCGCGGAACCCGGACCTGCCGGTCACGCCGAAGGATACGGGCGCCAGAGGTTTAGGCGGCTTTTTGTCCTGCCACGTAGGTCGCTGAAATCGCGCGATCATCACCCATCATGATGGTGGGAAACAGCGCCTCCCAGATGTCGCCCGCCCGCGCGCTGCGCTGCGCGATGGCGGGGGTCGAGGCAAGATCCAGCGCGATGAAATCGGCCTCATGGCCCGGTTCCAGCGCGCCGATGACCCCGTCCAACCCAAGCGCCTGCGCAGAGCCCGCCGTCGCCAGCCAGAGCAGATCCGCCGGGTGCAGCGCCCGCCCGCGCAGTTGCGCAATCTCATAAGCCGCCGCCATGCTGCGCAGCATGGAAAAGCTGGAGCCGCCGCCGGTGTCCGTGGCCAGCCCGACGCGATGGCCCTCACGTGTCAGCCCGTCCATGTCGAACAGGCCCGACCCGATAAAGGTGTTCGAGGTCGGACAATGGATCAGCGCCGCGCCGACCTCGCGCAGGCGATCGCGCTCTCTCGGTTCGAGGTGGATGGCGTGGCCGTACAGGCCCCGCGCACCCAGCAGGCCGAAGGCCTCGTAGGTGTCGAGGTAATCGCGCGCCTCGGGGAACAGCGATTTGACCCATGCGATCTCATCCGTCTGCTCGCTGAGATGGGTCTGCATCAGGCAATCCGGATGTTCCGCCCAGAGCGCCCCCAGCGCCTGCAACTGATCCGGCGTGGACGTGGGCGAAAACCGTGGCGTGATCACGTAGGAGGCCCGCCCCTGCCCGTGCCAGCGCTGCAGCAGCGCCTTGCTGTCGTCATAGGCGCTTTGCGCGCTGTCCAGCAGGCCTGCGGGCGCGTTGCGGTCCATGCAGGTCTTGCCGCCCAGCACGCGCATGCCCCGTGCCTCTGCCGCCGCAAAGTAGGCATCGACCGAAGCCGGGTGGATCGTGCAATAGCTGCAGACCGTCGTCGTGCCCTGCGCCAGCAGCAGGTCAAGGTAGCGCCCGGCGATCTCTGCCGCATAGGCGGGATCGGCGAACTTCATCTCCTCGGGGAAGGTGTAGGTGTTCAGCCAGTCGATCAGCCGCTTGCCCCAGCTGGCGATCATGGCGGTCTGCGGGTAATGCGCGTGGGCGTCGATGAACCCCGGCAGCAACAGTGCCTGCCCGTGATCGGTGATCGAGGCATAGTCGTCATCCCGCAGCGCGCGGGCCGATCCGACCTGTGTGATGCACCCGTTGTCGACCACAATCGCGCCCGCAGAATCGTGGACCGCCGCCGCAGGCCCGGCGTCGAAGGGGCTGTCGGTGAATCGCAGGGTCTGGCCAAGGTGAAGGTGACGTTTGCTCATGCAGAAAATCCTAGGCGCGGCGGTTGGAAAGGTAAATCGCTCTTGCCCCCTGTTGCCCGGCAAAGGCATGTCCTAATCTCGCGACGAACAGGCGGAGGACAGCGCATGGCAGAAGAAATGCAGGCAGAAGCCACCGAAACGGCAGAGCGCGAAGATTCCTATGCGCTGGACCGCAAGGCAGTCGCGAGCATCCTCTACGCCGTCGACGTGGACGACCGCGAGCAGCTGATCGAGCTGATGGAGCCGCTGCACGCGGCCGACATCGCCGACCTTCTGGAACAGATCAACGCCTATGACCGGATGCGCCTGATCCGGCTTTATGGGCAGGAGTTCGACGGCGACATCCTGTCCGAACTGGACGAGACGCTGCGCGAAGAGGTCATCGGCGCACTGCACCCCGAGGTGCTGGCCGAGGCGGTGCGCGAGCTGGACACCGACGACGTCGTTGACCTTGTCGAAGACCTCGACCAACCGCAGCAGGACGCCATTCTTGGCGCGCTGGAGGCCGGGGATGCCGCAGCGGTCCGCCAGTCGCTGAGCTATCCGGAATTCTCCGCCGGGCGCCTGATGCAGAGCGAAGTGGTGATGGCGCCCGAACACTGGAGTGTGGGCGACGCCATTGATTTCATGCGCAATTCCGACCACCTGCCGGAACAGTTCTACCATGTGGTCATGGTTGACCCGAAACTGCGGCCGGTCGGCAACGTGACCCTGGGCAAGATCATGTCCTCGCGCCGCGACGTGCTGTTGAAGAAGATCATGGAAGAGACCTTTCACACCATTCCGGTCACGCGGGATGAAGGAGAGGTCGCCTATGCCTTTAACCAGTATCACCTGATTTCCGCGCCCGTGGTCGATGAAAACGACCGTTTGGTGGGTGTGATCACGATCGACGACGCCATGGCCGTTCTGGATGAGGAAAACGAGGAAGACATCCTGCGCCTTGCCGGTGTGGACGGCGAAAGCCGCCTGTCGGACAAGGTGATCGAAACCACCAAGCGGCGGTTCCCGTGGCTGGCGGTGAACCTTGTGACTGCCGTCATGGCCAGCCTTGTGATCTCGCAGTTCGAAGAGGCGATCACGCAGGTTGTTGCGCTGGCGGTGCTGATGCCCATCGTCGCCTCGATGGGCGGCAACGCGGGCACGCAGTCGCTGACCGTGGCGGTGCGCGCGCTGGCGACCAAGGACCTCACCGGCGCGAACCTCTGGCGGGTGATCCGGCGAGAGGTCATCGTGGGCCTGATCAACGGGCTGGCCTTTGCGGTGATCATGGGGATCGTGGGCATCCTCTGGTTCGGCTCCGCGCAACTGGGCGGGGTGATCGCAACGGCGATGGTCATCAACCTTGTGGTGGCCGGTCTGGCCGGGATCGTGATTCCGGTCATTTTGGAAAAGGCCGGGGTGGACCCGGCGCTGGCCTCTGGTGCCTTTGTGACGACGGTAACAGATGTGGTTGGCTTCTTCGCCTTTCTGGGTCTTGCCGTCGTGGTGTTGCTATGAGCCTGGACGACCGCAAGAAAGCCGCCCGCAAGGCCGCATTCACGCGCCGCAAGACGGCCTTTGACACACAGCCCCCCGGCGCTGCGGGCAAGCTGAGCGAGGTTTTGGCGGGCTATCGTGGCGTGCCGCTGTCCGGTTTCCTGCCGATCCGGACAGAGATCGACCCGGTGCCTGCCATGTCCGAGGCGGCGGCGCATGGGCCGGTCGGCGTGCCGGTGATCATCGCCAAGGGCCAGCCGCTGAAATTCGCCCGGTGGGAGCCGGAGATGCCACTGGTCGAAGGCGCTTTCGGCGCGATGATCCCCGCCGAGCCGGAGTTCTTTGAACCGGAATTGCTGATCGTGCCGCTGGTCGCCTTTACCCGGAAAGGCGGGCGGCTGGGCTATGGCGGCGGGTTCTATGACCGGACGCTGGAGTTGCTGCGGGCCAAGCGGCCCACGCTGGCCGTGGGGTTTGCCTTTGCCGCGCAGGAGGATCCCGACCTGCCGTTGGAAGCGACCGATCAGCCGCTGGACATGGTCGTGACGGAAAACGGTGTGATCACGCCAGCAAGCTAGGGCCTCAGCAGCCGCGTCCCAGCACCATCACCCAGTTGTCGCCCGCGCCGCGCACCAATGCGAATTCCGCGGCGCCGGCGCTGAGCATGTTGCGACGGTGGCCCGGCGAATTGGCCCAGCCTGCCATAACCTCTGACAGCGACCGCTGACCGCGCGCGATGTTTTCCGAGACATAGCAGGGGCTGTAGCCCGCACGCTGCACCCGCACCATCGGATCGCTGCCATCCGATCCCCGGTGATCGAAGATCCCGCGGCGTGCCATATCCCGCGCATGGGCCAGCGCCGCACTTTCAAGCTGTGGATTGGTTGTCAGCGGGCCCAGCCCGTTTTCGGCGCGAAAGGCATTCAGGGCCTGCCGGGCGCTGGCGGCGCTGAGGGGGGCGGCGGGGCCTGCCACCGGGCTGACCTCTGCGCGGCTGATCTGTGACCGTGGGAAAGGCTGCCATCCGCCCCGATCCTGAGACCGCCACCCGCCGCAAGAGGCAAGAAGCGCGCAAAGCGCCACCAGTGAAACCAGCCGCATCATCCTGTGTTCTCCCCCGTCGGACCGTCAGACCTGTTCGGACAGGCACCGCGCCAGCCGGTTCTGCGTGGCAATGGCACGCTCCAGATCGAAGCTGACCATCTGCCCGTCCTCGACCACCATGCGGCCCTCGACCAAAAGGTACCGCACCCGCTGCGGTCCGGCCAGAAGCAGGGCCGCCGGGTCCCAACTACCGGCGCTTTCCAGCCCACTCACGTCCCAGAGCGCGATGTCCGCCCGTTTGCCCACGGCGATCTGGCCGCAGTCGGTACGGCCCAGCACCTCTGCCCCGCCACGGGTGGCGATGCGCAGCGCCTCGCGTGCGCTCATGGCGTCGGCGCCGCGCGTGACGCGCTGCAACAACATGGCCTGACGCGCCTCGCCGATCAGGGAGCTGCTGTCGTTGCTGGCGGATCCGTCGACCCCCAGCCCCACCCGGACGCCCGCATCGCGCATGGCCCGCACCGGGGCAATGCCGCTGCCAAGGCGGCAGTTGGAACAGGGGCAATGGGCGACCCCGGTTTTCGTGCGGGCGAAGAGGTCGATCTCTTGCCCGTCCAGCTTCACGCAATGCGCATGCCAGACATCCGCGCCGGTCCAGCCCAGATCCTCGGCATATTGGCCGGGGCGGCAGCCGAACTGCGCCAGGGAATAGGCGATATCCTCATCGTTTTCGGCCAGATGGGTGTGCAGCATCACGCCCTTGTCGCGGGCCAGCAGCGCGGCATCCCGCATCAAGTCCCGGCTGACCGAAAAGGGCGAACAGGGGGCGACGCCGACACGCACCATCGCGCCCTCGCGCGGATCATGAAAGGCGTCGATCACCCGGATGCAATCGTCGAGGATCGCCGCCTCACGTTCGACCAGGCTGTCGGGCGGCAGGCCGCCATCGCTGACACCGATGCTCATGGCGCCGCGCGTGGGATGAAAGCGCAAGCCCACCTCCTGCGCGGCGGCGATGGTGTCGTCCAGCCGCGCGCCATTGGGGTAGAGGTACAGGTGGTCGGATGTCAGGGTGCAGCCCGACAGCGCCAGCTCCGCCAGACCGATCTGGGCCGAGGTGAAAACCTCTTCGGGGCCAAAGCGCGCCCAGATCGGGTAGAGAGTCTGCAGCCAGCCGAAGAGCAACGCATCCTGACCGCCGGGAACGGCGCGGGTCAGCGTCTGGAACAGGTGATGATGCGTGTTCACGAGGCCCGGCGTGACCACGCAAGTCGCGGCGTCGATTACGCGGCCCGGGGTCGTCAGACCCTGCCCGACCTCGGCAATCACACCGTTTCGGACGCAGATGTCCGCGTTGGCCATTTCGGTATGCGCGTCGTCCATTGTCAGGACACATTGCGCATTGCGGATAAGGATTTCGGTGTCAGACATGCCAGCCCCTCACAAGAGCCCTTTTCGGTGAGAGACAGGCGCAGCCGCGCCAGAAAAGGGAAAGGACGCGCGGAAGGCGCGAGGACTTTAACCGCGCTTGGCCAACAGGTCCAGAGCGGCGGCATGCAGCTGCGGGTTGGCCGCTGCCACGGCGCGCCCGCCGTCATGCACCGGGCCGCCCTCCCAGTTGGTGACAACGCCGCCTGCGGCCTCGATCACCGCGATGGGCGCGAGGATGTCATAGGCTTGCAAGCCTGCCTCGATCACAAGGTCGATCTGCCCCGCCGCCAGCAGGGCGTAGGCGTAACAATCCATCCCGTAACGCACCAGCCGCACCTGTTCTGCCACCCGTTCGAACCCGGCTCGGTCCTCCGGGGTGCCAATCTCAGGGAAGGTGGTGAAAAGGATCGCATCCTCCAGCGCGGGGGTGGCGCGGGTGCGGGAGGCGCCGCCGCCGTGCGGCCCGCTCCAGTCCGCAAGGCCAAGACCGCCGCGAAAGCGTTCCTGCATATAGGGTTGGTCGATCAGGCCAAGGATCGGGCCATCCGCGTCCCGCAGGCCGATCAGCACGCCCCAGGTCGGGGTGCCGGCCAGAAAGGCGCGGGTGCCGTCGATGGGATCCAGCACCCAGGTCAAGCCGCTGTCGCCGCTCTGCGTGCCGTATTCCTCGCCAAGGATCGCATCCTGCGGGCGGCGCTCTGCCAGAACGGCGCGCATCGCCTGTTCGGCGGCGCGGTCCGCCACGGTCACGGGGTCAAACGCACCGGCGCCTGCCTTGTTCTCGGCCGACAGGCCGGAGCTGCGGAAATGGGGGAGGATCGCCAGACGAGCCGCATCGGCCAATGCTTCGGCCGTTGCGATCAGATCGTCGGTATTCTGGGTAGAACGTCCGGTCATGCGTCCCTCCTGATGCGTCCGGAAACCGGGCTACAGGAGGGAAGTCAAAGGCTCAAGCCACGTCGGACAGAACGCGGGCCAGTTCGAACAGGCGGCGACGCTGGTTTTCCGGGATCGCGTAGTAGGACCGGACGAGATCCAGGGCCTCTTTGTCACCCATGATGTCTGCAGGGACGTTTTCGCTTGCCGCGGCATCCGCAGACTCGGTCTCGATCCCCTCGAAGAAGAAGCTGACCGGGACGTCCAGAGCGTCGGCAATATCCCAAAGCCGTGAGGCACTGACGCGGTTTGCGCCGGTCTCATATTTCTGGATTTGCTGGAACTTGATACCGACACGTTCCGCAAGCTGCTGCTGGGTCATACCCACCAGCCAGCGGCGGTGCCGAATACGCTTGCCGACATGTACGTCAACGGGATGCGCCATCTGTGTCTTCCTGTACTATGTTTGTGACCAGATGTACCGGGTTCCATATCCCTGCCCCAGAGCCAGCATCATCCTGCACGTCTACAATCAAAAGTGCTACATCATAACGGTTCCAAAAATCAAGCCGCTCAACCACCCAGTGATGGTAAAACAATCTATGAAACACGACAAAGTTGAAACGGACAAGTAAGCTTTTGTATACAGTTGACGCCAATCAGCGTCAGTCATTGATCTTTGCCTCGGCCCTCAAACTTAGGTAGGCAAAGGGAAAATGCCGGAGACAGCGATGCGCGCCTACCAAGTGACCGACCACGAAACACCCCCCGCCCTGACCGAGATTGACGTTGCGGCACCCGCTCCGGGGGAAATCCGTCTTGATATTGCCACTTGCGGTCTGAACTTCGCCGATCTGCTGATGCAGAAGGGCACCTATCAGGACACGCCCGCCCTGCCTTTCGTGCTGGGCATGGAGGTGGCGGGCGTCGTCGAATCGCTGGGCGAAGGGGTCGAGGGATTTGCCCCGGGCGACCGTGTGGCGGTGTTTGGCGGCCAAGGCGGACTGGCGGAAAAGGGTTGTTTTTCAGCAGTTCGCGCGGTGAAGCTGCCTGACAGCATGAGCTGGACCGACGCTGCGGCCTTTCAAATCGCCTATGGCACCAGCCACGTGGCGCTGGACCACCGCGCCCGCCTGCAACCGGGCGAGACCTTGCTGGTTCTTGGGGCGGCTGGCGGGGTCGGTCTGACCGCCGTTGAAATCGGCAAATTGATGGGGGCTACGGTGGTCGCCTGCGCCCGCGGCGCGGACAAGCTCGCCGCCGCCAAAGCGGCGGGCGCCGACCATCTGATCGACGCCTCGACGCAGGATATCCGCACCGAAATGAAGGCGCTTGGCGGCGCGGACGTGGTCTATGACCCGGTCGGGGGCGAGCAGTTCACCGCCGCATTCCGCTCCTGCAAGCCAGAGGCGCGCATTCTGCCCATCGGCTTTGCCAGCGGCGAAGTGCCTCAGATCAAGGCCAACCATCTGCTGGTGAAAAACATATCAGTTCTCGGGCTTTACTGGGGCGGCTACCTTGACTTCAACCCCAAGGTGCTGACCGATTCGCTGCAGCAACTGATGACCTGGCACGCCGAGGGGCGGATCAAACCCCATGTCAGCCATGTGCTGCCGCTGGTCCGGGCCGCCGAGGGCATGGAGCTGCTGCGTACGCGCAAGAGCACCGGCAAGGTGGTGATCTCCATCGCCGATCTCTGACAGGGAATCTTCGGGCGCTGGATGGAGGGCGGGCCGCTGCGGGACGAATGTCCCGCAGTCGGGGCGTCCGGAGGCCGCGCCTCAGCCGCCTTTTTCCATGGCCCAGACCATGTCGATCATCGCCTGCGTGCCCTTGCTGAACTCCAGCGGACAAGGATACGCCGCGCCGTCCAGCACGGCCGCGTTGAAATTCGCAACCTGGTGGACGTAGTGATTGTCCGCAGGAAAGCGATAGACTGTTTCCACCAGATCCCGGGACTGCAGCGCCACCCGCGCCTCTCCGTAGACCTGCGCATTGAAGGGCGCGGTCAGCTTCATGACACCCTCTTCGCCGTGGAACACCATCTCCTGCCAGGGGGCCATGCGCATGGAGACGACGCCGGTGTAATGGAACGACGGGAAATCCGCGGTGATATGCGTCCAGACGTCCACCCCGTTTTCGCGCACCACCCGGGCCGACAGGATTTCTGACGGCTCCTCGCCGGTGACAAAGCGGGTCGAGCCATAGATGTAAACGCCAATGTCCGGCACCGCGCCGCCCCCGGTGTCGGGCCGGTTGCGGATGTTGTCGGTATCGCTTCGATTGTCATAGGAAAAGGCCGCAGATACCCGCACCAGCTTGCCGATCGCGCCTGCCTCATAGAGGGCCTTGGCCTTTTGCCACTGGGGGTGATGCACGATCATGTAGGCCTCTGCCGCCAGCAGACCGGTTTCGTCACGCTTGGCGATCACGGCATCGAAGGCGTCCGCCTGCATCGCCAGCGGCTTTTCGACCAGCACATGTTTGCCCGCCTCCAGCGTCTTGAGCGCCCAATCCAAGTGCAGATGATTGGGCAGCGGGATATAGACCGCGTCGATGTCCGGATCTGCAAGCAGCGCGTCATAGCTGCCGTGCACCGTCAGGCCCGGCGCAAACTCAGAAAAGGCAGCCGCCTTGTCCGGGGATGAGGTTGCAAGTGCCGCAAGGCGGCCGCGCGGGGCGGCGTGGATTGCCGGCCCCATGTGTTCACGGGCGAATTTCGCCGCCCCCAGGATGCCCCAGCGCAGGTGATCAGTCATGTCGTCCTCCCGTTTGCGCCAACATGACGGCATGGCCCGGGCATCGCAAGCATTGCCGTAGTCCCCTCTGCACGCGTCCGACTGAACAAAAAAACACCCCCGGGGGGAGGAGCCCGGGGGTGTTTCGACAGACGCGGCGGGAGGAGGCCGCGTCAGGAGGCGGGCAGCATGCCCTGCTCCTTGGCAAGGTCGCGCATGCGCTTTTGCAGCTTTTCAAAGGCGCGCACCTCGATCTGGCGGATCCGTTCGCGGCTGACATCGTACTGGCCCGACAACTCTTCGAGTGTGACTGTCTGATCGGACAGGCGCCGCTGGGTCAGGATGTCCTTTTCGCGGTCGTTCAGCACATCCATCGCCTCGGCCAGCAGGGCGCGCCGCGCTTCCAGCTCATCACGTTCGGCGTAGTCACCGGCCTGATCGGCGTCTTCGTCTTCAAGCCAGTCCTGCCATTGCATGGTGCCTTCGCCTTCGGAGCCAACCGTGGCGTTCAGCGAGGCATCGCCGCCCGACAGGCGCCGGTTCATGCTGATCACCTCGTCCTGGGTAACGCCGAGGTCGGTTGCGATCTTCTCGACATGTTCCGGGCGCAGGTCGCCGTCTTCCAACGCGCCGATGCGGCTCTTGGCCTTGCGCAGGTTGAAGAACAGCTTTTTCTGCGCGCTGGTCGTGCCCAGCTTCACAAGGCTCCACGAACGCAGGATGTATTCCTGGATCGAGGCGCGGATCCACCACATGGCGTAGGTCGCCAAACGAAAGCCCTTTTCAGGGTCGAACCGTTTCACCGCCTGCATCAAACCGACGTTGGCCTCGGAAATCACCTCGGCCTGCGGAAGGCCGTATCCGCGGTAGCCCATGGCGATCTTGGCGGCCAGGCGCAGGTGCGACGTCACCATCTTGTGCGCGGCCTCGGTGTCTTCCTGTTCGACCCACGCCTTGGCCAGCATGTATTCCTCTTCAGGCTCCAGCAGGGGGAACTTGCGGATTTCCTGAAGATACCGGCTGAGGCCCGCTTCGGGCGACGGTGCCGGAAGATTTGCGTAATTGGTCATGCTCGGTCCCTCCGTTTAGACCCGCATGTAACGGGCCTTAACATTCATTTAATAACTGAACTGCCCGGTTCAAGACCCGGTGGGTTCATCTACTTGTACGCACCTAGGCAGATTTTCCGTCGGTGTCAGTCTTTGTGTCACAAGCGTCACGAAGACGTGCAGGTTCCGCGCCTGCCTGAAATAATCGGGCCATACCCTTAATCCATGCAATATTGCATTAATATACTGCAATTTTGGCCAATTATCAAATCATTTCGCATAGGTTACCACCCCATCAATTCCTGCCCGAAAGGAGCCGCCATGCAAGCCCGAGATTCCTTACCCTCCCTGACCCGTAGTGCCGGTGCGCTTTATCTTGTGATCATCCTCTGCGGTTTGACGGCTGAACTGGCCCTGCGCGGGCCGCTTTTGCAGGGCTCCCCCGAACAGGTTGCCGCAGCGCTCTCCCTTGGTCTGCCGCGACTGCGTCTCAGCTTGCTGGCCGATGTGGTCATGCTGCTGGCGGATATCTTGCTGGCGCTGGTGTTCTTCACGCTGTTACGCGACAGGTCAGAGGCCCTGGCCCGCGCCGCGATGGTGTTTCGGCTTGGACAGGCGGTGTTGATCGGCGCCAGCCTGATCGCGCTGGCCTCTGCCCCCGCGCTGCTGGCGGACGCGCCGCGCATGGCGGTCCACATGACCCAGATGCACAGCCTTGGCTATGACATCGGCTTGATCCTGTTCGGCGTGAACAGCCTGATCATGGCCCGCCTGTTGTGGCTTGGGACCGTGCCGCGACTACTGACCTTCGGCATCGCCGCAGCGGGGCTTGTCTACCTCACCGGCGGGCTGTTGCGCCTTGCCGCACCCATGGCATTCGACCTTTTTCAGCCCGCCTACCTTGTCTGCATCCTGGCCGAAAGCGCGCTCTGCCTCTGGCTGCTGATCACGGCGCGGGTCTGAACCCCGGGGCAATCGAACTGCACGATCACGCAGTCGAAATCCTGATTGCTGGTCACGCGACGCGCAGTGCCGCCAGCAACTCCGCCATGTCCTGCGGCAACGGACTGTGGAACATCAGCGGCTCACCGGTCACCGGGTGGTCAAATCCCAGTTCGGCGGCGTGCAGCGCTTGCCGGTCAAAGGCGCGCGCGGTGGCATACGCCGCGCCCAGCGCCTTTTCCGACAGTTTCCGACGCCCGCCATAGACCGGATCGCCAAGCAGCGCATGGCCGACATGGGCCATATGCACCCGGATCTGGTGAGTGCGCCCGGTCTCCAGTCGGCATTCTACCAAGGACAGGCTGGGCGGTGTGCCAAAGCGTTCCAGCAGCTTCACATGGGTGATCGCATGCCGCCCCTGCCCGTCGAAATAGACGGCCTGCCGCTGCCGTTCGGTCCGGTGGCGGGCCAACCCGCTGGTGATCGTCACCACGCCATCCGCCCCGGCAGAGACGCCGCGCGTGTTGGTCAAACGCGGATCGGCAAGGTCCGGCACGCCGTGCGCAATGGCCAGATAGGCGCGGCGCGCCGTATGTTTCTCGAACTGCGCGGCCAGCCCGTGATGGGCGCGGTCGGATTTTGCCACCACCAAAAGGCCGGATGTGTCCTTGTCGATGCGGTGCACGATGCCGGGCCGCTTTTCGCCGCCCACACCGGACAGGTCGCCACCGAAATGGTGCAACAGCGCGTTGACCAGTGTGCCATCCGGCGTGCCAGGTGCAGGATGCACCACCATCCCGGCGGGTTTGTCGATCACGATCAGGTCGGCATCTTCCCAGATCACCTGCAAGGGGATGTCCTGCGCCACCACGTCATAGTCTTCCGCCGGGGGCACCCCGATTTCGACCACATCGCCCTCGGTGACCTTGGCCTTGGGATCGGTCATCACCGTTCCATCCCGAGACACGGCGCCCTGGGCAATCAGACGCGCCAACCGCGTGCGCGACAGTGCAGCGGCCTCTGGCACATCGCGGGCCAGCGCCTTATCAAGACGCGGCGGCGGGTCAGCCGCAATCGTGATGCGAAGGATCTCCATGGCTACTCCCGATGCCGAAGACAATCTGCCCGAACCGCCCTCGCTGCGCTTTCTGCGCATTCTGGTGACGGTTCTCACGGCGGTGATGATTGCCGGGATCCTCGGGATCCTCGGCCTGATCTGGAACCGCTATAGCAACGCCAGCGCGCCGCTGCCAGAGGTGATCACCCTGCCGTCGGGCACAAAGGCCAGCACCTTCACGCAAGGACCGGACTGGTACGCGGTGGTGACCACGGACGATCAGATCCTGATCTTTGACCGCGCCACCGGAAAATTGCGCCAGACCCTGCAGATCGTCCCGGCAGACTAGACCGCAATTTCCGAACCCGGAAGCAGAGCAACGCTCCCAAGGCGCGCATTACGGGACGGTGGGCGGGGCGATATCGGGGCCGCAGGCCCCGAGGAGCGCCGTCCCAACGTCCCGCTCATTCAAAACTGATCGCCACCTGGCCGAAATCCCCGAAATCCGCCTCGATCAGCGAACCCGAGGGGCATTCCACCGGCCGGATGAACGACCCGGACAAGACCACCTGCCCGGCTTCGATCCGCTGTCCATAGGCCGCCAACCGCTCGGTCAACCAGACGATGCCCATCACCGGATCATTCAACACCCCTGCCCCCAGCCCGGTCTCCTCGACCACGCCGTCCCGCGCCACGATTGCCCCGATCCAGCGCAGATCCACCAGCCGTGGGTTCAACCGCCGCTCGGCCAGCACGATCCCCGCATTGGCCGCATTGTCGGCAATCGTGTCACAGACCGTGCGCGCCCGCCCGGTCTGTGGATCGGCCCGCAGGATACGCGTGTCGAGGACCTCCAGCGACGCGCAGACATGTTCCGTGGCGGCGACGACCTCCTCGCGTGAGACGGTACCCGATAAGGGCGCCTTCATGACAAAGGCAATCTCCGCCTCCACGCGCGGCTGGATGAACCGCCCCCTGGGCACCACACCGCCGCTCTCGAAAACCATGTCGTCCAGCAGCACGCCGCTGTCCGGCGTCTCGATCCGCAGCGCGTCCTGCATCGCGCGCGAGGTCAGGCCGATCTTCCACCCCACCTGCCGCCGCCCCTGCGCCAGACGCGCCGTCACATAGGCGGCCTGCACGGCATAGGCCTCATCCAGCGTCATGTCGGGATGCGCCAGCGACAGCAGTCCGATCTGCTCCCGCGCGGCCTCTGCCGTCACCAGGGACCGCGCGGCGGCAAGGATATCCTCTTCGGTCACGCCTCGTCCTCCACCCCGTTGCGCAGGATCCCGATGCCCTCGGCCTCCACCTCGACCACGTCGCCCGGTTTCAGCCAGACCGGCGGATCCAGCCGCGCCCCCGCGCCGGTGGGTGTGCCGCAGATCAGCACATCCCCCGGCACCAGCGTGCAGAACGTCGAGACATAGGAAACGATGTAGCGGAAATCGTAGTTCATGCGCGAGGTCCGGTCGCTCTGCCGCACCTCCCCGTTCACGCGGGTTTCCAACGCGATATCATCCAGTTGCGCCGCATTTGTGAATGGCACCAGCCACGGCCCCAAGGCCCCGGAGCGGTCCCAATTCTTGCCCTGCGTCACGTTGAACTTGGCGTGCCGCACCCAATCGCGGATCGTGCCTTCATTGCACAATGTCAGGCCCGCCACATGATCATAGGCCTCCTCGCGCGTGATCCGTCGCCCGCCCTTGCCGATCACGATGACAATCTCACCCTCGTAGTCCAGTTGCTCACTCTCCGGCGGCCGCACCAGGTTTTCCCCATGGCCAACGAAACTGCGCGGAAACCTGATGAACAGGGAGGGCTTCGACGGCGCCGCCTGCCCGTCCTTGTACTCGGCATTGCGGTCCGGATAGTTCACCCCGACGCAGATGATCTTCTCCGGCGCGGGGATCGGCGGCTCCAGCGTCACCGCCTCCAGCGCATGATCCGCGCCGCGTCCCGCCGCCTGCAGGAAAATCTCCTTCAACGCACCCGCCGCAATCACCTCGCGCAAACTGGGCCATTGCGGATTGGCAGAGGACAGGTCGATGACCCCTTCTCCTGTATGCACGCCATAGAACAACCGCCCCTCAAAGCGGTAGGAAACGAAATGCGGCACCATCATGCCCGGCCTCCGGAAATCTCCGCGATGACATCCACCGCCATCATTACATCGTCACGGGTACAGTCGAACTGCCCGACCTGAAATCGGATCACCTTGCGGCCTGCGTGCAGGCCTTGGGTGACATAGATCCGTCCATCCGCATTGATCGCATCCACCAGCGCCTGCTGGGCCGTATCATCCCCCAGCCCGCGAAAGGTGAACAGCGACAGGATCGGCTCGGTCACGATCTCAAAGCCCCGCGCACGCAACGCCTCACAGACCTCCCCGGCCCAGGTGACATGGTTGCGCAACCGCGCACGCAGCCCCTCCAACCCGTAATAGCGCAGGAGGAACCACAGCTTCAGCGCCCGGAAGCGCCGCCCCAGCGGGATCGTCCATTCCGAGTAATTCACCACCTCCGATCCGGAGGTCTTCAGGTATTCCGGCTCGATCTTCAGCGTATCGATCTGCTGTTTCGGATCCTTGAGGAACTGCACAGAACAGTCGAACTGCGCGCCCAGCCACTTGTGCGGGTTGAACACCACGCTGTCGCACATCTCCACTCCCGGCCAGAACTGCGCGCGAAACTCCGGACAGATCATCGCCGATCCGGCCCATGCCGCATCCAGATGCAGATACAATCCCTCGTCCCGCGCCACCTGCGCCACGTCGGTCAGCATGTCCCACGCCCCCACACCCGTGGCCCCGGTCACCGCGATGATCCCCGCGGGCACATGCCCCTCCGCGCGATCCTCGGCGATCCGGGCGCGCAAGGCCGCCACATCCACGCCAAATCCCGGCGCGCCCGTGGTGCCGATCTTCACAAGGTTCTCCTGCCCGATTCCTGCCACCCAGCAGGCCCGGTCGATCGAGGAATGCACCTGGTCCGAACAATAGACCCGCAACTGCCCCTTGCCCGACAGCCCCTCGCGGTTCCCGGTCCAGCCCGTCGCCCGCTCCCGCATGGTCAGCACCGCCGACAGGGTCGCCGAAGAGGCGGAATCCTGGATCACCCCGGACCAGCCGTCGGGCAGGCCCATGGCCTGCCGCAACCAGTCGATCATGACGCCTTCCATCTCGGTCGCCATGGGCGAGGTCTGCCACAACATGCACTGCGGCGCGAGCGTACTCACCAGCATCTCGGCCAGCATGGACACCGGCGCGGCATTGGCCGGGAAATAGGCAAAGAAGCGCGGATGTTGCCAATGGGTCAGCCCGTCCGGCACGATCCGCTCGAAATCGGTCCAGATCGCCTCCATCGCCGCGCCGTTTTCCGGCGGCGCGGCCGCCAGCAAGGCCGCACACTCCCCTGGCGCAACATCCGGCCGCACGGGGCGGTCCCTCAGCCCCTTGTGATAGCTGGCGCCAAAATCGCCGGCCCGCGCCGCCCAACGGGCAAATTCGTCCCAATCCATCACGCTCACTCCAGCAGCCCGTTTCTTTTGGCCTTCAAATACCTCGGGGGAGGCTCGCAGAGCCGGGGGCAGAGCCCCCTGCCGCGCCACAGGCGCGACCGCCCGGCAACCTCAAGGCGCCACGATCGGCGTTGCATTCAACACCGCCGCAACCGGTTCGACCCCGTCGAAGACGGAGCCTTCCTCGAACCAGGACCGCGGCGCGGGCGCCCCCCACAGCGTCTGGCGCTGCGGGTCCTTCAGGTCCCATTTGATCGGTTCCAGATCCGGATCCACGGTCTGGTAGTCCGAACAGTAGATCTCGATCCGGTGCCCGTCCGGGTCACGTATATAGAGGAAGAAGGCGTTGGAAATCCCGTGCCGCCCGGGCCCCCGCTCGATATTCGCGAGGTAGCCGGTGGTCGACATCAGGTCCAGCAGGTCGATGATGTTGAGCGGCGTCGGCACCCAGAACGCCGTATGGTGCAGGCGCGGCCCCGTGCCATTGGTGAAGGCCACGTCATGCACGCCGCCCTTGCGATGCATCCAGGCCGCCCAGAGCCGCTTGCTCACATCGTCCTCGGTATATTCCGTCACTCGAAAGCCAAGCTGCCCGTAAAAGGCCACGGCCTTGTCCACATCCGGTACGAAACAGTTGAAGTGGTCGATCCTCAGCGGCTTGACGCCGTGGTACAGGCGATATTCCTGATGGATCGGCGGCAAGCGGTCCATGCGGAAATAGAACTCCATCGGCGCGCCGAAACAGTCATGCGTCCGCAGCGTCCGTCCCTGATGGCTGCGTTCGACCCAGTCGACCGCATGTCCCTGCGCGGCAAACCAGTCATGCGCCCGGTCCAGATCCGCCTCGGAATAGACCTTGTAGGACAGATACCGCACCGATGCCGCATCGGCCCGGCGCAGCACCATGCAATGATGCCCGCGCTCCTCCATCGCGCGCAGGCACAGGGTGTCTGCGGTCTCTTCCGTCACCTGCAGGCCCAAAGTGTCGACATAGAAGGCCCGGCTGGCGGCCAGATCGGTCACGCCGTATTCCACATGGCTCAGCCGCACGATGTCGAAGGGCGGATAGAGGGTCGGCTCAGGGATCGGCATCACGCGCCCTCCGGTTTAGGGATGTCATTGCCCCGCCTGCGGAAGAGTAGTGGCAGCCCGATCAGCCCTGTCGCACAGGTTGCTGGGCACAAAACCTGTTTTCCCATGTTCCCCTCCCCCACGATTTCGCGCGGCTCATTCTTCTTGGTCACTTTTCCGAAACGCCTGCAGGGCCCTCTCAGCCACCCAGTTTCGGGATCTTGTGCGCGCCGGTGGCAAAGCTGACGTTCACCGTCTCCATGTAGAAATCAAAGGACCAGTCGCCGCCGTCGCGCCCGATGCCACTGGCCTTGACCCCGCCAAAGGGCGTCGGCAAATGCCGCACATTCTCTGAATTCACCCACATCATCCCGGCCTCCAGCCTTTCGGTCATCCGCAGGGCGCGGGTCAGGTCGTTGGTCCAGAGATAGGCGGTCAACCCGTACTCCGTGTCATTGGCGATCCGCATCGCCTCCCCTTCGTCGGCAAAGGGGATGGCGGTCAGGACGGGGCCAAAGATCTCTTCCCGGGCAATGGCCATCTCGTTCGTCGCGTTGGTGAACAGCGTCGGCGCCACGTAACAGCCCGCATCCCCCACCTTTACGCCACCGCAGGCGATGTCCGCGCCCTCGGCCCGCGCCTTGTCGAAGTAGGACAGCACCTTCTTTTCATGCACTGGGTGGATCAGCGGGCCGACCACGGTTTCCGGGTCCAGCGGATGGCCCACCCTGATCCGTGCCGCCCGCTCGGCGACTTTGGCGCAGAAATCCTCATAGATCGTGTCCTGCACCAACAGGCGCGAGGACGAGGTACAACGCTCTCCGTTCAGCGAGTAGATCATGAAAACCGCCGCATCCAGCGCCCGGTCCAGATCCGCATCGTCAAAGACGATCACCGGGTTCTTGCCGCCCAGTTCGAAATGCACGCGTTTCAGGGTCTCCGCCCCCTGCCGCATGATCATCGAGCCGGTCCGCCCCTCACCCACGAAGGCAACCGCCTTTATGCCGGGATGTTCGGTCAGTGCCTTGCCCGCTTCCTCGCCCAGCCCGTTGACCACGTTCAGGACACCGGGTGGCAGCCCCGCTTCCTCGGCAATCTCGACCAGCAATTTCGCCGTCATGGGCGAAAACTCCGCCGGTTTCTGCACCACGGTGCAGCCCGCGGCGAGCGCCGGGGCAATCTTCCACGTCGACAGCATGAAAGGCGTGTTCCACGGCGTGATCACGCCCACCGGGCCAATGGGCCGGCGCGAGGTCATGTTGATCTGACCCGGCGCATGCAGGGTCTGGCCGTCGCGCGCCTCTGGTGCCTTGTCCGCGAAAAAGCGGAAATTCTCCGCCCCGCGGATTGCCGCCTTGGACATGAAGCGGATGGCCTGTCCGGTATCCATGCTCTCGACCAGCGCGATTTCCTCAGCCCGGGCCACGATGCCGTCCGCCACCCGGTGCAGGATCGCCCGGCGGTCCTTGCCCGGCATGTCGCGCCAGTCGGCAAAGGCGGATTGGGCCGCGCGTACCGCCGCATCCACGTCCTCGTCCCCGCCCCGCGCGACCTGCGCCAGCGTGCTGCCATCCACGGGGGACAGCGTTTCGACCGTTGCGCCGGAGGCCGCCAACCGCTGTTCGCCGCCGATGTGGTGCAACACGCCCTCACGCCGAAAGCGGGCCAGGTAGGCCTCCACGCGCGACAGGTTTTCATCCAGCTTGTTCATCTCTGCCCCTTACGCCCCGGATTTCATCCGGTCATGGATCGGGTTGGCCTTCCAGTTCAGGTCCGGATCAATTTCCCTGATCTCCATCGCCAGAGCGAAATGCCCACCTTCCAGCAAGGGTGCCAAAGAGGATTTGGCCACGTCAAAGATCGCCTCCCCCGCCTTGGTCAGCACCACCTTGGGACGCCCCGATCCCACGGAGAGCTCAAGCCCGACAAAGTGGTTTTCCGGGTGTCGGTCCGCCATGCGCCAATAGTCACAACGGATCGCCTTGACCCGCACCCCGGCCGCCGGAAACACGCCGGTGCTCACCATGGCCGCGTGCAGCGCCCCGCAGAGCGCATCGAGATCGGTCATGTCCTCGACCCCGGGCGAATACTCCAACCTCAGATGCGGCAAACTCGGCTCCTCCCTTTGACATTTAACATGTTAAATAATACTCTGCCTGTCAACAGGAGAGTTCCATGCCCAGATCCCCGGACGCCCCCGCCGCCTTTCCGCTGTCAGCAACCCAGCGCACCCTGCCCATCGCCCTGTTGCGGGCGCGTGAGGCGGTGATGGAGCGTTTCCGACCCATGCTGCGGGAGATCGACATCACCGAACAGCAATGGCGCGTCTTGCGGGTGGTGCAGGAGGTGGAAGAGATCGACGCCACGCAACTGGCGCGCACCGCCTGCGTGCTGGCCCCTTCTCTGACTCGCATTCTCAAGGCTCTGGAGGCGCGGGACCTGATCGAATTGCGCCGGGATTCGGCGGACCGCCGACGCGCGCTGGTTCGCCTGACCCCAACCGGAACCGCCCTGCTGCACGCGGCAGCACAGGACAGCGCCAGAATCTATGCCGGAATCGAAGAACGTCTGGGCGCGGATCGCATCGCCGATCTGCTGGACGCGCTTGAAGCGGTCACCGAAGAGCTGGGCCGGACCTGAGAGCCCGCAACCAGAGCACGATCAAGCGGCGCAGATCCTGCGGTATTCGTCTGTCATGCTGTTGTGAGGGAGAGTGGTACCGCCTTCCCGGTTCGAACGGGAGACCTCTTGATCCACAATCAAGCGCTCTAACCTACTGAGCTAAGGCGGCACGTTTACCGGGGCAATTTGGTGTCCGCCCCGGACGTGCGGCTTGTTAGCAGCACGAAACCCGGGACGCAAGCAGCAAGACGCGCAGTTTCACGTCCAAATCCTTGCCCCTGTGGCCGCCCGGGATCAGAAATTCACCCGGTCCCCGCCCTTCAACTGCAACATCTCGCGCGCCTCATCCGGCGTGGCGATCTCTCCGCCCAGATCCTCGACGATGCGGCGAATCTTTTCCACCTGCTGCGCGTTCGACACCGCCAGTTCGCCGCGCCGAATATAAAGCGAATCCTCAAGGCCGACTCGCACATTGCCGCCCATCTGCGCCGCTGCCGCCGCCAGCGACATCTGTGCCGCCCCCGCCCCCAGCACGGACCAACGATACCGGTCGCCGAACAGCTTGTCGGCGGTGCGCTTCATGAATACGAGGTTTTCAACATCCGCGCCGATTCCGCCCAGAATGCCCATCACGAACTGCAGAAAGATCTGTGCCTTAAACAGCCCGATGTCCATGCAGTATTTCAGGTTATAGAGGTGGCCGACGTCATAGATCTCATGCTCGAACTTGACGTTATGCGGCGCCATCGTCTCTGCCGCCTCGCGCAGATCGGCAAAGGTGTTGCGGAAGATGTTGGATTCCGACCCTTCGATATAGGGCTTTTCCCAATCGTAGCGGAAGGACTCGTAGCGCTCGGCCAGCGGATGAAAGGCGAAGTTCATCGACCCCATGTTGAGCGAGCACATCTCGGGGCTGAACTGGGCCGCCGCCTGCAGGCGTTCCGTGATCCGCATCGTGGGCGCGCCGCCCGTGGTCAGGTTGACCACCGCCCCCGTCGCCTGTTTCACCCGGCTGAGGATCGGCGAATAGTGTTCTGGCGCGACCGAGGGGCGGAAATCCTCTGGATCGCGGGTGTGCAGGTGCAGGATTGCCGCGCCCGCCTCTGCCGCGTCGATGGCCTGCCGGGCGATATCCTCTGCCGTCAGCGGCAGGTGGTCCGACATGGTCGGCGTGTGGATCGCTCCGGTGACGGCGCAGGTGATGATGACCTTTTCGCGTGCCATATCCGTCAGCTCCAGGCCAGATAGGCGTCGCGCAGGGCAAGCACCTTTTGCGCCTGCACCAGATGCGGGCGGTCATACATGCGCCCGTCGATGCCGATGGTGCCCACGTCCGGATCGGCGGCAAAGGCCGCGACCACCTTTTCGGCCAGCGCGATATCCTCGGCGCTGGGGCTGAAGGCGGTGTTCATCGGCTCGATCTGCGCGGGGTGAATCGCCAGCCCGCCAGAGAACCCCTCACGCCGCGCGCCATTCAGGGTCTCGCTCAGCACATCTAGATTGCGGAAGTCGGGATAGGCGGTTTCAAGCGCCTGCACCCCGGCCGCCTTGGCCCCCAACAGCATGTTGGAGCGCGCCATGCGGTAGGTCAGCGACAACCGCCCATCCGCATCCTTGTTGGTCGAGGCGCCCAGATCCGCGCTCAGATCCTCTGCCCCCCATGTCAGACCATAAAGACGCGGCAGATCGGACTTGCGATAGCGGCCCAGCGCAAAGGTCGCCGCCGCTGTTTCCGTCGCCACGGCAATGATCTCGATCGACCCGCGCGCCACCCCTTCGCGGGTTTCCAGCACATCGAGATAGTGGCTGAGGCGCTGCAGGTCCTCAGGCCCCTCACATTTCGGCAGCATGATTCCGTTTGGCGCGGCCCGCACCACCGCCGCCAGATCGTCCAGCGCATGCGGCCCGCTCAGCGGGTTGATCCGCACCCACAGCTCCATCCCCTTGCGGGTCTTGCCGCCCTCCAGATGCGCCGTGACCATGGCCCGCGCCAGCGGCTTGCGCGCGTCGGCCACGGAATCCTCAAGGTCGAAAACCAGCGCATCCGCCGCGCTGTCGACCGTCTTTTCCATCTTCTTCTCGCTGTCGCCGGGAACAAAGAGAATGGATCGCAGGGGGAGTCTCATGCCGCGGGCCTCCCCATCATCAGGGCTGCACGGGTGCATTCCGCCACCAGATCGCCTTTTTGATTGTAGGCGCGGTGATGAAAGGTCACGATCCCCTGCCCCGGCCGCGATTTGGAGGCACGGATATCAACCACCTCTGTCTCTGCCCGGAGGGTGTCGCCGTGGAACACCGGCTTGGGGAATTTGACCCCGTCCATGCCCAGATTGCCGACCGTGGTGCCCAGCGTGGTATCGCCGACCGACAGGCCGATCAGCAGGCCAAGGGTGAAAATGCTGTTGACGATCCGGGTGCCGAATTCGGTGTTCTTCTGGCAGTAATCCTCATCCAGATGCAGCGCGGCGGGGTTGCAAGTGGCAACGGAAAACCACGTGTTGTCCGCCTCAGTAACGGTGCGTCGCATGGCATGGGTGAACACCTGCCCCACCTCGAACTCCTCGAAATACAATCCCGGCATGTGATCCTCCTCCTGCATGTGGGCCGCGCCCTTTGGCGGTCATTACTACGCCCTTCCCCTGTGGCGGCAAGGGGCACACCCCGGCACAGGGCAACGGGCGGGACAGGCGCGGTCAGGCAGCGATCAGATCGATTTCCCACCCCTGCTCGACCACATCGACACCAAAGCTGTGCGCCGGTTCGGTGCGGACCAGGCGCCACCCGCTCTTTTCATACAGGGCACAAGCGGCGCGATGGCTTTCATGGGTCCACAGCACCATGCGGCGATAGCCGCAGGCGCGGGCGAACCCCATGCATTCCGTCAGCAGCCGCTTTCCCAACCCCTTGCCGCGCGCCTGGGGCATCAAAAGGAACAGGCGCAACTTGGCCGTCTCGGCATCCGCACGGACGCAAAAGATGCTGCCCAGCCGCTGATCCCCCTCCCATGCGATGAAGGCGCGCTCGCAGGACGGGTCCTGTTCAACGGCGAAGGTTTCCAAGATCTCGCGCACAAGGGCCGGAAAGCTCTCGTCAAAGCCTTCGTCGCGCGCATAGAGCCAGCCGTGCATCTCGACCAGCCAGTCGACATCTCCGGGCCCAAGGTCTTTCAGGTCAATCGTCATACCCACAGCAAAGCCGCCCGCCGCTTGCAAATCAAGTCTTTCGCCGCTACCTCACGGCGATCTTTCCGGGCATCTAAAAAGGGGCCAAGCATGGGCATCAACGACGAACGCGAGATCGAGGCGAACCTTCAGATCGGCCCGACGGATCAGGGCATGGTCCGCCTGTTCATCTACGCCGACGGGCTGGAAATCCCGATGGATTTCGAACCGGCCGAGGCCGAGGAAATCGCCGAGGAACTGCGCGCTGCCGCAACGGCCGCCAAAGCGCGCAAGAAACGCTGAATTACACCTTGGGCGCGGGCACGTGCTGGTCGATGAAGACGCGGTTGCCGTCCGGATCGACCAGCGAGATATGCCCCGGCCCCTCACCGTCCTCCGGCGTCCCCTTTTCGATGTCGACCCCGGCATCCCGCAGCCGGGCCTGAATGGCCCGGATATCGTCAAACTGCAGCGCCTCGTCGCCCCCGGCGGTCCAGCCGGGATTGAACGTCAGCATGTTGCCCTCGAACATCCCCTGAAACAGGCCCAGCGTGCAGCTGCCGTTGCGCAGGATCAGCCAGCCTTCCGGGGCCGCTCCTCCGACCGGCTCGAATCCCAGCTTGCCATAAAACGCCTGAGACGCGGCCAGATCCTTGACCGACAGGCTGACGGAAAACGCTCCAAGTTCCATGATCCTTCCCCCTGTTGATTGCGCGCAGCGCGCCCTGCGCCCGGTCTAACACGGCAACCGCCGCGCGTCCTCTACTCGATCAGCGCAATCTTGTCGGGCAAGCCGCGCCCGTCGTTCCACCACCGGTTCGGATTGTCGCGGGTCGGATCATAGGCCGCCCGGCTGACCCAATCCTCGCGCACGAAAATCACCGGCTCTTCGTAGTGATGCACCGCGATGACCGCGTCCATGACCCGTTCCAGCACTGTCAGATCACGCACCACCGAGATTTTCAGCTCCACCATCGGATAGGTCTCCGTCGCGCCCGGCGAGAAGCCCTCGACATGGGTATGCGTGGTCGATCCCGGCTCTGGCTGCGCGGTTTCCTTGCCCACGGCGGAAACGCTGGCATTGCGCTGATAACGACCATATGACAGCGGATAGACCGCCATCACAGCGTCCAGGATACGATCCACATCCCTTGGCAGGGTCTGGATTTCAAGCGTCCAGACCGGCTCCAGCCTCCCGGATGCTGCCCTGTAGCCTTCCAGCATCTTCGCCCCCCTTACCAGCCTTGCAGATTCGCCCCCGGATCGCGCAGCCCCTGCAACCGGCGGGCCGCGTGAAAGCCGAACTTGCGGATCAGCTTGTTGCGGCGGGCGGCGGCCAGCTTGTCCTCGGGCCCCATGCGCAGGATCTCGGCGTCATAGCTGTCGGCGATGATCAGCCCCGTACCCTCCGGCAGAAGGTCAGTCGGAAATTCCTGATCCACGGCCCAGAAATAGCGGTCACACCATTCCAGATAGCCCTGCCATTTGGCATCCCCCAGGAAATCCGCGCGGCTGGACTTGCACTCCACCACCCAGATCTCTCCCTTCGGGCCAAGCCCCATCACATCCACCCGCAGCCCCCGGTCGGGCACGAATTCCTCGACCACGGCAAAGCCGTGCCCGGCAAGGTGGCGGCACACACCCCGCGCCAGCATCTGGCCGGGCATCAGATCATTTGCGACAGGCAATTCCATGCCCAAAGTGTTGAACAATACGTGAACAAATGCAACCCCGCCGCGCCCCGCCTTCCCTCTCCCGGCAAAAAGATTAGG
Source organism: Antarctobacter jejuensis (assembly GCF_052266595.1). Lineage (NCBI taxonomy): Bacteria > Pseudomonadati > Pseudomonadota > Alphaproteobacteria > Rhodobacterales > Roseobacteraceae > Antarctobacter > Antarctobacter jejuensis. The sequence goes on along the minus strand of NZ_JBQQXJ010000003.1, from coordinate 217,394 downwards.
CTCACACGGGTGTTTGCAATTAAGGCCGCCCAATGACTCAGCCCCCCGGTTCCGATCACCACCTGACCCGTGCAGAGGCGCGCGGCGTCCGCGCCGCCCGCGAACTGGAGGGGCACCTGACGTGGCTCGACACCTTTTCGGGCACGGCTCTGGGCGTTCTTTCGGTCGCCTCCGGCATCTATACCTATCTCGGGGTCTCTTCGCTGCTGGACGAAGATGGCGCCATGTCGGTCTTTGCCGCCATCGCCTATTCCACCGCCGTCTCTGTCGGCATCTTCGTCTTCTGGTCCTACATGCTACGCTTGTTTCCGGCGGTGCGCACGGCCCGCGCCCGCGCCGGACTGATGGCCGCCATGGGTTTGGGCAGCCTTGCCATCGTCGCCATGTCCTCGTGGCTGAACGCCGCCGCGCTGGCCGGATCGGCGGCGGTGGAACAACACCTTGCCAAGACCGTGCAGGACTATCAGGTGGCCCTGGAACGGGCGCATGAGATCGCCCTGACCGGGCAGGCGCTGGAACGGGATGTCGCCCGCGTGCGCCAGTCGTTCGAGGATCTGTCAGAGCAGGAGGCCGCGGGCTCGCTCTCCGGGCTCGCCGGGCGCGGCGCGGTGTTCCGCGTGTTGCGCCAGAAATCCGCCGAACTGACGGCGCTGGAAACCCAGATCGCGGCCCAGACGCCGCTGGTGGACACCGCCTTTACCGAGGGCAACACCATTCTCAGCCGGATGCGCGCCCTGACCGTCGAACCGGGCAGCGTCGAGGCCCGCTCGGTCGAGTTTTCCGAAGCCGCTGTGCGCCTGCAGGGCCTCATCACCCAGCTGCGGCAACTCTCGGTCGCCCCGCTGGTCGAACGCGCGGCGCAGGATCTCGCGGCCTCTGTCGTCCTGCCTGAACTGGACAGCTCCACCGCCGCGGGCCGCGCCGATCAGTCGGCGACGATCACTTCCGTCCTGGAAGTGCTGGCACAGCGGGCCACGACGCTGCAGAAGGCCGCGCAGAACGTGCAGGCGCTGCAACAACCCACCGACGTGACCTATACCCCGATCTCTGCCGCCGACGCTGTGATCCTCTATGCGCGCAACTTCGTGCCCTCATGGGCGGGGGCAATCGCCATCGACCTGCTGCCCGCGGTGCTGGTGTTCATTCTGGCCATCACCCATGCCGCCATCCGTCAGGGCCGCGAGGGCGCCGGCGTCGAGGACACGCTGACACTGGCCGAACTGCGCGCCGCCGTCACCGCCCTGCGCGAGGTCGAAGCCGTCGCCGCCCAACAGCCCGCGACACCAACCGCCCCGGCGGCGGCCGCCAGCCCGCGCCCTGACAGCGATGAGGTGACACCGCTCAAGGGCAAATCGGCCTGACCAAATGACCGATACAGCAGCTTCTCACGCCTCAAAGGCCCGCCCATGAACCGCTCTGTTGCCCGCACCCTCTCCGCGGTGCTGATCTTTCAGCTGGGGATCGGCGCGCTTTTGATCCTTGGCGACCTCCGCGATGGCGCCATGACCCTGCCCAGCTTTCGCACCGACGCCCCGCGCCTGTCGGAACCGGTGCGTCCCGGCGATCAGCGCCGCCTGTTCAACCCGGGCCGCGACCGTCCGATCCTTGGGCCCGAACGTGACCCCGGCCAACTGCCGGACCGGCTGACGCTGACCTTTGCGGGCGGCGTCTGGCGGCTCGAAGGGGCCATCGCCGACGGGGACGCCCAGCGCCTGATCCCGCAGATCGACCGCGCCGATCCGCCGATCGAGACCCTGATCCTGCAATCCGAAGGCGGCTCCGTCCGCGACGCGCTGGACCTTGGCCGCCACCTGCGCGCCTCCGGGATCGGAACGCGGATGCTGTCGGGCGAATTCTGCTATTCCGCTTGCCCCTACCTCTTTGCGGGCGGATCAACGCGAGAAGCCGCCGCCTCCGCCTCGCTTGGCGTCCATCAGCACTATTTCGGGGAAAACACCCTTTTGCCCGCCTTCATCGCGGTCGAGGATATCCAGCGCGGTCAGGCCGAGGTCATGATCTACCTCGCCGAGATGGGCATTGACCCGCTGGTCATGCAGCACGCCCTCGCGACACCGCCGGATGAGATTTACATTCTGCTGCCAGAAGAGGTGACAAGCTTCGGGTTTGTCACCAAACCCGACTCCTGATCCCGATCCGGTCCGGACTTTCCGAAGAAAACACAGCCCTCCCCTTGTCATGGTCCCCGCGCCGCCTTAACTCAGGCGCTGGCGGGTTCTGCCCTTCTCGTAAACGGGTTCATTCCGGTGGCCTTAAGCAAATCCGAGGGAGCTGGCTCTGGTCAGGCCGTGGTCTGATTACCTGGCGCCCACCTGTATATACAGGTCCTCGGGAATGCACGACCCACACGGTTGGTGTGGTTCCCGCCGCATACCACATGCCCACCCCCTCTCCGGGAAGTGGATGGAGGGTGGGCCGCTGAGCCGCAAGGCTCAGTCGGGGCGCCCGGAAGCCTTCCCGCAGGGCTCAGTGACCGTTGAACACCCGCATCACCCGCGATTTTCGTGCCTCTGCGGCAACTGCAATCGGCTCTGCCCGCACGGCGGGGCCTGGCTGGCGTTTGCCGCCACCCGTATCATCATCGTCGCCCATGCGCATGATCGAGATGCCGAATTGAACACCGGCGAACACGATGCCGTTGAACACCCACAGCATCGCCACCGCGACAAGGCCCACGTCGCTGCCCGAAATCAGATGCCACAGGTTCGCCACGTTGAACCAGAGCAGCGCGCCGACGAAAACCGCCGACAGGCCAAAGCCGGTCAGAACCTGCGTGATGTAAAGGCGGATGAGCTTGGGCATGGGGCGACTCCTTCGCATTCCATAATCAGAATACAATTTAGAGCGTCGACCACAAGTGGCAAGTGCGTCCGATTGCCCGGCGACTCTGGCCGGACCGGGCCTCAGAACGCCTCCGGCTTGGCCTCAGAACGCCTCGGGCTTGGCCTCGCGCGCCATGTGATCCAGCACGGCATTGACGAATTTGGTCTCTTTCCCGTCCGGGAAAAAGGCGGCCGCCACCTCGACGAATTCGACGATCACAACCCGCGGCGGTGTTTCCATCGCCACCAGCTCCGCGCCCGCCGCGCGGAACAGCGCCCGCAGGGTCGGGTCGATCCGGGCAATCGGCCATTTCGCCACCAGCGCGCGGTCGGTCATCTGGTCGATCTTGCTCTGCCAGTTCACCGCCTGCTCGACCAGCTTGACGAAGAAATTGACGTCACCGTCGATCATCTCCGTCCCTTCCTCGATCTCGGCACCAAACCGGAATTCGAGGAATTCCTGTTTGACCTTGTCCAAGGTCGAGTCCGACTGCTCCATCTGAAACAGTGCCTGAACGGCATATAGCCGCGAAGCGCTGCGCATCTTGCGCTTCTGATTGCCCGAAATCTGGGTCATGCGGTGGTGGGGCCCTTGCTGTCGCCTGCGATCTGGATCTCGTCGCTCAGGGGGACGAATCCCACCCCCTTGCGAGAGCCGCCCCACTTACGTTCCAGCGCCAGCAGATGCAAGGCCGCTGCGGCCGCGCCGCCCCCCTTGTTCTGGCCCTTGGCCTCGGCCCGCACGCGGGCCTGTTCGTGGTTCTCCACCGTCAGGATGCCGTTTCCGATGCACAGCCCCTGCAGGCCCAGCAGTTGCAGCGCACGCGAACTGTCGTTGCAGACCGTTTCGTAATGCGTGGTCTCGCCCCGGATCACGCAACCCAGCGCGACATAGGCATCGAAATTCGACAGCCGTTCGGCGATGCCGATGGCGGTCGGCACTTCCAGCGCACCGGGCACCTCGATGGTCTCATGCCAGCCCCCACAGGCCTCGATCTCGGCCTCGGCCCCGGCCACCAGTTGATCCGCAATATCCTTGTAGTAGGGCGCCACCACGATGAGCACCTTGACCGGTTTGTCAAAGGTGGGACGCTCCAGCACGTAATGCGTTTCGTTCGATGCCATCAGCCCAACTCCGAGATCTTGCGCGTTCCAGTAATTTCAAGCCCGTAGGCGTCCAGCCCCACCACCTTTGGCGTCGGCGAATTGGTCAACAGGATCAACTTCGACAGGCCCAGCGACGACAGGATCTGTGCCCCCAGCCCGTATTGCCGCAGCGTGGTGGGCGAAACACCTTCGCTGACGTTCAGCTTCATCGAGGTGTCGCGCAGCAGAACAACGACGCCACGGCCTTCCTCGGCCACCGCCTCCATCGCGTGCTGGAACTCATGCGCCCGGCCGCGCGGCCCGGTGCCCACGACATCCAGCATCGGATCCAGCGCATGCATCCGCACCAGAACCGGCTCCGGTGTGGAAATATCGCCTTTCATCAGGACGATATGCTCATCCCCGTGGGTTTCGTCGGTGTAGATGCGCATCTTCCACTCACCGCCGAATTCCGACTGCAGGGTTTCCTCGGTCCGCACCTTCACCAGGTTGTCGTGGCGGCGACGATAGGCGATCAGGTCGCTGATGGTGCCGATCTTCAGCCCGTGTTTCTGGGCAAAGGCCACCAGCTCCGGCAGCCGCGACATGGTCCCGTCCTCGTTCATGATCTCACAGATCACGCCCGCCGCGTTCAGCCCCGCCAGCCGCGACACGTCCACAGCGGCCTCTGTATGGCCCGCACGCACCAACACCCCGCCCTTGCGCGCACGCAGCGGGAAGACGTGACCCGGCGTGGCGATATCCGCCGCCCCCCGGCTTGAATCGATTGCAACCTGAATCGTGCGCGCCCGGTCCGCCGCCGAAATCCCCGTGGTCACCCCCTCGCGGGCCTCGATGGAGGTGGTGAATGCCGTCTCATGCCGCGACGAATTGTTCGTCGACATCAGCGATAGGCCCAATTCCTCGATCCGGTCCGAGGTCATCGCAAGACAGATCAGGCCACGGCCATACAGCGCCATGAAATTGATCGCGTCGGGCGTCGCCCATTGCGCGGGAATCACAAGGTCACCCTCGTTTTCGCGGTCTTCGTGATCAACCAGAATGAACATCCGCCCGTTGCGGGCATCTTCGATGATTTCCTCGACCGAGGAGATCGCATCGGACCAGTCCTGTTCGACCTGGCCGGGGTTTTCGTAATGGGGCATCGGGTCTCTCTCCAACCTGTCTCAGGCGGGATACTTGACAGACCCGTCAAAGGCCAGAGGCAAGCAGGGCGACGTATTGTGCATTCAACAAGACACGCTGTGCGGGATCTCAGTCAAAGATGTCCTCCAGCAGATCCAGCGCCTCGTCGAACAGCCGATATCCGATGCTCTTCTTGCGCTTCTTTTTCGACGAACGGACAGGGTGGTGCACCGGATGGCGCGTCGCCTGGGTCAGGTCCGGGGCCCAGTCGGCCTTGCGCTTCTTGGGCGTCGATTTCTTGCCCGTCGCACCCGCATCGGCCTTCAGGTGCTTCATGTTGTGAAGGGGCGCGCCACAGGCCGAACAGGTCAGTTCGTGCCGGACGTCACCGCGCAGGACAAGCGCGGCGCGGGTGCCGCAGTAACAACAGGTTGCGATCTTTGTGTGGCTCATGCAGCGGATTTAGGGATAGTTGCCCCGCGATACAACGCTGTCCCCTCTCCACGGCTTTCCACGGTGTCTCAGGAGCGCGCTTCGCGCCCAAGCCTCAGCCGCGCGCCGCGTACAGCGCCACCGCCGCCGCGTTCGACACGTTGAGCGAGCCGAAGTTGCCCGCAAAGTCGATCCGCACCAGCCCGTCCACCGTATCTTTCGTCTTGGGCCGCAGGCCGGGCCCCTCGGCCCCCAGAACCAAAGCCACCGGCTGATCCCGCCGCCCCTCCAGCGCCTCTTCGATGGTCTGTTCCGCTTCGCCGTCCAGACCCAGCACGATGTATCCGATGTTCTGCAGCGCAACGATGGTATCCGCAAGGTTACGCTCGCGCAGATAGGGCTGCCGCTCCAATGCGCCGCTGGCGGTCTTGGCCAGTGCGCCGGTTTCCGGCGCGGCATGGTGGCGCGTGCCGACCACCGCCTGCGCGCCAAAGACTTCGGCAGACCGCAGGATCGCCCCCACGTTATGCGGATCGGTCACCCGGTCCAGCAGCACCAGACGCAGTGGCCTGTCGCTGTCAGAGGTCACCGCCACATCTTCCAGCCGCCCCCAGTCCAGCGGCTTGACCTCCAGCGCGGCCCCCTGATGCACCGACCCGGGATCAATCGGCACGCTGAACCGGCGCGGGTCCTGAATTTCCGGCTCCATGCCAGAGTCGGCGACCGCCTCGGCCAGCTTGTCCGCCGCATTCGGCGTCAGCACCAGCCGCAGTTTCTCGCGCCGCGGATTCATCAGCGCGTCGCGCACTGCATGCAGGCCGAACAGCCAGACGGTTTCCGCCGCCGAGGCCCTGCGCGCCTGTTCCTTCTCGATCACCCACTTCGGTTTCTTCGCCATGCCGAGCCCCTCTGCCTGAGGCCCACAGCCATTGCACCGCCACGCGTGCTTTGCCAAGGGAATTTCCTGTTGACGGGGGTTTGGGGCAGTTGTAATCAGCCCCCCACGCCGGGTTGGCCCGGTGTTCGGTGGGCGACAGGCCGCAAGGTGTGGCAGGGGACTGTAACTCCCTCGCGGAGACGCACGCTTGGTTCGATTCCAAGGTCGCCCACCATCTCCTCTCTCAGATGCAACACCTTGTCAGGCGGCGCTTTCGCGCCCTAGCCGATGACAAAGGCGTAGATCAGCACCCAGACGGACAGCAGGGCGGCAAGCACCGCCACATACATCCCGTTCCAGCGCAATCCGACGTGCAAGGCGCTGACATTGCCGAAGGAACCGATCAGCAGCGTCGTCGCCGTGAACGGAGAACAGATGCCGCTGATCGCCCAGCCCGCCGCGATGGCCGCCACCACCGCCGATGGCGTCACGCCAAGCACCGCCGCCTCCGGGATGATCGGCGCGCAGAGCGTCACCGCAAGGATCGGGTTCATCCCCAACTGCCCCAGGACCGGCACCAGCCAGACCAGGAACAACAGGACCGCCCATGTCGGCAGGGCCGCAAGATCTATCCCCGCACCGGCAACCAGAGGCCCCAACAGCGGGCCGCCAACCGTCCCGATATAACCCGCCATCATCAGCAGAGTGACTTCATTGCGATTCGCGGGCAGTTCGGTCGAGACGTAGCGCGCCAGACGGGTGCGCAGCGAATACGCCAGCACCCCGCTCCGGTGCTGGATCACCGCCCAGGCCAGCGACAGCAGCGGCACGACCAGCATCACGATGCCGACGATCCGGATGCCGGTGTTGCTGTAGAGGACGGACACCGTCCCGCTCAGGATCACCAGCAGCACAAGCAGCGGCTGCAACAGACGCAACGTCCCCGTCGCGGGCGCACGCGGTGGCGCGGGCACAGACAGCCGTGGCTTGAAAATCGTGTCCAGCGCCCAGCCCGTCAGCAACAGGATCGCCGCGCTGACAAATCCGGCCTGCACCGAATCCGCCCAGCGCGCGCCGGGAATCAGCGCATTCGTGATCGCCATCGAAAAGCCCAGCGGCGACCACGGCAGCGAGGAAACGAACCCGCGCTGAATAGCCAGCAGCATCCGCCTTGTGCGGTGGCGGCGGATCTCGGCGTTGGCCTCGCGCCCGGCGCTTTGCGTGGCAAGATTGCCCAGCAAGGAAATCGCCCCGTAATTCAGCAAGAGCGCAAACAGGTGGCTGCCAACCGTCAGCGCCGCATAGCGCCGTCCCGGCGGCTGTTCGGCAAGATAGGTTCCGGCGGCACGGATCGCCGGAGAGGATTCGGCCACGTTGCGCAGGGTGGTCAGGGCCGCGAAAAACGCCGCGATGAAGGCCGCCGATCCCAAGGCGCGCAGAACCACGGCCTGCCAGACCGGCAAAAAGACATAGGCGCAGCCGGTCAGGATCAGGCCGACCAGAACAAACCCCTGCCGCGACCGGCGCACCTGCGGGGTCAGCAGGACCAGTACAAGAATCACGACCCCCGGCAACAGGACCGGAAAGGTCGCCGCGCCCCATTCCTCCAGGCAGACCAGCACGGTCACGCAGACCAAAAGCAGCCCCGTCGCCAGATCGAATCTCTTGCCTATGCCTGCCGGAAGAATGGCCCGCGCTCCAAATACTGTGCCGCCCTGCCCCTGTCCTAGCGTGCCGCGGGACAAGAGGGTAGCGGCAAAGGAGGAGTCCGGTCAGGCCGGGCGCCCGCCGGACAGCCGTTCAACCAGCGTGCTCAGCGCAAACAGGGCTGCAGCGGCGCAGACGATGCTGGGCCCTGCGGGTGTGTCCAGATGCCATGCCGCCCACAGCCCGCCCAGCGCCGACAGAACGCCAAGGCCCGCCGCCCTGACCAGCATCCCTTCGGGCGTTGCGGACAGGGGCCGCGCCGCCGCTGCCGGAATGATCAGCAGCGCACCGATCAACAGCGCACCGACCACCTTCAGGGCCACGGCGACCACCAGCGCCAGCGCCAGCATCAGCACCACGCGTTCGCGCTCCGGGTCGATCCCTGACGCCACGGCCAGATCGGGCGAGACGGTCGCCGTCAACAGCGCGTTCCAGCGCCAGCCGATCAGCGCCGCCACCGCCGCGCCGCCGCCCCAGATCACCGCCAGATCCGTGTGGCTGACCGCAAGGATGTCGCCGAACAGATAGGCCTCAAGGTCCAGCCGTGGCCCCTGCACGAAAGAGGCCGCCACAAGGCCAAGCGCCAGCGCCGCATGCGCCGCCACACCCAACACCATGTCCGCGCCATAGCCCCGGCCCGACAGGCGCGCCACGCCAAATGCCACGCCCAGCGCCACCACCAGAGTCCCGGCAAAGACCGGCACGGAAAAGGCCAGCGCCAAGGCCACCCCCAAAACCGCCGCATGGGCCGTGGCATCCCCGAAATAGGCCATCCGCCGCCAGACCACGAAGACGCCCAGCGGCGCCGCCGCCAGTGCCGCCCCGACCGCCGCCAGAACGGCGCGCACAAGGAAATCATCCAGCATGTTCGTGCTCCGGCGCTGTGTGGTCATGATCATGGTCATGCCCGTGGTCATGATCATGGCGATGGCTGTGTTCGTGCCGGTACAGGGCCAGCGCGCCCTTGGTCCCGGTGCCGAACAGCGCGCGGTATTCCTCGGCCTGCGCGACCACCTCGGGGTGGCCTTCGCAACAGACATGACCGTTCAGACAGATGACCCGGTCGCTTGCGCTCATGACCACATGCAATTCATGGCTGACCATCAAAACCGCGATCCCCAATTCGTCCCGCAGCTTTTCCAGGCGGAGGTAAAAACTGGCCTGCGCGGGCTGGTCCAGCCCCGTGGTCGGCTCATCCAAAATCAGCAACTGCGGATCATCCAGCAGCGCCCGCGCCAGCAGGACCCGCTGGAACTGCCCGCCCGACAGCGCCGCCAACTGGCGCTCTGTCAGGTCCGCCGCCCCCGCCTCTTCCAGCGCCCTGTGCCGCGCCTCGGCGCTGGATTTTCTGGGCAGGTCCAGAAACCGCGCCACCGTCATCGGCAACGACGGATCCAGCCGCAGCCCCTGCGGCACATAGCCCAGCCGCAATCCGGGCTGCCGGATGACCTTGCCCCGCGCCGGGCGAATGGCGCCGATCAATCCCCGCAACAGGGTCGACTTGCCGGAGCCATTGGGGCCCACCACCGTTACGATCTCGCCGGGGCGGATGGCAAAATCCACGTCGCGCAGGACCTCTCTGGCCCCCTGCCGGATCGCCATGCCTCGCGCCTGGATCAGCGCATCGCTCATGCCGCTTGCTCGGTACAGGACGGGCACAGCCCCTCGGCCTCGATCGCCACCCGTTCGACCACAAAGCCAAGCTCCGCCGCCGATTCGCGCAACGCCTGCGAGGCGCGGCGTCCGGGCGTTTCCGCCACGGCGGAACAGGACCGGCAGATCAGGAAACAGGGGGCATGCCGCTCTCCCGGGGCCGCGCAGGCGACAAAGGCATTCAGCCGCTCGATCCGATGCGCAAACCCGTTTGCGACCAGGAAATCCAGCGCCCGATAGGCCACCGGCGGCTGCGAGCCGCGTCCCTCGTTGCGCAGATGATCCAGCACCTCGTATGCCCCCATCGCGCGGTGTTCGGACAACAGGAGTTCCAGCACCCGCCGACGAATGGGCGTCAGCTGCAACCCCTGTGCCGAGCAGGTCTCTTCGACCGTGCTCAGCGAGGTCGCGATGCAGTGGTGATGGTCGTGGCTTTCAAAGCCCTTGATCTCCATGGCGGTGCCTCCGAACGATTCAGGGGTTGATATGGTATAACATTCAATCGTACAAGACGGGTCAACGTGATAATATAACACATGAAGGCCCCGATGCTGCGCCCCCTCTTCCTTTCGCTTTGCCTTGCCCTGCCACACGCCGCCCTGTCCGACGCCCCGCGCGTCGTGACCGACATTGGCCCGGTGTCCAGCCTAGTCGCTATGGTCACCGGTGAGGTGACATCGCCCGAAGGGCTGCTGCCGCCCGGCGCCTCGCCGCATGAAATGGCCCTGCGCCCCAGCCAGGCGCGGGCACTGTCCAACGCGGATCTGGTGGTCTGGGTCGGCCCGGCGCTGACGCCCGGCCTTGACCATCAGATCGAAATGCTGGCGCCCAAGGCGCGCAAGCTTGCCCTGCAAGAGGTCGACGGCACGCACCATCTGCAAACGCGCGACACCGGCCTGTTCGAACACGAGCACGACGACCATGACGACCACACGCCCGATGAGGACCACCATGAGGACCACGCCGACGGGATCGACCCGCATCTCTGGCTGGACCCGGACAACGCCACCCTCTGGCTGAGTGCCATAGCAGAGGCTCTGTCAGAGAAAGATCCAGAGAATGCAGAAGCTTACCGCGCAAACGCACAGGCAGGCGCGGCGGCAATCTCCGCAGCCAGCGCCGAGGCAGAGGCGCTGCTGAAAGACGGCAAGACCGGCCCCTTCGCGGCGGCGCACGATGCCTTCCAATACTTCGAGGCGCGCTTTGGCCTGCGTGTTTCCGGTGCCCTGTCAGACGCGGAGGCCACCCCGTCCGGGCCCGCACGCCTTGCGGCGCTGCGCGACGCTCTGGCCGCCCAACCGCCAGCCTGCGTCTTTATCGAACCGGGCACGGACCTGCGCCTTGTCGCCTCCATCGTCGGGGATGTTCCGGTGGCGGAACTCGACGCGCTCGGCAGCAGCCTGCCGCAGGGTGCCGCGCTCTATCCCGCGCTGATCCGGGATTTCGCCCAGCGCATTGCCGCTTGCGGGACAGGCTAAGACCAATCAGCCTCCGGAATAGGCCCCGCGCCGCCCGCTGAACGCCGCGACCGTCAATCCGGCCTCCTCCAGCGCGGCGCGCACAGCCCGCGCCATCGGCAGCGCCGTCGCCCCATCGCCATGCAGGCAGATCGTGTCGATGGCGGCGGGGATGGGCTCACCCTCTTCGGGCAAAATCGCGCCCGCCTGCACCATCTTCACGATGCGCGGCGCGGTGGTCTGCGGATCATGCAGCACTGCCCCCGGTAACCGCCGATCCACCAGCGTGGCATCGGCATTATAAGCCCGGTCGGCAAAAATCTCACCGGCCCAGAGGCACCCCAACCGCTCGACCACGCGCTGCTGCGCCGTCGCGGCCAGCACCATCACGATGATCTCCGGCGCGATTTCCAGCGCCGCGCCATAACAGGCCTCGGCCAGCGCCGCGTCTTCGGAGGCCATGTTGGACAGCGCACCGTGCAGCTTCAGGTGCCGCACCTCGGCTCCGCAGGCCCGCGCCATGCCCAGCGCCGCGCCCAGCTGATACTGCACCATGTGGCGCAGGCTCTTTTCCGGCAGATGCATCCGCCGCCGGCCAAATCCCTGCAGATCCGCAAAACCGGGATGCGCCCCGATGCCGACACCCCGCGCCTGCGCCGTGGCCATCGTCTCGGCCATCACGTCCCAGTCGCCCGCATGGAAGCCGCAGGCCACATTGGCAGAACTCACCACCTCCAGCAGCGCCGCGTCCTGCCCCATCACCCAGGGGCCAAAGCTTTCCCCCATATCCGCGTTCAGATCGACCGATGTCATGACAGTTCCTCCCCGGCGGTGACGCCGCTGATCAGTGAATAGGACAGCAGGTCCGGCATCCGCGCCGGATCGCGCAAAAGCGGCTTTGCCATGCCCGGCAACGCCGTGAGCATCTGCCGGTGTTTCTTCTCGGCCTCCAGCGCCTCATCCCGCGTGACAAAGCGAAAGCGCAGTTCCGCCCCCGGCCCGGCCTGCGCCACGCGCGGCAGATCCGCCGGGATCACCGTGCCGATGCGCGGATAGCCCCCCGTCGTCTGGCATTCGCTCATCAGCACATAGGGCGCACCATCGCCGGGGATCTGGATATCGCCGGGGGTGATCACCTCTGACAGGATGCTCTGGCCGGTGGGCAGCCCGTATCCCTCTGCCGGGGGCATGACGCGCACACCCATCCGGTTGCCGCGCCTGTCGCGGGTAAAGGTCTCGCTCTCGAACCGCGCCCGCATTTCTTCGGGGAATAGCGCGGTCTGAAGGCTGGGCAGGACCCGCAACAGCCCGCCGCCGAACCGATCGCCCGGCGTCAGGATCAGGCCGGTTGCCGTGCCCGCATCCTGCGACAGCGGCAGCCGATCCCCCGCCGCCAGAACGCGCCCCAGCCCCGCGGCCAGATGCGCCGACTGCGCGCCCAGAACCTGCGGCGCGGCAATGCCGCCGCCGATGGTCAGATAGCCATAAACGCCGGAAAGCGCCCCGCCGATTTCCAGCACGGCACCGGCCTCCAGCCTGTGGCTGGCGTTCCAGACCAGCGGCACGCCCTCTACCGTGGCCCGCATCTCGGCCCCGGTCAGCGCGATGCGACAGGGCGCATCCACCCGGAACCGCCCGCCGAACCCCGCCATTTCCACCGCAACGCCAACGGGTTGCCGCAACAGCGCCGCCCCTTCGGTCATCGCGACAGGATCCGCCGCCCCGCCCCGCGACAGCCCCAGCGCCAGATAGCCGGTGCGCCCGCGATCCTGCAGGGTCACCCCCGGCCCGGCCTGAAATACCTCCAACGCGGTCATTGCAGCGCCTCCATCACGATCCCGCCTTTCGGGTCCGCCTCCAACCGTCCCCAGCTGTCGGCCGGGACGGCGTCAAAGATCACCTCATCCCCCGGACGCAGCCGAAAGGGCGTGTCGCTGTCCGGCCGGAACAGCGGTGCCGCCGTCCGGCCCACCTGCCGCCACCCGGTCGGCGAGGTCACGGAAAACAGCACGAACTGACGGATCGCCACCACCAGCGCCCCTTCGGGCACCTTGGGCGTCAGCCCGGTCTGGCGGGGAATGTCCCATGGCTCGGGCAATGTCCCGAGATAGGGTTGCCCGGGCGCAAAACCAATCGCATTGACCCGCACCCGCGCCCCGGTCAGGGATTTCACCGCCTCAGCGGCGCTCATCCCAGCCAGTTGCGCCGCCTCGTCCAGCTGCGGGCCAAAATCGCCGCCATAGACAGTCGGGATGCGGATCAGCCGCCGCCCCTCTGGCAAGGGTTTGGCGTACCAGTCCTCGGCCTTCAGCAAGTGGTCCAACTGCCCGGCAAGCCGGTCAAACGGCATGGCAAGCGGATCGAATCGCACATAGGCCGAAACCAGAGAGGTTGCACATTCCTCAACCCCGTCGGGCGCTTCACGCTCCATCGCGGCACAAAAGGCCAGCGCGGCGCGATTGGCAGGCTCTGACAGGCTGTCACCGAACCGCACCAACACGCCGTCCAGCCCGATGGGATCAATCCGTGGGAATTTCTGTTCAGAGGGGGATGTCATGTGGCAAGTCTCCTCGGCGCAGACCAGCATGCCCCGGCAGGTTTGTCCATGAATCACGGACCAAACCGCGGCTCAGGTCCCCCTCGTGTGCGTATCACCCGGGCAAGCGGCGCAGCGCACCTTTACCCCAGCAGGTCCTGCATCACGGTCAGAAAGGCGCGCACCTCGTCCGGGGAATTGTAATGCGCCAGGGACACCCGCACGCAGTCCGCCTGCCCCAGCGGTTTCAGGATATTGCCCGAGTAATGATCCGCCTTGCGGGTATGGGTGCGAATCCCCTGTGCGTTCAGCGCCTCGACCACCTCGGCAGAGGGACGCCCCTCGACCCAGAAACCCACCAGCCCTTCGCGCGCCGGGTTGTCGGCCCCGCCGACGATCACCACACCCGGCAGATCGGCCAGCCCGGGCAGGTTGCCCACCCCGTGGACCATCATCCGCGTCAGCCCCGCCTCATGCGCATGGATCGCATCGCGCGCCGCCGTCAGCTGCGCCTTGGGGTCTGTCGCGTCGCTGACCTGCGCGCCCAGCCACTCGAAATACCGCAGCACGTCGGAAAAGGTCGCATAGGCCCCGGTGTCCCGTGTGCCCAGTTCCCAGTTGCCCGACGGCCCGCCGATCAGCGCGTCATGCGCCAGCGCCGTCAACCGGTCCGAGGCCCAGGCCACGCCATAACCATGACGCGAGAACATCTTGTAGGGTGAGACCACGTAGCCATCGCCCCCCGCCGCCGCCACGTCGATATGACCGTGGCAGGCGTGCTGAATGCCGTCGACGATGATGAAGCATTGCGGCGCAACCGCCCGGATCGCCGCCGCGATGGCGGGCAGGTCCATGCCCATCCCCGTCACCGGCGATGTATGCAGGATGGTCGCCACCGCCGTATCCGGCGAGACATGCTCGGCATAGGCCTCGGCCGTCACCACCCCGGCCGCATCGTCATGCGGGATCAGCACATGGTCGCGCCCGCTTTCCATCGCCCAGCGCGCGCAGGCGCTGCGCGAGGCCGGATGTTCCACGGTCGAGCCCAGAACCGGCCCGCTGTCCGCCCCAAGGCAGGCGTCGCGGATCAGCCGGAACAGCAGTTCGGTGCCGCTCTCGCCAAAGATCACGGCCCCGCTCTCAGCCCCGACAAACCCCTTCACATCGGCCCGCGCCCGCGTGATCACATCGACCAGCGCCTTTGACGCCGGATTGTCGCGCCCCTGATTGTCCGGGATCGCCGCAAACCGGGCCGAGGTTTCGACCACCGATTTCAGCGTCAGCGCACCGCCCGCATTCTCGAAAAAGATTCGTTTCCCGGTGAACGGGCAGTCCTCGACATGGGCAAAGCGCCCCCGGATCTCTGCCAAAAGCGCGTCATCGAACATCAGTGCGGTTTCCTGTCTTCCTCGACGGCCGCCGCTGCCTGCGCGGCCTCTTCCATGTCTTCGGGATCGTCCGAGGGAATGGCATAACTGCCGCCCAGCCACTTGGCCAGATCCACGTCGGCGCAGCGCTTCGAACAGAACGGACGAAACTGCGGGTCGCTCTTGCGGCTACAGATCGGGCAGGTCACAGCACCTCCTTCAGCACCACGCGGTCCCGCTTGCGCTGCAGTTCCAGCAGGCCCAGCGTCGTCCAGCCCGCCACCACGGTTTCCGTGCGATCCGTCTTCAGCGCGGCCTTCAGCACGCTTTCCAACTGCCGCCGCTCCTTCTTGGCCACCGGGGCCGGATCGACAACGATCTGCCCGCCCAGCCCGCGCAGCCGCAGCTGGCGCGGCAATTCGCGAAAGGCCGCGATATTCGCCTTCAGCCCCGCGGCGGGAGAGGTATCGCCGCCGGTGTTCACATCCACCGCCACCAGCGCGGTCACCGGCTCGATCATCATGCTGCCACCGCCGGGCAGACCCACGCGCGCCGCTTTCAGCGCCTCGATCATCCCCGCCACCTCGTGCCGGTCAAAGCCGCCCGGCTCTGCATCGACCTCTGCGGCAGAGGACCACTCGCGCCAGGCCAGCGCATGCGGCCCGTCCCCCTCGACCAGCAGTTCCGGTCCGCCCTGATCATCCGCCAGCACGGCCAAGGCCAACTGCCCCATCGCCAGAATGTCGTCAAAGATCGCATCGGCATCCTCGGCCCGGCAATTGGACCGCAGGATCAGCCCCGCCCCTTCGGGCAGCGGATGTTCGGCCAGCGCCTCATGCGCGATTTCCCGCAGGCTGTCCCGCTGGTCATCATCGCGGATCTGCCGCGAGACGTTGATCCCCGGCGCCCCC
Source organism: Antarctobacter jejuensis (assembly GCF_052266595.1). Lineage (NCBI taxonomy): Bacteria > Pseudomonadati > Pseudomonadota > Alphaproteobacteria > Rhodobacterales > Roseobacteraceae > Antarctobacter > Antarctobacter jejuensis. The sequence goes on along the minus strand of NZ_JBQQXJ010000003.1, from coordinate 201,382 downwards.
GGCGTGACGATGGCATAGCGCGATTTGAACAACAGCCGCGTCGTCACCGGCAACGCCTTGCCCGGCTCGGCATAGCCCGTCACCTGCACCAGCAGCGATTCCCCCGGGCTCAACCCCTTGACCTGGCGCAGAAAGGCCGGTCCATCCGGGGTTTTCAGGAACATGCCGCCCTGCCCCTTCATCGGACGTTCGGCCACCGCGCGGTAAATCGACCCGGGACGCGGCAGATCGCTGTCGATCAGCACGTCGTCCAGTTGCCCGTCGACCAGCAGGGCGGCAGCTTCACGCTCGCCCCAGTGGTCCAGAATGATGGTCGTGCCCTTCATGACTGATCCTTGTAAAGCGGATAACCCGCCGCTTGAAGCAGATTTGCCGTCTCGGCCAGAGGCAATCCGACGACCGCCGTGAACGATCCGCCGATCCACGGGATAAAGGCCCCCGCCATCCCCTGAATGCCATAGCCGCCCGCCTTACCGCGCCAGTCCTCGCTGGCCAGATAGGCGTTCAACTCGTCGTTCGACAGCATCTTCATCTTGACCTGCGTGACCACGTCGCGTTCCCACAGGCTTTCCCCCCGCCGCACGGCCACTGCCGTGATCACACGGTGACGCCGCCCGGACAGCTTGGTCAGAAAGGCCGCCGCCTCCTTGGCATTCTCGGGCTTGCCCAGAATGCGGCGCCCCAGCGCCACGGTGGTATCCGCCGACAGCACGATCTCATCCCCGTCCGAAGGAATCGCCAGCGCCTTTTCCCGGGCCAGCCGCACGCAATAGGGACGCGGCAATTCCCCTTTGCGGGGATCCTCGTCGATGTCGGGGGGCCGGATATCATCGGCGGTCACGCCGAGATGAGACAGCAACTCGCGGCGGCGCGGGCTGCCGGATCCGAGGATCAGACGGGGGCGATCGGTCATTGTGGGTGCTCACGAATGGTTTGCGCCGGAACACCAGACTTGTCGCCGGGAATCAAGGGGCCACGGCAATCGGGAACAACCTTGGGTCCCGGCAGCCGCGATCCTTGATGAATTGGCAGGGCCGTCACGTCTCCCACGGAAACATGACATTGCCCACCAGTGGTTTTCGCCGGAACGAAAACGACTTACTTGAACCGGTAGTTGATCCGGCCCTTTGTCAGGTCGTAGGGTGTCATTTCCACCTGAACCCGGTCTCCCGCGAGGACACGGATGCGGTTCTTGCGCATCTTGCCTGCCGTATGTGCGATGATCTCATGGCCGTTGTCGAGCTCGACCCGGAACGTCGCATTCGGCAGGAGTTCCTTCACGACACCGGGAAATTCGAGCGTATCTTCCTTGGCCATGGTCTCTCCTGAATCGAAAACCGCGCACAGAGCGCGGCGCGCGGCAATATGAGGCCCAAGCGCGGGATTTTCAAGTCACAACTTGCTGCAGCGCCGCAATCAGCGCCGCGACAGGTTCCGCGCTGTTCAACTCAGGCGCAGAACCTCCGGCGCGCCGTCGCGCCCGGCCTGATCATCCCAATGCCTGCGATTGAGGACGACGCCATCCCGGCGCACCTGCGCCACCGCCGCCAGATCGATCTCCGCATAGGTCCAGCCGGGCTGGTTCAGCACCCCGTCCGCCAGCACCCCGGTCGGCGGAAAGCCCACGTCCGGCGGGCCAAAGACCGCACCCCGCCCGGTGCTGGTGTCGATCGCTTCGCTCCAGTCCGCCTCCCCCACCAGCGAGGACATGACCGCCACGCATTGCGCCTCCAGCGCGCGGGCCGCCGTCCCGATCCGCACCCGGCTGTGCCCCGACAGCGCCTCCGTCACCGAAGGCACCAGCAGGATATCCACATCCGACAGCGCCCGCCCCAGCAGCGGAAATTCGGAATCGTAGCAGATCAACACGCCGATCCGGCCCAGAACGGTGTCGAAAACCCGCAACGGCCCACCGGCGGCGACGCCCCAGACCTCGCGTTCGAAGCGGGTCATGATCTGCTTGTCCTGCACCCCCATCGACCCGCTCGGCGCAAAGAACCGCGCCCGGTTCACCGGCCTTGGGCCGATCACGTCGTCAAAGACCGGGGCCGAGGCTGCAAGGATGTGCACCCCGAACCGTTTCGCCAGCGCCGCATGCAGGGCATCGGTCGCCGGCACCCGGTCCGACACCGCGTGCAGGCTCGCCTCAAGATCCAGCGCCACCTCGCGCCCCGCCAGCGTGGCCAATTCCATTGCACCGTATTCGGGAAAGACCAGCAGCTCTGCCCCCTCGCCCGCCGCCTCGCTCACCCAACGGGTGATCTTGTCCTCGTAAGCCTGCCAACTGTCCAGGAAATCCGCCGGATAGGCCGCCGCTGCCACTTTCATCTCACCGCCTCACAATCTCCGCATCCAGAACTGAAGCGATTTTTCCGTCTCGCTGTCCTGATCGATATCTTTCCACCGGAACCGCGCGACGGCGCCTTCCACCGGCGCATAGCCACGCTTGCGCCAAAACGCATCCAGCGGCGCATGATCCGCCGGACGCAAGGGATGCTCCTCCGGGCGCACCACACCGCAAAAGGCGCTGTACCGCCGCCCCAGCGCCCGCGCATGCCCCTCCCGCAGGTCAAAGAACCGGTGCCCGATGCCCCGCCCGCGATACTCCGGCATCAGGACCGACTCGGCACAGTAAAAGATCTCCGACAGATCATATCCGCGCGCCACGAACGCCGCACCGAAATCCTCGGCGTGATCCTCCATCGGCGTCCCGGTCGCCGCCCCCACCAGCGTGCCCCCGTCAAAGGCCCCCACCAGAACCGCGCCGGGACTGTCCCGGTAGGTCTGCAGATACCGCCGCTCATAGTCAAAATCGCCGTCATAGAGATAGGGAAAGGCCCGAAAGACCGCGATCCGCAGCCGCGCCACATCATCCAGCGCCGCCTCCAGCGCCGCCCCGGTCAGAACCTCGACCCGCATCACGACACCTGCCGGACCCAATCCGCAAGATTGTAATAGGTCACCACACGGCTGATCTTGCCGTCCTTCAAAGAAAAGAACGACCCGGCGGGCAGGCAATAGCTCTGCCCTGCGGCCTCCGGCAATCCCTCATCCGTTTCCAGATAGGTGCCGTTCACCACATATTCCGCCGCCGCCCGCGTGCCATCCGCACTGGCAAAGATCACCATCTCGGTCAGCTCCTCGCGGTAGCAGCGGCTCATGTGCCGGCAGAACGCCTCGAACAGCGGCTTGCCCACGCGCACCTGCCCTTCGTTCACGTGATGCGCCACGTCCTCGGACAGACAGTCCAGCATCCCCGGCACGTCGCCCGCGTTGAATGCCTCGAAATACCGCGCCACGATCTCCCGCGCTTCAGCCATGCGCACCCCCCTGCTTCTTCTCTTTGAAAATACGCAAAAAAGGCCCGCAGGGCCGTCACGCCTCCCAGGCCTCCTGCAACCGCGTGACCAGCTGGTCGCGGGTCTGCCGGTAGGCATTCAACTTCTGTTCCCGCGTCTCGCCAATCCCCGTCGGATCCATCACGGGCCAGTATTCCACCTTCAGGTGATAATAGCGCGTCAGTTCCAGCGCCCGCCGCTGCGAGGCCGGCGACAGCGTCACGATCACGTCGAAGCCGGACAAGGCCTCGCCCATCTGCTCCATCTCTTCAAAGCTGCGCGACCGGTGCCGTTCCAGCTCCACCCCGATCTCCTTGCAGGCGGCGATGGCGAATCCGTCGATCTCCAGATCGTTCATCACGCCAACCGACTGCACATAGGTCTCGGTGCCGAACAGCTTCTTCATGATGCCCTCGGCCATGGGCGAGCGCACCGCGTTGTGATCGCAGGCAAAGAGCACCGATTGCGGCAGTGCGCTCACGTCATCCCCCGAAATGCAGCACGCAGACCAGGGTAAAAAGACGCCGCGCGGTGGCGTCGTCAAGCTCCACCTTGCCCTCCAGCCGCTCCTGCAGGATGCGTGCGCCCTCGTTGTGGATGCCGCGCCGGGCCATGTCGATGGTCTCGATCTGGCTGGGCGGCAGTGTCTTGACCGCATCGAAATAGCTTTTGCAGATCTGAAAGTAATCCTTGACCACCTGCCGGAAGGGCGACAGCGACAGGTGAAATTCCGCCGCCTTTTCATGGCCTTCGGTGGATACGTCAAAGACCAGCCGCTTGTCCCGGATCGACAGGCCCACGGTATAGGGGCCCGGTGGCACCTCCCGGTCGTCCCGCGCGGGCAAGACAAAGGTGTTCTCTTCCATCAGGTCGAACATGGCGACGCGCCGTTCCTGTTCGATTTCCGGCGTGGGCGGCGGCAGGTTGGCGTCGTCCAACTCGATATGCGCGATGCGTGTCATGGGGGGCATCCTGAATGTTCGCCTCGGCTTACCGCGCCCGGCGCGCCGGGGCAATGGCACCAAAAGGTGCATTGGTCCCTGTCAGGGCCGGGACAGGCACAGGCGCTGAAACGCGCGGCACACCTGCTGTCGGTCCGGTCATTTTGACCACCGGACAGACCCCGCGCGCTACAGCAGGTCGCGCACCAATTCCGGCGGACGGCACAGCCGCACCCCCTTGGCAGAGCAGACGATCGGCCGCTCTACCAGTTCCGGATGGGCGACCATCGCGTCCAGGATCGCCGCCTCGGGGATCCCGTCCTCCAACAGCCCAAGGTCCTTGGCCTGCCCGCGCGCGGTGCGCAGCGCCTCGCGCGCGGTGATCCCGGCCACCGCAAACAACGCCTGCAACTGCGGCTTGGTCCAGCCGGTCTTCAGATACGGCACGACAACCGGCTCGGCCCCGGTCTCCCGGATCAGGTCCAGCGCGGCGCGGGACTTGGAACAGTTCGGGTTGTGAAAGATGACAACGGTCATGGGTTCCCCTCAGCGATTGAGCTTGTCCAGACGCGCGGTCACGCTCAGCCCGTGCGCCTCAAGGCTCTCGGAGGTGGCCAGCACCTCGGCCGCCGGGCCAATGGCGCGCAGCGCTTCGGGCGTCATCTTGGCCATGGTCGTGCGTTTGAGGAAATCCATCACCGACAGGCCAGAGGAGAACCGGGCAGAGCGCGCCGTGGGCAGCACGTGGTTCGGCCCGCCGACGTAATCGCCAATCGCCTCCGGCGTCCACTGGCCCAGGAAAATCGCCCCTGCGTGGATGCATTTCGCGGCCAGCGCTTCGGGGTCGGCGACGCAGAGTTCAAGGTGCTCCGGCGCAATCCGGTTCGACAGCGCCGCCGCCTCGTCCAGATCGGCCACCGTGATCACGGCCCCGAAATCCCGCCATGACACCCCGGCAATGGCCCGCCGTTCCAGCGTTTCCAGCCGCTTGTCCACCGCCGCCGCCACCGCGCGGCCAAACTCCGCATCCGTGGTGATCAGCAGCGATTGCGCGCTTTCGTCGTGCTCGGCCTGGCTCATCAGGTCCAGCGCGATCCAGTCCGGGTCGTTTTCGCCGTCAGCGATCACAAGGATCTCCGAGGGCCCGGCAATCATGTCGATGCCGACCTTGCCGAACACCCGCCGCTTGGCCGCCGCCACAAAGGCGTTGCCCGGCCCGGTGATCTTGTCCACCGGCGCGATGCTGTCGGTCCCATAGGCAAGGGCCGCAATCGCCTGCGCGCCGCCGATGCGGTAAATCTCATCCACCCCGGCAATCCGCGCCGCCAGCAAGACCAGCGGGTTGACCACGCCATCCGGCGTCGGCACGCAGATCGCCAGCCGCTCGACCCCGGCCACCTTGGCCGGAATCGCATTCATCAAGACAGACGAGGGGTAGCTGGCCAGCCCGCCAGGCACATAAAGGCCCGCCGCGGTGACCGCCGACCAGCGCCAGCCCAGCGTCGCCCCGTCCGGATCGGTCCAGCTCTGATCCTGCGGCATCTGGCGCACGTGATAGGCACGGATGCGTTCGGCCGCCGTCTCCAGCGCCTGCCGCTCGGTCTCCGTCACCTCGGCACAATGCGCCGCGATCTCGCTTTCGGAAAACCGCAGCCCGGAGGCCTCCAGCTCCAACCGGTCGAATTTCGCGGTCAGCTCCAGCACCGCCGCATCGCCGCGCGCCCGCACATCCGCGATGATCCCGGCGACCACATGATCCACATCCGGGCTGTCCTCACGCTTGGCGCCCAGAAGCGTGGCAAACGCGGTTTCGAAATCGTCCTGACGGCTGTCGAGATATACGGGCATGGGTCCCTCCGAGATGCCCCCGTCCCATATCCCGCACGCGCCCGGGCCTCAAGCACCCCACCGTCACGCTTTGACCCCTGCACCCCCCTGCGCACCTCACCGCGCCGCCGGAGAGTTGGCCAAGCGATGCCCGGACCGGCGCTCCCTACGGGCCCGGGCTCCGCCCCTGCGCACCTCAGGGCTCCGCCCGTTCGCAGTTCGATCTCTCCACTGGAGAGATCGTCGACCCAAGGGCCGAACCACTGTTCACTCCCCCGGAGAGTTTGCCGGCCTGCGGCCGGATCGGCGCTCAGCCTGTTCGCCGGAGCCATCCCTTGCTGATGCCGAAAAGAGACGGACGCGCGGGCAAGGCAAGGGGGCGCAGCCCCGCGCAAAGCGCGGCTTGCCCTTGCCTTGCACGGGCGGCTGTCTCAGGCATCAATCGGCAAGGGAGGGGTCTGGCGGGCAGGCGTGCCTGTTCACGGGTGAATCCTGAAGCGAAAACCTCACCCTCGAAAGGGTCGGCGGGTGGGCGATGCGGCCCAAAGGGCCGCGAGTCCCGTCCCCGATCCGCAGAGCTCAAAGGTTAGCAAAGGGTAAAATCGCCCTCGTAACCCCTTGATCCTGCATTCCCCCTAAGCTGTCCACGCGTGGACACACCCTTCAGGCCCGCCTTTCAGGCCAGCATTTCAGGCCCCGTGATCAGGCAGCTTTCCCGACGGCGCCAGATAGGGCCGCGTCACGTCCCGCAGGCCAACCTCCAGCGCCTCGACCCGCGCCCGCAGGGCGCCGTCCCCGGCCAGCGTCAGCTCCACGAATCCCTCGGGCTCCTCGCCCGGCTCGAAACTCACCGCCAGGATCTGCAGGATCATGTCCTTGTCCGACCGGTCCACACCCTGACTGGCCACGCCCAGAACGTTCTCGATCACCAACAGGCACTGCACCCGCTCCACCGGGCGCCCCTGCCGTTTCGCCGGCTCCACGTCTTCCCAGCGGATCCGGTTCACCAACAGCCCCAGCCGCCGCTTCGAGGCCTGCCACGTTATCTCCGTCACCGGCAGGACCGCGTCCTGTACCAGACTGGAAATCACCTTGAGATCCTCGACGTCCAGAGCGCCAAGGTTCAACGGCCGTGCGCCGCCATCCTCGAAACGGGCGTCTTCGCTCATGACCCGGCGACCCTCTCGATCTTGGCGCCCAGCGCCGACAGTTTTTGCTCGACGTTCTCATAGCCACGGTCGAGGTGATAGACCCGGTTCACCATCGTCTCCCCCTCGGCCGCCAGACCGGCAAGGATCAGCGAAACGCTGGCCCGCAGGTCCGTCGCCATGACCGGCGCGCCGCGCAACCGCGCGACCCCGGTGACCTTGGCCGTCCCGCCATGCACATCGATCTGCGCGCCCATCCGCATCAGCTCCGGTGCGTGCATGAAACGGTTCTCGAAAATCTTCTCTTCCAGCACCGAGGTCCCCTCTGCCGTGCAGAGCAGCGCCATCATCTGCGCCTGCAGATCGGTCGGGAATCCGGGGAAAGGTTCTGTCGTGACATCCACGGCTTGAATGCGATCGCTGCGGCGAGCCACCTTCAGCCCCTTGTCCGTCTCCTCGACCGAAATCCCCGCCGCGTCCAGCTTTTCGCAGAATGCCTCGACCAGAGAAATCTTCCCGCCAAGGCAGGTAACCTCGCCGCCGCAAATCGCAGGCGCCAGCATGTAGGTGCCCAGTTCGATCCGGTCCGTCACCACCGCATGGGTCGCCCCGCCAAGGCGATCCACGCCCTGAATGGTGATCGTGGAGGTGCCTTCGCCCTCGATCTGCGCGCCCATCTTGCGCAGGCACTGCGCAAGATCGACGATCTCGGGTTCCCGCGCCGCGTTTTCCACCACCGTGGTGCCCTTGGCCAGCGTGGCGGCCAGAAGGACGTTTTCGGTCGCCCCGACCGATACGAATGGAAACACCACCCGCCCGCCGCGCAGGCCGCCCGCCGGGGCCTTGGCATGCACATAGCCGTCCCGCAGGTCCATCTCCGCGCCCAAGGCCTCCAGCGCCTTGAGGTGCAGGTCCACGGGCCGTGCGCCGATGGCACAGCCTCCGGGCAGCGAAACCTCTGCATAGCCTTCGCGCGCCAGAAGCGGCCCCAGCACGAGGATCGAGGCCCGCATCTTGCGCACGATGTCATATTCCGCACGCTGCGTGGTCAGCCCGTGTGAGGACAGCGCCAGAACCTTGCCATCAGCCAGCCGCGACACTTCGGCCCCCAGCGACTGCAGCAGGGTCGTCATGGTGCGGATGTCGGACAGACGCGGCGCATTGGTCAGCGTCAACGGCTCTTCGCTGAGCAGCGTCGCGGGCATCAGGGTCAGGCAGGCGTTCTTGGCGCCTGCGATGGGGATATCCCCGTTCAACGGGCCATTGCCCGTTACCAAGATCGAATCCATGCCTGTCCTAGTCCTCGTTACCCGTCTTATTGTCTGTCGGCGCAGCTGTCGCGGCCTCTTCGGAACGGGCACGGGCCTGCGCCTTGCGGCGTGCAAGGTTCGACTTCAACGCAGCCTTGAGCCGCGCATCACGCGCTGCGGCCCTGTCCTGCCCGTTCTGTTTGCCTTTCCGCTCCATGGCGCGGGTGTACCGCAGGGTCGATACCGGGTCCAGAGCAGCCCGCACGCCCATCAGCATGATCGGCGGATTTTTCCATTCTGCCCCTTGCGCGGTCCGAAAATAGGGTCTAATAGCCCCGCCACACGCTGCTGTAGCTCAGAGGTAGAGCACTCCCTTGGTAAGGGAGAGGTCGAGAGTTCAATTCTCTCCAGCAGCACCACCTCCCTCAGGAAAACCGGTAAAACCAGCGTATTGAGCATCTTAGGATGCACCTTTTGTTATGCCTTTTTTGGCGCACGAGAGGCCGCCGGAGCATTTCACCCGGACAAACGCCGCGGCACATAGTTTTCTACCGCGATGCACATCCCGCAGAGGATGCCTGTTTCCGCCCCGACAGGTTGATGGTCTCACCCCCTGCAGCGATGGCGTCTTCCTTGTCATGGGTGACAAGCAGGACCGGCAGGCCCGCTGCCTTGGACCGTTCAAAGACGAGTTTGCGCACGCGGTCCCGCAGTTCGGTATCCAGCCGCGAAAAGGGTTCATCCAGCAGCAGCGCCTCGGGCTCTGACAGCAGCATCCGCATCAGGGCGACCCGCGCGCGCTGCCCGCCTGACAGGGTCGCCGGATCACGCGGGCCGAACCCCTCCATACCGATCTCTGCCAGCGCGGCCTCTACGCGGGCGCGGCGCTCCTTGCGCGACGTATGAAGGCCGAATGCAAGGTTTTCGCCGACGGACAGATGCGGAAACAGCAGGTGATCCTGAAGCAGCACACCGACGCGCCGCCGCTGGGTGGGCAAAGAGCGCAGATCGCGACCGTTCAGCCGTATATCCCCGTGCACGTGAAACGGTGGCATCAAGGTGCCGGTGATCGCCGCAAGCAAAGTGGACTTGCCGACCCCCGATGGCCCCATGACGGTCAGCGTCTCGCCGGGCGCGACCGATGCGGTCAACTCGTGCAACAGGGCATCCCGCCCCTTGCAGATCGTCAGGCCAGTCAGGTGCAATCCGGTTTCAGGCATCCAACACCCCCCGTCGGTTTCGATAGACCCACCGCGGGACAAGGACAGCCACCGCAAAAGGCGCCCATGCCGCCAAAGTCAGCGTGGTGGCCCAGACCCCTATGGCGCGCCGGTCCCCGCCGGATGCGATGGAAAGCGCTTCGGTCGTCAAGGTCGTGAAACGTCCGCCAGATGCCAGCAGTGTTGGCAAGTACTGCCCAAGCGACACCGCGACCCCCACCGCCAGAGCCGTCAGGAGTGGACGTGTCAGCATCGGCATCCGGACGCGCCACAACACGCCCAACGGGCTGGCGCCCAGCGCCAAGGCCGCGATGCCGAAACGCGCGTCCCACGCGCGAAACGCCCCGGCCAGCGACAGGAAAACGTAAGGCAGGACAAAGACCAGATGCATCAGGATGACAGGCAATACGCCCTGATCAGCACCTGCAGTCAGCAGCAGGATCTGCAAGCCCGGCAAAAAAGTGATCTGCGGCAGGATGAGCGGAAGATACAGGACCGCCAGACCGCCTGCACCCAGACTGCGGCCCCAGCGGTATTCGTTTTCCAGACAGCCGATGACAAGGATCAGTGCGACCGCCGCGACCGTCAGGGCGAGCGCCAGGGTGCCCGCAGCGGTTTCCAGTACCTCGGGCCCCTGCTGCATCCAGGCTCTGGTCTTGAACGTGTCGGGCAGCCCCTGCGGGAACCGCCAACGACCGGCAAAGGACCACAGGAGATTGGCAATCAGACCGCCAAACAGGGCCAGCGCAACGATCGCCGCCGCCCCAAGGCCAAGCCACCGCGCCACCGGATCGACAAAGCTTGCGCCACGCACACCGCGCCACAACGCCATACAGCCAAGCCGGGCCACCAAACGCTCGCTCAGACGCCAGAGCACCAGCACGCCCACCACAAGCGCCAACTGCAGCAACGCGGCTGCCGCCGCCGGGGCGCGCAGCGTCAGGTCCGGGTCCGTCATCCAGTCGAGAATGAGAACCGCAAGCGTCGGCGGCGTCGACGGTCCAAGGACCATCGCCATGTCCACGTTGGACATGGCATAGGCCAGCGCCGCATAGATCGGCATCCGCATTTGCGTGTAGACGCCTGGAAATACCGCCAATGCAAACCCGACGATGCGCCCATACCCGGTGGCTTGGGCGATCTTCATGCGTTCGACCGGGGCAGCCTGCGGCAAGGCGGCCAGCTGCATCAGCAGCAGAAAGGGAATTTCCTTGGCCACAAGACCGGCGATCAGGCTCCACCCGCCGGGATCCTGAACGATCAGCAGGTCAGCCGGGCGCTCCAACCCCGTCAGCCACGGCGACAACAGCCGAAATCCCCAGCCCGACGGCGCGATCAGAAAGGCCAGCGCAAGCGCCGCCGTCACGTGCGGCACCGCCAGCAGCGGCGACAGCGCCTGTTCGATGACGCGGAAGAACCGCGTGCCATACCAGCCTGCGACAAGCAGGAAACTCAGGACAACAGCGCCGAAGGTGGCAATCACACCGGTCTTGACCGACAACCAGATCGACCGTTCGATCCCCGGAGCGGCGAGCACGTCCTGCCACGGGACAAGGCTAAAGCCGCCCTCCCCGCCCGGCCGCAGCCCACCGAATGCGGGGATCACCGCGCCCATGAGCCCAGCCACCGCCGGACCCAGCAAAAGCACAATGGTGAGGATGGGGAAGGCCCCCCACCCGCTTGCCCGCGGCGCGTCAGTCACCGGCGCCGAAACGCGTCTGCCAATCCGCCTCGATCGCCGTGGCCCAGCTTGGGTGCGGTTCCGGCAGGGTTTGTCCCAACTCGTCCGGGGCAAGCGTGGCGATACCCAATTTTAGCGCATCAAAGGCGGCACGATCCGCTTTCGGCAAGGCATCAAGGTCAAGCACGGTCCCGTAGCCAAGGATATCCGGTGTTTGCGCGCGCAGCTGCGCCTCTGGGCTCAGCAGGAAATTCGCGACGACCATCGCACCGGCTTTGGCATTGGCGTTGTAGGGAATGGTGACGAAACTGGCGTTGCCCAACGTGCCGCCGTCCAGAACGAAGGTGCGAACGCTTTCGGGCAGCTGGTCGTTGGCGATGGCCGCAGATGCCTCTCCCGGGGAAAAGCTGATCGCCAGATCGACCTCACCGTCGTTGATTAACTGCAACTGACGCGGACCGGACTGCGGATAGGCCTTGCCCGACCGCCAGAGCGACGGTGTCGCCGTATCGAGCCATTGCCAGAGCGGCGCCGTGACCTCGACATAGTCGTCCCCGACCGGGTGCTGCAGGGCTTCGGGGTCGTCAACCAATTCGATCAGCATCTGCTTTAGAAAGGTGGTGCCCAGAAAATCTGGTGGCTGCGGATAGGTGAACCGCCCGGGATTGGCCTTGATCCACTCCAGAAGCGCCTCGGCGCTTTTCGGCGGTTCCGGCAGTGTTTCGCTGTCGTAGATGAATACCACCTGCGCCATCGCCCAAGGGCTTTCGTATCCACCGGTTGGCACGGTGAAATCGGTCTCGACCGTTTTGCCCGCAACATCGACGTACTGCCAGTTCGGCAGCGAGGCCGCGAATGGTCCGAACAGCAATCCGGCGTCCTTCATCGCGGCAAAATTCGCCCCGTTTATCCAGATCATGTCGACAGCACCGCCCGCGTCCTTTCCGGCCGCCTGCTCTGCCACGACGCGGTTGACCGCATCGGCGGTGTCGGTGAGCTTCACATGCTCCAGCGTCACACCAAAATCGTCGGACACCCGCTCACCGACCCAGGCGATGAATTCATTGGTATTGGTCGCGCCGCCCCATGCGTGCCAAAACACCGTCTGGCCCTGTGCTTCTTCGAGCACCGCCTCCCATTGGGCTGGGTCAGGTTCGGCAAAGGCCGGTGCGGCCAAGGTCAGCATGGCCGCAAGCAGGTGTCGTTTCATTCCAGGTCCTTTCGGTCAGTTCGAGAATACCTGCCGCGCAAGCAGGACGCGCGACACTGCCGTTACGAAACACAAAGCCCCGAACAGCCAAGCCATTGGCACGAAATAGGCCGGGAACAGGCAGAGCAAGACGAAAAATCCGATCGTTTCCGTGCCTTCAAGCAAGCCGCCGGTGAAATACAGCGATTTCGACCCGCGTGCGGAGGTTTCCAATCCGTGCCGTTCCGCCATGATGGCATAGCCAAGGAAAGTCGCGCCGTTGAAATAGAAACTCGCCAGCAGCCACGCCCCGGCAATGCCGTTCTGCGTGGGCTCGGCGATCACGAAGGCCAAAGGCACCAGTCCGTAGAAGAGAAAGTCACAGGTTATGTCGAGAAACCCGCCGAAATCCGTCGATTTGCTGGCGCGCGCCACGGCCCCGTCAAGACCGTCAGCAAGGCGTGAGATCACGATCAGCAGCAGTCCCAACCCATAGGCCTGCACAGCGATGGCCACGGCGGACGCCACACCGGCTGTGAGCCCGATCAGTGTCACCAGGTTGGCGGTCACCCCGGCCTGCGCCGCCTTTTGCCCGACGGCATCAAGAGCGGGGTCGATCAGGGGGCGTATCTGAGCATCGAACATGAGGAAAACCTGTACAGAGTGACGACCGAAGTACCTTTGCCCGCCCGGGCAGGCAACAAAGCCTACATAGTTGTGACCACTTGTGTGATTTGGGGATGTATTATTACAGCCGTGTCGCGGATAGGACGAGGGCCGCGAAACCGAGCGATGGCTTGCTCAGAGCAAAGGACCAACCGTGTCTCGATCGACCGTGGAAAACGCCGGGCGCCCGCCTTTCCTGAAACGTCTCGCCCGTGGGTTCGGTGGCTTTTTCAGTCTGGGCGCTGCCGCGCTTGGCGTGCAGGTCTACACCAATTCCGGCGATCAGCCGCTGCCCGAACGCGTATCGGACAGCCTGCGGATCGCCACGTACAACGTGCATTACATCGTGGTTCAGCAGGAAAACGGCCCTTGGTCCCGGAGCGGTTGGGACGCCCGCAAATCCTCGTTGAGTTCGGCTGTGCAGCATGTGGATGCCGACCTGATCGCCTTTCAGGAGATGGAAAGCTTTGCCAGAGGCGTGGTTGCTCAGGAGAACCTCGCGCTGAACTGGTTGCTGCAGAACAACCCCGATTATGCGGCTGCCGCGGTCGGCGATCCGGAGGTCTTTCCCTCGACACAGCCGATCTTTTACCGGACCGATCGTCTGGAGGTGCTGGATGAGGGTTGGTTCTTTTTCTCCGAAACGCCGGATGTGATATATTCCCGCACGTTCAACGGCTCTTATCCGGCGTTTGCGTCATGGGCGCAATTTCAGGATCGCACCACGGGCGCGGTGATGCGCGTGATCAACATCCACACCGATTTCTCAAGCCGAAGCAATCGCTTGCGTTCTCTCGATCTTGTCGCGGAGCGCATCGCCCCTTGGCAAAAGGCGGGCGAGTCACTTTTGGTCATGGGGGACATGAACGCGCGGATCGGGGACAAGAGCCTGCGGATCCTACAAGAGGCGGGTGTGCAGTTCACGCCGGTCAAGGGCGCGACCTATCATTTCAACCGCGGTTTGAACCTGTTTGGCGCCATCGATCATGTAGGTGTGATCGGGGCTCTGCGCTTTGACGGCACACCTGCCGTGGTCCGGCGCAGGTTTGAGGGTCGCTGGCCGACAGATCACTATCCGGTCGTCGTCGATGTCCTGCACGGTGATGCGGGATGAACGGCCTTTTCGGAAGAAGCCATCCCGCAGCTTTTTCATCCATTCAGACGTGCGTGATCACCCGCCCCAAGTATCGGAGAGGGTGAACCCCTGCGGGAAGGGGGGCACTCGGATCGAGTGCCGACTTACCACATCCCCAAAACACCGTCCGCGCGGCGGCGTAGGCGTCGACCCGAATTGCGCTCAATATTTCGGTCGCGCATTCGCCGCCAATGACTGAACGCGAGGTGATTACATATGCCGGGTAACGCCGCCGTCGACGCGCAGCGATTGTCCGGTGATGTAGCTGCTGTCATCCGTCAGCAAAAAGGCCGCCGCCTTTGCCTGTTCCTCGGCCCGGGCAAGGCGGCCAAGAGCCGACATGTCAGCGAACTTCTGCGGCAGGTCGAGGCTATCGGTAAAGCCGGGCAGCAGGCAGTTCATCCGGATGTTTGCCGGGCCATAGCGGTCAGAGAACAGCTTGGTAAAGCTCGACACCCCAACGCGGTACACTGACGAGGTCGGGAATGTGAGCGAGGGCTCAAAGGCCGAAAAGGTCGTGATGTTCACAATCGATCCCCCGCCCTGCGCTTCCATCACCGGGTTCAAGAGCTTGGCCATGCGAATGACCGGCTTCAGCACCATGTTGTTGGCCTTGTCCCAATCCTCTTCGCTGATCTCAAGCAGATCGCCCTTGGGCGGGCCGCCCACGTGGATCAGGCACGCGTCGATCCGGCCATAGGTTTCCATCGCAAGGTCAAAGATCGCCTGCGTGTCCTCGGCGTTTTCCGCCTTGCCCCGGCGCGCTACGCCGCCCAGTTCCGCAGCCAGTTCCTCGCAGGACTCAGAGGGGGACATCAGCGCCAGCTTGTAGCCGCGTGCGTGCATCTCGCGGGCGGTTGCCGCGCCCATGCCGCGGCCTCCACCGATGATCAGGCAGGTCTTGTCGGTCATTAAAGCTCTCCTTGTCGGAATCTGTCGATGCGATAGCGGGTCATATCCGCCAGCGGACTTGCCCCGGTGATCAAGCCCCCCGATAGTTTGGCGGTCGTGGCCCGGCAGGTCAGGACAAGGTGGCTGTGGCCGGTGGCAAAGTAAACTCCTGACACCTGACATAACTGGACCATTCAAGTGGGGCTGATCAGCGCCATGTGGGCATGTTTCACGGTGATCCCGGCCATACGCAAGCCGACGCAGACCTGAAGATGATGGAACGCGCCTTTAACCGCGTCTGCGCGGCCGATGACCATCCAGCGACGTCCGCCTGCCCCGGAATGCCTGTAAGCCCGCCCTGATCCGGGCGGGTCTATGTCTTTATCGCTGTGGCCTTACTTCCGGTCCCCGATGACCGTCTGCAACATCTCGCGTTCTTCGCCGGTCAGGTCTGTCAGTGGTGTCCGGACCGGTCCGGTGTCGAAACCGCGCAGGCTGACCCCCGCCTTGATCGCCGAAACTGCATAGCCGGTCTTGCGGTCGCGCACCTTGGCGAAAGGATAGTAGAAGTCGCGCAGCATCTGTTCACAGGTCGCGTTGTCGCCCGCCGAAAAGGCCGCGTGGAATTGCAGCGCCGTTTCCGGAACAAAGTTGAAGACGGCGGAGGAATAGGTATCCACCCCCGCACCGCGAAACGCCTGAGCGAACAACTCATGCGTGGGCATCCCGCCGATATAGGCCAGGCGGTCGCCCAGACCCACGGTAATCCGTTTGACCGTGTCGATGTCGCCGGTGCCATCCTTGAAGCCGATCAGGTTGGGGCAATCCTCAACCAGCCGGGCAAGCGTTTCGGCGGAGACGACAGACTGCCCCCGGTTGTAGACGATGACCCCCATGTTGGTCGATTGGCAGACCTTGCGGATGTGCGCTTCTATCCCGTCCTGCGGCGCGCCGATCAGGTAGTGCGGCAACAACAGGATGCCGTCGCCGCCCGCCTCTTCGATGGACTTTGCCATGTCGCAGGCCATCCGGGTGCCATAGCCGCAGCCCGCGATCACCGGCTGGTCCGGCTGCGCAGCGCGGGCGGTGCGCACCACCTCGACAACCTCTGTCGGCGTCAGAGAGAACAATTCACCGGTGCCCCCGGCGACGATCAGCCCGGCGATCTTGTGCGGGCTGAGCCATTCCAGATGGGCAGAAAAGGCGGTGGGGTTGAAGGCATCGTCCGCGTCAAAGGGCGTGACCGGAAAGGACAACAGGCCAGAGCGGATGATGTCGCGCAGCGCGAGTGGGTCGATCATTGCAGGTTTCCTCAAATCGCTGACGGTCAGGATTTTTCTTCGTGAATGCCATCGGCGCAAAAGTCGCCGCCCTGGTAGACTGCCGCCGGTTGATCCGCTGCGGGCGGGTCCATCGCGGCATCCAGCTTGGCGCGGAACTGTTCGGAATTGTCCTTGGGGTTCCAGCCGATATAGGCCACCTCGCGGTTGTCCCACCAGCTGGCCTCATTCGCCGAGGCCCCGTAGATGATCGGGCAGCCCAGACGCGGAACCATGAAGATGCGTTCGATCAGCAGGACAAAATCGTCATGGCTCATCCATGTGGACAGCATCCGGTGGTTGGCCGGTTCGGGAAAGCAGGAACCGATGCGGACGGATGCGGTTTCGATGCCGAACTTGTCGTAATACATTGAGGCCAGCGCCTCACCGAACACCTTCGACACGCCGTAAAGGCCATCCGGCCGGGTCACGGATTTCGCATCCAGCCGTTCGGTCTGTTTGTGGAAACCGATGGCATGGTTCGACGAGGCAAAGATGATACGCGGTTTGACAGAGGCGTTGCGCGCCGCCTCATAGAGGTTGAACATGCCGTCGATATTGGCGTTGAGGATCACCGACCACGGCGCCTCGACCGACTGGCCGCCCATGTGGACGATGCCGTCACAGCCTTCGACCAATTCCGCGACGGCCGCCTTGTCCCCCAGATCGCAATAGACGATTTCTTCGTTCTCGCGGGCATCACCCAGCCCCTTGCGGGCCGAAATGCGGAGCGTTTCCGCCAGATGGCCAAGCCGGTCCCGGCAGACGGCCCCCAGATTGCCGTTGGCACCAGTGATCAGCAGTTTCTTCAGTTTGGGCATGGAAGGTCTCCTTGAGGATGCGCTTCGGCACAGCCGAAGACGCGAAGTATGGTTGTCGGTGGATAGACGGTCGGCCCGGCGAGGTTTGAGTGGTGGCGATCCACGCCCCCGCCGACAACCTGCGCTATGAAACCGGACGTAGTGTTCATGTATATCCCGTTGACCCGTCGGGCCGCATGGGCAGCTTGCGTTCCCAATGGATGTAACGGTCTGTCTTGAGGTATTCCTCATCGATCTCGACACCCCAGCCCGGGCGATCCGGGCGCAGTTCCAGGTAGCCATCGACCGGCAGGTAAGGATCCTCAACATAAGCGGCACGATCCTCCGGCGGGGCAAGGTCCCGCCCCAGATAGGCGACGGTGCCCGGCAAACGGTATTCGAGGATCTTGAAATTCGGGCAGGCGGCGGCGAAATGCAGATTAACCGCCGTCGCCAGCGGTCCCATCGGGTTGTGCGGCGCCACCGGAACATAGAACGCCTCTGCAATGGCTGCGATCTTGCGCATTTCCAGCAACCCGCCGACGACGCAGATATCCGGCTGGATGATATCGGCCCCGCCACACTGCAAAAGGCGCAAGAATTCGAACCGGGAATACAGGCTTTCGCCAGTCGCCAGCGGCACCTTCAGCTCCGCCTTCAACCGCCCCCAGGCCTCGATGTTTTCGGGGCGCATGGGCTCTTCGTAGAACAGCGGATGGAAAGGTGCCAAGGCGTTGCCCAGTTCCGCCGCCTGCCAAGGCTCGAACAGGCGGGCGTGGGCGTCAAAGGCGAATTCGAAATCCGGGCACAGATTGACCAGATCGCTGAGCCACTCCGTGGTGGTCTTGATTACCCTGCCCCAAGGCGCGTCATGGATATCCTCCCGATAGGGCGACAGTTTGAAGGCCGTGAAGCCATGCGCCGCCTGCATCTCCGCGCAATGGTCGCGAACCTGCTCCGCCTCCGGCGCGGAATAGACGCCAAGGTAGACGCGCACCCGGTCCCGCACATGCCCGCCCAGCAGCATGTAGACTGGCAACCCCACAGCCTTGGCCGAAATATCCCACAGCGCATGATCGATGGCCGAAATCGCGGCAAGACCCAGCGCGCCGGGTGGAAACCGGCTTTGCTGCAGCAGTTTGAGGATCAGCGCCTCAATCCGGCGCGGATCCTCGCCCGCGATCTGCAAGTAGAGGTAGTCCAGCAGCGGCGGCAGGGCACGGTCAGGCCCGTGGTTGTAACACTCGCCCCAGCCGGTGATCCCTTCATCCGTGTCTATCGCCACAATGACGCGCGGGCGGTTGCCGTCGCGGGACATGAAACTGCGCAATCCGGTGATTTTCATAGGCCTACCCCGGAAACCGGGTCTGTGGGACGCCCGTGACACCCAACCCGGTGATCGCGAACAGCCCGCCGGCCTGCGGCTGCGGACGCCCCTCCTCCAGACCGACCCCCAGCGAGGTCACGTACAGAACATCCAGATCCGGCCCGCCGAACATCGGCTTGCTGGGCTTTTCGACCGGCATATCGATCGTCAACAGCACCTCGCCTTCGGGCGACAGGCGATAGATCTGCCAGCCGGACACCCCCGCCTGCCAGTAACAGCCCTCTGCATCCACGGTGCCGCCATCCGGCCGCCCGGCAACGGCGCGCGTGTCAAAGAACGGTTCCGGCGTGCCGGGTGTGCCTGTGGCCACGTCATAGTCACAGCACCAGATCCGCCGCACCTCGGCATAGGAGTCCGAGAAGTACATGCGCGATCCGTCCGGCGAAAAGGCCAAACCATTGGTGGTATAAAACCCGGATTTCCAAAGCGTCACGCTGCCATCCGGATCCAGACGGTAAAAGCTGCCCAAAGGTTCCGGCGTACCGCCATCCTTCATGCTGCCCGCCCAGAAGCGGCCCTGTGCGTCCGTGGCACCATCGTTAAACCGGTTATCGGGCAGATGCGCCTCCGGGTCGTGGATGGCCTCGCGTGCACCTGTCTCCGGATCGTAGAACCAAAAGCCAGATTTCGTCGCCAGCACCAGACCGCCGCTGGCACGCAGCGCCAGACAGCCGACGGGCTCGCCGATATCATGGGTCCGGTTCTCTCCGCTTTTCGGGTCAAGGCGGTGGACAAACCCCGCCGGGATATCCACCCACCACAGGCACTTTGCGCGGTCGTCCCAGACCGCGCCTTCACCAACCAGGCTGTGCGTGTCCGCCACGCAAGTGATCTCAATCGCCATCCGTCCGCCCCTTGAAAACCCGCCGTTCCGATCCGTCGATATGGGCCAGCATGGCCTCCCGCGCGCGCCCTTCATCGCCCGCCGCAATGGCGTCGATGATGGCGCGATGTTCACTGATCATCCGCTCTCCGGTGCGCGCTCCAGCCCGCCCGAGGCTGTTGACGAAATTGCCGATAAACGACCAATTCGGCCCCAGCATGTCGACCGTCTCGCGGATGAACCGGCTGCCGGACAGCTCCGCGATCGTGGCATGAAACCGGATATCCTCGCCAACCGTGTCGCCACCGTCCGCCAGCAGCGTCTGCATCGTGTCATTGATCGCGCGTAGGCGATCCGCCCCCTCTGCACGGGCATTCTGTGCCGCGCGCGCGGCAGACTCCGCCTCGATCAGCCGCCGGAAACGAAAGAGTTCGGCAATATCCTCGATGCTGCCCAGCGCCGCGTACCCCGCGACGCCGCTGGCCATTCCGTTGCTGACGTAGGACCCGGCGCCCTGCCGCGACACGATCAGCCCGGAGTCCCGCAGCCGCGACAGGGCTGCCCGCACAACCGGGCGCGACACGCCGTGCTCTTCGGACAGTTCTTTTTCGCTTGGCAGTTTTTGACCAAGCGACAGGGTACCAAAGCGTATCTGATCAAGCAGTTGCCGATAGACCTGTGTTTCCAGCCGGTCACCTGACGACGGCTGCAGATTCGCAATTTCGTCGATTTGCCGCTCGCTGGACACGATCACCCCCGGACTTTCACTTGCCATACAACATGGCGAAATTTGTTTTACAAGTAAAAAGTGATGCGCATGGCACCCCCAGCCTACGCCGCCGGTGCTTGCCCCCTGCAGATCCGTCTGATGCAAAAGCCTTGCAAAATCCCCGCCCCGCGGCCTATCCGCTCCAAACACCGTCCGCCGGGAACCCGCCGCACATGCTCCTTTATCGCCTGCTCATCAGCCTGTTTTCCGCCGCCACGCTGCTGCGCGCGTTGCGCGAAGGTGGCGTTGCAGGCGCCCGCGCGCGCGTGTCGCTTGGCCAGCCCCCCCGGCAAACACCGCATATCTGGCTGCATGGTGCATCGAACGGCGAACTCGCCTCGGTCCGGCCTGTTCTGGAACCGCTGATCGCCGCGCGACCCGATCTGCACTGGTTGATCACCGCCAATACAAAGACGGGCCTGCGCCTCGCCGACAGCTGGGACCTTCCGCGCACGACGGTCCGCCTTGCACCGCTGGACCTGCGCCGCCCCACCCGCCGGGTCATGCAGGAGTGGCAGGTGCGCGCCCATATCGTGCTGGAGTCCGAACTCTGGCCAAACCGGCTGCTCAGTTGTCCGGGGCCGGTGCTGCTGCTGGGTGCGCGGATGAGTACCGGTTCGGCGCGCATGTGGTCCCGCCTGCCCCGGCTCGCCCGCCGCCTGCTGTCGCGCATCCGCTATGCCTCGGCACAGGATCCCGGCTCTGCCCGGCGTCTGACCGAACTGGGCCTTTCGGCGTCGGCCCTTGGCCCCGTCATCGACCTCAAGGCGCTGTACCAACCACCCGCAGCCATGGCGGACGCGTCGCTGGATTCTGCCCTTCCCCGGGGGACCACATGGCTGGCCGCCTCGACCCACGAAGGTGACGAAGAGATCGCGCTAGAGGCCCATGCCTTACTGCTGACCTCCGACCCGGATCAGCGCCTGATCCTCGCGCCCCGCCATCCGCGCCGGGCCGATGTGATCGCCGCCGAGGCTGTGCGCCGGAACCTGACCGTCGCCCGCCGCGGTCTTGGCGAGGCCCCGGAAACCGCGCAGGTCTATCTTGCCGACACGATGGGAGAGATGCCGCTCTGGTACGCGCGCGCGGGCCGCGTCTTTATCGGCGGCACCCTGTCGGATCGCGGCGGTCACACGCCTTATGAACCCGCGGCCTTTGGCGCGGCGCTGCTGCACGGCCCAGACACCCGCAATTTTTCGACCGCCTTCGACCGGCTGCGCAAGGCCGGTGCATCCTTCGAAATCCGCGATGCGCAATCGCTTGCGCAGGCCTTGCAGGCGCTCAACGCACCGGCCGAACAAGCTGCGAAGGGCGACGCTGCCGCAGCAGCCCTGCGGCAGGATGGAAATCTGGACGGATTGCTTTCGGATCTTCTACAGGCGCTGACCGATCCTTGAGGAAACTTGAACAGTCGCCGGATATCCTTATCTTTCCCTGATCGACATAGCGGAGCCTGGAGATGATCCAGTACAGCCTCAAATGCACCGACGGTCACCAGTTCGACAGCTGGTTCCAGTCGGCTGCGGCCTTTGACAAGCTGCAAGCCGCGGGCCACGTGGCCTGCGCCGTCTGCGGCTCTGCCGAGGTGGAAAAGGCGCTGATGGCCCCGCGCGTGACGAATGGCGAACAGGCCCAACCGAAATCGCTCGCCAAGGCGGCCAATCCGGTCGAGGTGGCGCTTTCAGCCCTGCGCAAACATGTCGAGGAAAACTCGGATTACGTCGGCAACCGCTTTGCCAAGGAGGCCCGCGCCATGCACTTGGGCGAGGCACCGGAACGCCCGATCTGGGGCGAGGCGCGCAAGGAAGAGGCCAAGGCCCTGATCGATGACGGCATTCAGGTCGCCCCCCTGCCTTTCACCCCCACCCGCAAGAGCAACTGAGCGTTGCAGCCCCGGGCCACCCGACGCTAGGATGCGGCCAAAGACCGGAGCCCAGAATGCAGATTCTCATCACCGGCGCCAATCGCGGCATCGGCGCGGCGCTGGACGCCGCTTTCACCAAACGCGGCGACGCGGTCAACGGCACCGCCCGCAACCACCCCGAATACCTCCCGCTGGAGGTGACTGAGCCTGCATCTCATCAGGCGTTGGCAGAGCGGCTCTCGGGCTATCCGCTGGATGCGCTGATCTGCAATGCGGGCGTCTACCTAGACAAGGGACAATCGCTGGCGGACGGTTACCCGGCCGAGATGTGGGCGCAGAGCTTTGCAGTCAATGTCACCGGCGTCTTCCTCGCCGTTCAAGCGCTCCTTCCCAATCTGCAACTGGCCAGCAATCCACGCATCGCGATCATCTCTTCGCAAATGGCCTCGCACACACGCGCGCCGGGCGGCAGCTATATCTACCGCGCCTCCAAGGCGGCGGCGCTGAACCTCGGGCGCAACCTCGCGGCCGATCTGAAACCGCTCGGGATCGCCGTGGGCATCTATCACCCCGGCTGGGTGCGGACGGACATGGGCGGCAGCTCAGCAGACATCGGCGTCGAGGAAGCGGCGCAGGGCCTGATGGCCCGCATCGACGAACTGTCGCTGGACAAGACCGGCTGCTTCGAAACTTGGGACGGCCGTGCCCATCCGTTCTGACCCGATCACAAAGCCGGATGACTTCCCGGATGCTCTTGCGCGCGCGTGGAATCGCCATTGCGGGCAATCCATCGCCGCGCTTTTTGCTGAAGACGCGGATTTCGTGAACGTTTCGGGTCTTTGGTGGCAGGGCCGTGAGGCCATTGCCAAGCCGCACGACAAACTCTTGCAGACGGCGGCCTATGGCCAGACCACCCTGACGCTTGACAGGACCCGAACGCGTTATCTGACCGAATGTATGGCGCAGGTCTTGTGCCAGTTTACGCTGTCCGGGCGATTGCACAGGGACGGATCTCCCAGAGGAATCCAACTGTGGATGGTCTCGGCGCTGTTGCAACGCCAACAGGCGAATGGATGGCTGGCGCTCAACGCCCAGTGCACAGGCATCACCGCCGGAAGAGAGGCCCTGATCGCCATGGGAAAGATCACGCGCCCCGACAATATCACCCCTCGCGATCTCTAGACGTTCCCAAGCCCGCGCAGCATCACCGACACACCGCTGGGCCTGCGGCCAAAGCGCCCTTGCACGCGTCTGAAACGCAGCGTAAACGCCCTGCGATCTGGAAGGGGAACGCCCATGCCCGTGCTCGTGATGAAATTCGGCGGCACATCCGTCGCCACGCTGGACCGCATCCGCCGCGCCGCCAAACGCGTCGGCGTCGAGGTGTCCAAAGGCTATGACGTGATCGTCATCGTCTCTGCCATGTCGGGCGAGACCAACAAGCTGGTCGGCTATGTCGAGGAAACCTCGCCTCTGTTCGACGCGCGGGAATACGATGCCGTGGTATCTTCAGGCGAGAACGTGACCGCCGGCCTGATGGCGCTGACGCTGCAGGAAATGGACGTGCCTGCGCGCAGCTGGCAGGGCTGGCAGGTGCCGGTGAAAACCTCCTCTGCCCATGCCTCCGCCCGGATCGAGGAAATCCCGACCGACAACATCACCGCCAAGTTCGGCGAGGGCATGAAAGTCGCCGTGGTGGCCGGTTTCCAGGGGATTTCGCCCGAGGGGCGGATCACCACGCTGGGCCGGGGTGGATCGGACACCACCGCCGTGGCCTTTGCCGCCGCCTTTGGCGCTGAGCGTTGCGATATCTACACCGACGTCGACGGCGTCTATACCACCGACCCGCGCATCTGCGAAAAGGCGCGCAAGCTGGACCGCATTGCCTTTGAGGAGATGCTGGAACTGGCCAGCCTTGGTGCCAAGGTGCTGCAGACCCGTTCCGTGGAACTGGCGATGCGCTACAAGGTGAAACTGCGGGTTCTGTCGAGTTTCGAGGAAATGGACGACGCGGCGGGAACGCTCGTGTGCGACGAGGAGGACATCATGGAAAGCAATGTTGTGGCCGGTGTGGCCCATTCCCGCGACGAAGCGAAGATGACCCTCGTCTCCGTCGCGGACCGTCCCGGCATCGCTGCGGCGATCTTTACGCCCCTGTCCGAGGCCGGGGTCAACGTGGACATGATCGTGCAGAACATCTCGGAGGAGGGTCGCACCGACATGACCTTCTCCTGCCCCACGAACCAGGTGGCGCGCGCCGAGAAGGCGATGGAAGAGGCCAAGGCCAAGGGCGAGATCAACTTCCACGGCATCGTGGCGGATACGGATGTCTGCAAGGTTTCCGTCGTGGGCATCGGCATGCGCAGCCATGCAGGCGTCGCCGCCAAGATGTTCAAGGTTCTGGCCAACGAGGGCATCAACATTCAGGTCATCACCACCTCCGAGATCAAGATCTCTGTGCTGGTGGCCCGCAAATACATGGAACTGGCGGTTCAGGCGCTGCATGACGCCTTTGAACTGGACAAGGCCAGCTGAGCCTGTCCACGCGTGGACAGGCCTACGCCCTAACAGGATCAATGGGTTACAGAGGCGTTTTCAGAAACGCTTAACCTTTGCCGCCTCTGCGGGGGTGCATTCGGCCCCCTATTGCCCTGCCCGTTCGGGCCCCGCGGGTTGGTGACTGCGACCGCCCGTTTTCGACCGGAATGATCGGTATAGGAAAATTCCGGCCCAGAAAAATTCCCGCATAACGGGAACAACCCCTGCTGACGGGCGAAAAGCGGTTTCCCTTGTCAGCCCGAATGCTCTATTCCTGCGGGCCGCATCCAAGGGGGACGCACGGGGTCAGTCCATGCCGACAAACACCGAATCGGAAAGCCGCAAGCTGCTTGGCCGCCTGCGGGACACCATGGCCGAAGACGCCGCCGGTCAGGCGCGTCTGGACAAGATCACCCATCTGACCGCCGACAGCATGGGCACAGAGGTCTGTTCGATCTACCTGTTCCGCGATGCGGAGACGCTGGAACTCTGCGCCTCGCAGGGCCTGAAGGCCGAGGCGGTGCACCAGACCCGCATGAAACTGGGCGAAGGTCTGGTCGGTCGCGTCGCGCGTACCGGCAAGATGATCAACACCGCCGACGCGCCCAAGGAACGCGGGTTCCGCTACATGCCGGAAACCGGCGAAGAGATCTATTCCAGCTTCCTCGGTGTGCCGATTCAGCGTCTGGGGTCAAAGCTGGGCGTGCTGGTCGTGCAGTCCAAGCAAGAGCGCGAATTCTCTGCCGATGAGATCTACGCGCTCGAAGTGGTTGCGATGGTTCTGGCCGAAATGACAGAGCTTGGCGCCTTTGTTGGCGAAGGCGCCGCGCTGAAGGCGCGCCATACCCAATCGATGCTGTTCCGGGGCGGCACCGGGCAGGAAGGCAACGCCATGGGCCATGCCTGGCTGCACGAACCGCGCGTCGTGGTGACAAACCCGGTGGCCGACGACCCCGACAAGGAACTCAAACGTCTGCACGAGGCGGTGGATGCATTGCGCATCTCTGTCGACGAGATGCTGGCCGGTGCGCCCGGTCAGGGCGAGCACGCAGAGGTGCTGGAAGCCTACCGCATGTTCGCGAATTCCAAGGGCTGGATGCGGCGGATGGAAGAGGACATCGCCCGCGGCCTGTCCGCCGAGGCGGCGGTGGAAAAGGAACAGAGCACGGCGCGAGCGCGCATGAGTCAGGTCACGGACCCCTACCTGCGCGAACGCCTGCACGACCTTGACGACCTGTCCAACCGGCTGCTGCGCATCCTGACCGGCCAGGGACGGGAAACCGGCGCGGAATTGCCCGAAAACCCGATCCTGATCGCCCGCAACATCGGCCCCGGAGAACTGCTGGAATACAACCGCAAGCTCAAGGGCGTGGTGCTGGAAGAAGGCTCTGTCGGCAGCCATGCTGCCATCGTCGCCCGCGCGTTGGCGATTCCGCTGGTCATCCACGCCGACCGTATCACCAACGAGGCGCTGAACGGCGATCTGGTCCTTGTGGACGGCGATCAGGGTGTCGTGCACCTGCGCCCCGATGAATCCGTCGTTGCCGCCTTTCGTGACAAGATGGCGATGCAGGCCCAGGCGCAGGAACGCTATACCTCGATCCGGGATACCGAGTGTATCAGCCCGGATGGTCAGCGCGTCCACCTGATGATGAACGCAGGTCTGATGGCGGACCTGCCGTCGCTCGAAGGGTCTGGCGCCGAAGGTGTGGGCCTGTTTCGGACCGAACTGCAGTTCCTGATCCGCAACAAGATGCCCCAGCGGACCGAACTGGCCGACATCTATGCCAAGGTGCTGGACGCCGCAGGTGGCAAGCGGGTGATCTTTCGCACGCTGGATATCGGGTCGGACAAGGTCCTGCCCTATATGAAGGCACTGGATGAACCCAACCCGGCGCTTGGCTGGCGGGCGATCCGCGTGGCGCTGGACCGTCCGGGCGTGATGCGGATGCAGTTGCAGGCGCTTGTCCGCGCGGCCAATGGCCGCCCGCTGTCGATCATGTTCCCCTTCATCGCGCAGTACGACGAATACGCCCGCGCCCGCGAAGAGGTGGACAAGGTGCTGGCCCGCGAGCGCAAGCTGGGCCACCCGGTTCCCGAAAAGCTCGAAGTGGGGACGATGCTTGAGACGCCCTCGCTTGCCTATGCTTCGAAACGGTTTTTCGACGAGGTCGAATTCCTGTCGATCGGCGGCAACGATCTGAAGCAGTTCTTCTTTGCGGCCGACCGCGAAAACGAACTGGTGCGGCGGCGCTACGATACGCTGAACGTGTCCTTCCTGACCTTTCTGGAAAACATCGTGGAACGCTGCGCCCTGTCGGGCACCCCGCTCAGTTTCTGCGGCGAGGATGCGGGCCGCCCGATTGAGGCGCTGTGCCTTGCGGCCATCGGGTTGCGAT
The DNA here is from genome assembly GCF_052266595.1 of Antarctobacter jejuensis. Classification (NCBI taxonomy): domain Bacteria; kingdom Pseudomonadati; phylum Pseudomonadota; class Alphaproteobacteria; order Rhodobacterales; family Roseobacteraceae; genus Antarctobacter; species Antarctobacter jejuensis. Next base: position 174,197 of record NZ_JBQQXJ010000003.1, on the reverse strand, counting down.
CCCTGTCAATGCGCCCGGCCTCTGTTGGTCCGGTCAAGAGCCTGATCATGCGCTATTCGCTGAAGGAGGTGCGCGACGTGATCGAAGAGGCGAAGGCACGAAACGAACAATCGGTGCGGCAGGCCGTGATGGAATACCTTCGCGACAATTCCTGATCGGTTTCGGCTCACGCCATTGTTGGGGGGATTGGCTTGACTTGTTCCGGCGCTGCCCGAACTCTGGACAGAGAAAAAAAGGGATGAGGGATCCATGCGCAAAACCGTTCTCGCCGTCGTGCTTGCCTGCACTGCCGCTGCCGCCTTTGCGCATGGGGGCGTCAAGAACGCCGCCGTTCTCGCCCGGATGGAAGGCATGAAATCCATCGGGGACGCCATGAAGGTGCTGGGCACCATGGCCAAGGGACAGGCCCCCTTTGCCGCCGATCCCGCGCAACAGGCCGCAGCCACGATTGCCCGCCATGCGGCCCAGACGCCGGCGCTGTTCAAGGCGCCGGAAACCGATCCGAAGTCCGAAGCGCGGGCCCGCATCTGGAAGGATTTCCAGGATTTCACCGAACAGGCAATGGCGATGGAACAGGCTGCCATCAGGGCGCAGTCCCTGCTCGTCAGCAAGACGGGTCTCAAACCCGCCGTCCAGAGCATCGGCGCAACCTGCAAGTCCTGCCACGAACTCTATCGCAAGTGACCCGCCCATGACCGGTATCTCACCTTCGCCCCGTCTCACCCGCCGCGGTCTTCTGTTTACGACGGTCGCCGCCGTGGCGCTTCCGCGCGTTGCGCTGGCGGCGCCTGCCTCCCTGCTGCGGGCCGAACCTGTCGTCGCGCAGATCCTTGACCCCGGAGATGGGGCGACCCCGATGCTGGGTTTCAACGGGTCCACCCCGGGGCCGGAACTGCGTGTGGTTGAGGGAGAGCGCCTGCAGGTCGCATTCGAGAACGCGCTGGATGCGCCAACGGCCGTACACTGGCATGGCATCCGCATCGACAATGCCATGGACGGGGTGCCGGGGCTGACGCAATCGGCCATCGCGCCCGGTGAGGGATTTGACTACGATTTCGTGGCGCCCGACGCGGGCACCTTCTGGTATCACTCGCACCACCAGAGCTGGGAACAGGTGGCGCGCGGCCTGTATGGCCCGCTGATCGTCGAAGAGGCCACGCCGCCGGATGTGGATCACGATGTGACCGTGATCCTGCATGACTGGCGGCTGGAGGCCACGGGCGAGATGATGGGCGGCTTTGGCAACATGCATGACTTTGCCCACGGCGGTCGCATGGGCAATTTCGCCAAGGTGATCCTGTCCCGCACAACCGCCCGCAAGGGCGACCGCCTGCGCCTGCGGCTGATCAACACCGCCACCGCGCGGATCTTTCCGGTCCAGTTGGAAGGCCTTGAGGGCCGCGTGGTCGCGCTGGACGGGCGCCCCCTGCCCGCGCCGAGAGAGATCGGAACGCTGGCGCTGGCCCCGGCGCAGCGCGTTGACGTGATCGGCGACGTGACGGACACCCTGCGCTTTCTCTTTCCCACGCGGGACGAGGCCTTTGAAATGGGCAAGATCACCGTCGACGGTGCGCGTGACCCGCGCGGCACCCCGGTCGCCGCCCTGCCCGCAGGCCATCGCCCAGAGCCGGGGACAGAGCCGCGTGCCCTGACCCTGCGGATGGAGGGCGGCGCCATGGGGGGACGCCACGCGGGTGATGACATCTGGGCCTTCAACGGGGTTTCCGGTCTGACGGATGCCCCCTTTGCCCAATTTGACAGGGGCGAAACCGCGCGACTGCGCCTCATCAACGACACCGCCTTTCCGCACGGCATCCACCTGCACGGCCACCACTTTTACGAAGTAAGCGAGGATGACACGCCGGGCGACCTGCGCGATACCACGCTGCTGATGCCGGATGAGACGCGCGAGATCCTCGTCGTATTTGACAATCCCGGCAAATGGCTGCTGCATTGCCACATGCTGGGGCATCAGGCCTCTGGAATGAAAACATGGGTCGAGGTTGCATGAGGTCGCTTGTTCTGTTCGCCCTGCTGTTGCCCTTGCAAGCCTTGGCAGGTCACGAGTTTGCCAACCGCGACACCGCACGCGGCGCGGCGCTATACGCGGAGAACTGCGCCGCCTGCCATGGCGCGCAAATGGAGGGGCAGCCGGACTGGCAGACACCGGGGGCCGATGGCATCTACCCTGCGCCGCCGCATGACGCGGGCGGCCACACATGGCACCATTCCAACAGCGATCTGTTCGACTACACCAAGTCGGGCGGAGCGGAGATCGTCAAACGACTGGGGCTGAAGTCCTTCAAGAGCGGGATGCCTGGATTTGGCGAAACCCTGAGCGACGAGGATATCTGGAACGTGCTTGCCTACATCCGCTCGACCTGGCCTGAGCGGGAGCAGGAAATTCAGGCCGGGCGCAACCCGCCGCACGACTAGACGGCCCCGCGAAAGCGGGCATGAAAAAACCCCGTCGCAGCCTTCGGCGTACGACCGGGTCCAGGGATCATCAGACGAATCCGCCCCTACCATTCTGGCCAGAGCGCCGCCCCGCATTCTGCGTGGGTCGGTCCCCCTGCCCCTTCGTCCGGCACCGCCAGCCCCGCAGGCAAGGCCGGGCGCCGATGTCGTCTCAGGACAGGTTCTTCGCTACGGGGCTTTATGCCCCGATACGACTCACCTAACAGCGTTAAGCCTAATTCCGCGTTAACCGCGGTGCCTCCATCGCCTCGCGCAGTTCAGCCACCAGCTTTTCCCGCGGCAGGCCGCTGCGCCGGGCCAGATCCATCAGGCCGAAATGCACATGCGCCATCTGCTGGTAGTAGCCGGTATAGGCGTAGTTGGTCGCCGCTCCTGCCACCGCGCCCAGCACGGGCACCGTCTGGGCCGCCAGTTTCTGGCCCAGCACTGTCGACAGGCGTGGCGCAATCCGCGCGATCAACCCATGCAGGGTGGTCCCGGTCACCGTGACGCGTGCCGCCATGAATCCGGTTTCTGCGCCATCATCGTCCTCCAGCGGCCCGGCGGAGGCAAAGACGATCAGGCATTCGCGCGCCACCTCGGGTTCGTTCGGGTCAAAGCCGTATTCCGCCGCGATCCCCTGAATCGCGCGCAGCAGCACCGTGACCGTGACCGGGATTTCCGCCAGCGCCGAAGGCACGCCTCCCGCGCCGCCGACGGCGCCCATGGCCGTTGCCAGCGCCGTGTTGGCCCATGTCTTCTGATCCGGCACCTTGCCGCGCGAATGCCGCGCCGCCATGAAGGCAAGGGTCAGCGCGCGTTTCGTCGCCTCGTCCAGACCGGCACGGGCCGGAGCGGGCAGCCGCTGCAACAGTGTCTCGGCCTTGCCGCCGATCAGCGACAAAATCTGCATGCCCAGCGAATTGGCGCCCTTGTAGCGCCGCGCCAAGGCAGCGATTTCCGCGTCATGGGAACGAACGGGAAGCTGTGTGTCAGTCAATGGCGAACCCTCCTCGGTCGCCCTAAGACATGGGCGCGCAGGCGGCCGCGATCAAGCGGCGCGGGTCACGGTTCCGGTCACGCCGTCCCATGCGCCGGGTTGCAGCGCCAGTCCAAGCACCCGGTCCGGGTTGGTCGGCGGCGGCATTTCGACCCCGTCGAGACGGGTGAACCCGAACTTGCCATAATAGGGCGCATCGCCCACCAGCAAGACCCGCGCATAGCCCTGTTCCGCCGCACGCGCCAGCGTGTCGCGGATCAATGCAGCCCCCAACCCTTCGCCCTGTGCCGTGGGGTGAACCGCAACGGGGCCCAGCAACAGGATGTCATGATCGCCAATCTTCGCGGGCCAATAGCGGATCGCCCCGCCGACATTGCCGGTCTCATCGCGGGCTACCCGGCTGAGCGAGGCCACCGGCGGCACCTCATCCCGCAGCCGGTACGAGGACAAAGCCATCCGCCCCGGTGCAAAGGCGAGGTCATAGAGCGCCTCGACCTCCCACCAATCCTCTGGGCATTCCTGTGCAAGCGTGAACAACGGCCCTGATCTCCCGCAGTCCCGGATCCCGTGCATTCCGGTGAAAAGCCGCGTATCACGCTGAAAACCCATGCGCAAACAGGAGCAGCACCCTTGTTCTATCGCCCCGAAGACGGCCACGGCCTGCCACACAATCCCTTCAACGCCATCGTCACCCCGCGCCCCATCGGCTGGATTTCCACGCGCGGGACGGACGGGCATGACAACCTTGCCCCCTATTCGTTTTTCAACGCCGTGGCCTATGTGCCGCCGCAGGTGATGTTTTCCTCCACCTCGGCAAAACCGGACCGGGGCGACACCAAGGACAGCGTCGCGCAGATCCGTGAAACCGGCGTGTTCTGTGTCAATGTCGTGGAATACGCGATGAAGGATGTGATGAACGCCACATCCGGCGCGTGGGAGCGGGACGTGGATGAATTTGAACTGGCGGGGATCGAAAAGGCAGCCTGTGAAACCATCGATTGCGCCCGCGTGGCGGCGGCCCCGGCGAACCTCGAATGCAAGCTGACGCAGATCGTGCAACTGCCGGGAGCGGCGAATTTCGCGATCTTCGGAGAGGTGACGGGCGTGCATATCCGCGACAATTGCCTGAAGGACGGGATCTTCGACGTGCTGAGCTACAATCCGTTGTCGCGCATGGGCTACCGCGACTACACGGTCGTGCGCGACAAATTCGAGCTGAAACGCCCGGGCGAGTAAGGCGCCCACGTCCCAGCGTGGGCGACCAGTGGGCAAAGGTGCCTTTCCAAAGGAAAGGTCACTGCCCACCCCCTCGCCAATCTGGATGCAACGCCTCCCCCACGTCCCAGCGTGGGCGACCAGTGGGCAAAGGTGCCTTTCCACAGGAAAGGTCACCTCCCACACCCTCGCTGTTCCGGGCGCAACGCCTCCCCCACGTCCCAGCGCGGATACACAGGTGCCATGCAGATCCGTTTGGCCCCGGCTCTCGCATTTTATGCCGATCCGTGTTATTCGGCCCCCGCACCAATGGAGGCACCGATGGACCAGACCCTTTGAACCCCTGACATTTCTCAAGCGTTCACAGGAGGCATCATGCCCGTTCCATCCCCCCTGCCCGCGGCCGATCTGGCCCATCCCATCACCCTGCCCGACGGGTCCAGTCACCTCGGCACGGTCTATTTGAAAAACGTCATCGACCACCCGAAGTTCGAGATCGGTGATTTCACCTACGCCAGCGATTTCGACCCGCCCGAGGATTGGGCCGCGCGGCTGGCGCCCTTCCTGTTTCCCTTCAGTCAGGAAATGCTGCACATCGGCAAGTACTGCCAGATCGCGCATGGGGTGCGCTTTATCGGGTCTTCGGCCAATCATGCGACGGATGGTCTGACCACTTTTCCCTTTGCCGTTTTCGACCCTGAATCCATGCTGGGCTATCAGCCCGACAGCCGCGACATAGTGATCGGCCATGACGTCTGGCTGGGATACGGTGCCATGGTCTTGCCCGGCGCGCGGATCGGCAACGGCGTGATTGTCGGTGCGGGCGCGGTCGTGCGCGGCACGGTGCCGGATTACGCGGTCGTCACCGGCAACCCGGCGCAGGTGGTTCGGATGCGGTTTTCACCCGAAGACATCGCTACGCTGAATGCGCTGGCATGGTGGGATTGGCCACCCGAGACAGTGGCCAAGGCGCGGCCTGCGTTGGAGGCCGGTGATGTTGCGGCGCTGCAGAGTTTCGCGCCGTCGTGACATGAGGGCCTGACATGGAAAGGGCGCCCCGCGGGGCGCCCTTTCGAAACCTTGGATGACGTAGCGCTCAGTGCCCGCCCAGAATACCGGTGCGCACGTTGTAATCGACCGCGATTTCATAGTCGGGATCGTCGTCGCTATCGACCATCAGGTGACCCGCCTTGGTCAGCAGCTTGTGACAATCACGGCTCAGGTGGCGCAGCTTGATATGCTTCCCGGCGGCTTCGTATTTCGCGGCCAGCGCCTCGATCGCCTGCAGGGCCGACTGGTCGACCACGCGGCTTTCCTTGAAGTCGACGATCACGGTTTCGGGGTCGTTTTCGATGTCGAACAGCTCACCAAACCCTTCCGAAGAGCCAAAGAACAGCGGGCCGCGGATCTCGTAGACCTTGGCGCCAAGGTCCGTCACCGACTCACGCGTGTGGGCATCGATGCGCCGCGCGTTGTTCCACGCATAGGCCAGCGCCGAGACGATCACGCCGACGACCACGGCGACCGCAAGGTCCTCCATCACCGTGACCACGGTCACCAGCAGAATGACAAAGGCATCGGTCAGCGGCACTTTCCTCAGGATCGTCAGGGAGTTCCACGCAAATGTCCCGATCACCACCATGAACATCACCCCCACCAGCGCGGCCAGAGGGATCAGTTCGATCAGAGGTGCGGCGAAGAGAATGAAGATCAAAAGGAACAGCGCCGCCGCGATCCCCGCGATCCGCGTCCGCGCGCCGGATTTCACGTTGATCATCGACTGGCCGATCATGGCGCAACCGCCCATGCCGCCAAAGAAGCCGGTCAGCACGTTGGACGCGCCCTGCGCGATACACTCTTGCGATGCACCGCCGCGCTTGCCAGTCATTTCACCGACAAGGTTCAGCGTCAAAAGCGATTCAATCAGCCCGATGGCCGCAAGGATCACCGCGTAGGGCAGGATGATTTCGAGGGTTTCCAGATTGAAGGGCACCGACGGGATATGAAAGGTCGGCAGACCGCCCTGGATCGAGGCAAGGTCCCCGACACGCGGCACATCAAGACCAAAGCCGATCACCAGCGCCGCCACCACGAAGATGCCCGCAAGCGGTGCAGGCACCACCTTGCTGATCTTCGGCATCAGCCAGATGATTGCCATTGTCAGCGCCGTCAGCCCCAGCATCATGTACAGCGGCATGCCCGACAGCCATTCACCCCCGCTCAGGCCATGGCCTGTGTTCTCCATCGTGCCGGGCACCTTGAACTGTCCCAACTGGGCCAGGAAGATCACGATGGCCAGACCGTTCACAAAGCCCAGCATCACCGGATGCGGCACCAGACGGATGAACTTGCCCCATTGCAGCGCCCCGGCGATCACCTGCAGGATCCCCATCAGCACCACGGTCGCAAACAGGTACTCGACCCCGTGTTGAGCCACCAGCGCCACCATCACCACGGCCAAAGCCCCGGTCGCCCCCGAGATCATGCCCGGGCGGCCGCCGATCAGCGCCGTTACAAGCCCCACAAGAAACGCCGCATAGAGCCCCACCAGCGGGTGCACACCTGCCACAAAGGCAAAGGCCACCGCCTCCGGGACAAGGGCAAGGGCGACGGTAAGACCTGCAAGCAGTTCAATCCGCAGCCGCCCGGCGGTAAGCTTTTCCTCCGGCATCAGCGACAGGTCTGACAATTCGAGGCGATTGGCGAAACGCGCCAGCAAAGCTTTTTTCATCGGGGGAATCCTTGGTGTTTGCGCTCACGCACTTACTGCAACGCAGCATGAAAGGCCACCCCGCGGGGCCTGCGCCCCACGGTTGCCAGTCACTTCGGTTTGCGTCTTGGCACCGCATCGCCACCACGCCGCGCATCCGCGCCGCGCGGTTTGGCCGGTCCGGGTTTTCCGGGCTTGGGCTTGCCCCCGGCCTTTGGATGGCTCTTGGGTTTGCCGGTTGCGCCATCGGCGCGTTTGCCCGGTTTACCAGTGGACCGCTCGCTCTTGCGGAAGGACTTGCCCGCCGATTCCGCGCCCGGGCGGAACGGTTTGCCCTTGGCTTCCGGCTTTGACTTCCAGACCTTGGCAGGTTTGTCGGACTTTTCGCGCTTCGGCTCTGCCGGTGCCGCATCGGCCCCCGGTTTGGATGCCGCAGGATCGGGGCGCTCTGACCGCTGGGGACGATCTTGGCGGTCGGGACGTTCGGCGCGCGCCGGTCGTTCCGGGCGCGCGGGCCGATCCTCACGCGCAGGTCGCTCTGCACGGTCAGGCCGATCTTCCCGCGCCGGTCGCTCTGCGCGTTCGGGGCGCTCGGGGCGCCCCGCCCGTTGCGGGCGATCACCCTTGTCGCGGCGCGGACCGCCACGGTCCTTGCCTTCGTAGCGCGGCTTGTCCCCGGCATAGGGTTTGCGGGCCGGGCGTTGCGCGCCCTCGGGCACCCCGTCGACCAGACGGGCGGTGACCTCATCGGACAATTCGCCGTTCGCCCCCAAAGCCGCCTGAACCTTGGCAACCTGCGCCTCGGCAATCTCGACATAGCTTTCACTGTCCTGAACCCGGATCGCGCCAATCGCATCCTTGTTCAGGTCCGCCGCGCGCAAAATCATCGGCAACAGCCAGCGCGGCTCTGCCCGGTCATTGCGGCCTACCGACAGGACAAACCAGCGGCTGGGGCCGAATTCACGTTTTTCGCGCCGTTGCGGGGTATCCGGGCTTTGCAGTTCTTCCGGAGCGGAATTGCGCGCCTGATGCATGCGCCAGACGGCGGCGGCCACGGCCTCTGACCCGTGCATCTCCAGCAAACGTTTGGCAAACGCCGCCTGTTCTTCGGTCACCGGATCCGTCCAGGCCGGATCGGTCAGGAGCCGCTCTTCGTCCTTCTGGATGATGTCTTCGGCAGAGGGCGGCACCCCCCATTCGGCGGTGATCTTGGCCCACTTCAGCAGGCGTTCGGCCTTTTTCGCAACTTTGGGCGGCACGATCAGCGCCGACAGCCCCTTGCGCCCGGCGCGCCCGGTGCGCCCCGAGCGGTGCAGCAGCGACTCCGTATTGGTCGGCAGATCGGCATGAATGACAAGGTTCAGGTTCGGCAGGTCGATCCCGCGCGCGGCCACATCCGTGGCCACGCAGACCCGCGCCCGTCCGTCCCGCATGGCTTGCAGGGCATGGCTGCGCTCTGTCTGGCTGAGTTCGCCCGACAACGACACCACCGGCAGGCCACGGTTGGCAAGACGCGTGGTCAGATGGGTCACCTGCGCGCGGGTGTTGGCAAAGACGATGGCACTTTCGCCGTCGTGATAGCGCAGCAGGTTGAAGATGGCGTGGTCGCTGTCCGACTGGGCAACGCGCAGCGCCTGATAGGAAATGTCGCTGTGTTGCTGGGCCTTGTCGATCGTGTTGATCCGCTTGGCATCGCGCTGGAATTCATCGGCGATGCGCGCGATGACGGGCGATACAGTTGCAGAGAACAACAGCGTCCGGCGCTCTGCTGGGGCCTCATTCAGGATGAATTCCAGATCCTCGCGAAAGCCGAGGTCCAGCATCTCATCCGCTTCGTCCAGCACCACGGCACGCGCGTCGCTCAGATCCAGCGCGCCGCGCCGGATGTGGTCGCACAGGCGCCCCGGAGTCCCGACAACGATATGGGTGCCGCGTTCCAGCAACCGGCGTTCCTGCCGGATATCCATGCCACCGACGCAGGCGTTCACAATGGCCCCGGTCTTGGCATAGAGCCAGCGCAGTTCCTGCATGACCTGAAAGGCCAGCTCCCGCGTCGGCGCCACGACCAGCGCCAGAGGCGTGCCCGCCGGTCCGAACCGCTCTGCATCCCCCAACAGCGTGGGTGCGATGGCGAGGCCAAAGCCCACCGTCTTGCCCGATCCGGTCTGCGCGGAGACCAGCAGGTCCGCCTCGCCGACCTCTGGCTGGGTGACGGCCTGTTGCACGGGTGTGAGTGTGTCGAAGCCGCGCTCTGCAAGCGCCTCCGAAAGGGGGGGTATCATGGCGGGAAGGCTCCGGCGGTAGGAGACCGGGCAGCTTGCCGGTCGGCAGGGAAAACGTGCTTCTACAGTGTGTCGCCGCAGAAGTATAGCGGCAAATTCCGCATGGGTGGCCCCACCTCCCTGCATGGACACGGTCACCCGGACACACCCCGGCCGAAGTTTTCGCGCCCTGTTGAACCCCGCAACGGAGCGTGGCTAACTGCAGGCGATCAACATGCGAGGGGCGCCATGACCGAGACGATGATCGCCGTGATCGGCGGCTCAGGCATCTATGAGATCGACGGACTTGAGGGCGCCGCATGGCGTCCCGTGGACAGTCCTTGGGGCACCCCGTCGGACGAGATCCTGACCGGCACGCTGAACGGCGTGAAGATGGCCTTTCTGCCGCGACACGGGCGCGGCCATGTCCACAGCCCGACCACGGTGCCCTATCGCGCCAATATCGACGCACTGAAACGCCTGGGTGTGACTGACGTGATTTCCGTGTCAGCCTGCGGCAGTTTCCGAGAAGAATATGCGCCGGGCGATTTCGTCGTCGTCGACCAGTTCGTCGACCGCACCGTCGCCCGTGAGAAGTCGTTCTTTGGGACGGGCTGCGTGGCCCACGTTTCGGTCGCGCATCCCACCTGCCCCCGTCTGGGAGAGGCCTGCTTTTCCGCCGCCAAAGAGGCCGGGATCACAATCCACAAGGGCGGCACCTATCTTGCGATGGAAGGGCCGCAGTTCTCGACACTGGCGGAATCGAAAATGTACCGCGAAAGCTGGGGCTGCGACGTGATCGGCATGACCAACATGCCAGAGGCCAAGCTCGCCCGCGAAGCGGAGCTGTGTTACGCCTCCATCGCCATGGTCACCGATTACGACAGCTGGCACCCCGACCACGGCGAGGTCGATATCAACGACATCATCCGCACCATGATGAGCAACGCGGACAAGGGCCGCGAGATGGTCCGCCGCCTGCCTGCCTTGCTGGGCGCTGACCGGACGCCCTGCCCGCATGGGTGCGACCGGGCGCTGGAATATGCCTTGCTTACGGCCCCCGACAAACGCGACCCGGCCCTGCTGGCCAAACTGGACGCCGTGGCGGGCCGGATGCTGAACGGCTGACGTCATGCGCGGACGGCTCGCCCTGCTTTGTGCCGCCCTTGCCCTGCCGCTGTCTCTTGCGGCAGCGGAGGATTTCGTGGTCTCGGAGGGTCCGCTCAGCGACGATGATTTCTATCGGCTTGTCGCCTGTGCCGCGCCGCCCGGCGAGGGATGCCGCAAGGACTATGTCCATTGGCCGACGGACAATCCGATCCGCGTCCAGATGACCCGGATCGACCGCGCCTTTCTGGGCGGGCGGCAGAAACGCGCCCGTGCGGCGCTTCACCGTGCGATCAAGTACATTAACCGTGTCGACAGCGCGATCACCCTGCGCGAAGTCTCTGAAAGTGCCGAGGCCGATATCCGCATCTACCTCCTCGACACGGACGGGTCTGCGCCAATCGAAGGCACCGGCGTTCAGGGCGTCGACGGCAGCACGGTGACGGGCGCGCGTGTCATCGTCTGGTCGCGCAGCGATACCCGGGAGATCCAGCGCGCCTTGATCATTTTCGGCACCAAGCTGCATATTCGCCACTACGAATCCGCGATGATAGAGGAACTGACGCAGGCGCTTGGCCTGCTGACCGACATTCGCAACCCCACCTACCTTGGCCAATCGGTGTTTTCACAGGACGACAACGATTCCAAGGATCTGGGACCACAGGACATCATGGCGCTGCGTCGCCACTACCCCAAGGACTGACCCGATGGATCTATCGCTCTGGATGACCTTTGTCGCCGCCTCCACCGCGCTGCTGCTGATCCCCGGCCCGACCGTGCTGCTGGTGCTGTCCTACGCGCTCAGCAAGGGGCGGACTGTTGCCGTGGCCTCTGCCGCCGGTGTTGCCACAGGCGATTTCATCGCCATGTCACTGTCGCTGGCGGGACTGGGCGCCGTGGTCGCCGCCTCGGCCACCTTGTTCACGGTGCTTAAATGGGTCGGGGCCATCTATCTTGTCTGGCTGGGCATCCGGTTGATCCGCTCGGCCCCCAGCAAGGGTCTGACCCTGCCTGACTCCGATGTCTCTGCGCGTGGCGTCTTTCTGCACAACATGACGGTGACGGCGCTGAACCCCAAGAGCATCGCCTTCTTCATTGCCTTCGTGCCGCAGTTCGTCACGACCGACCGGGCGCTGCTGCCACAATTCGCCATCCTTGTGACCACCTTCGTCGCCCTCGCCGCCCTGAATGCGCTGGCCTACGCGCTGGCGGCTGATCGTCTGCGGCGCATGATCTCACGGCCCAGCGTCCTGACGGGTCTGACGCGCGCCGGTGGCGCGACCTTGATCGGCATGGGTGTGCTCACGGCCACGCTGCGCCGTGCCTGACACCGCACCCCTTGCACCTGCGACCTAGGCCGGGGTACCGCTGGAGCTGCGTTTTTCTCTGGCCAGGAGCGGACATGCCGAAAAAGACCGAGATCAAGGACTACATCCGGACCATCGCCGATTTCCCCCACGAAGGGATCATGTTTCGCGATGTCACCACGCTCTTTGCGGACCCGCGCGGGTTTCGCATGGCCATCGACCAGTTGCTGCACCCCTATGCCGGGGTCCGCTTCGACAAGGTCGTGGGACTGGAGGCGCGCGGCTTCATCCTCGGAGGGGCCGTGGCACACCAGTTGTCCGCCGGGTTCGTACCGATCCGAAAGAAGGGCAAGCTGCCCGGTGCGGTAATCTCCGAAGAGTATCAGCTGGAATATGGAGAGGCCGTGGTCGAAATCCACGACGACGCCATCCTGGCCGGCGAAAAGGTGCTGCTGGTGGATGACCTATTGGCCACGGGCGGCACGGCAGAGGCCGGGATCAAGCTGGTCGAGCGGCTGGGAGGAGAGCTGATCGGCTGCGCCTTCGTGATCGACTTGCCGGAACTTGGCGGCCGCAAGCGGCTCGAAGCGATGGATATGGACGTCCACGCGCTTTGCGCCTTTGACGGCCTGTGAGGCTGGCCGTCAAAGGCGCAGGTCAAGGCGTCCCGAACCTGAGCAAGCAGCGCCCGCCGGAGGCCAGAGCGCGCAGCGCGGAGGCCGACACAAAAAGAGCGCGCCGCACGGCGCGCCCCTTTGGATCAGGCTGACGATTTTCCGGGGTCAGCGGTGGTCCGCGATATTCACCGTATTCGCGCTTGTCTTCGGTGCCGGGGCGCCCGAGTTCGCGTCGATGAAGTCCAGCACCAGCGGGCGGATATTGTTGCGCCAGCTCTTGCCTGCAAAGATGCCGTAGTGGCCCGCGCCCGGCTCCAGATGGCTCGCCTTCTTCTCGTCCGGCAATCCGGTGCAGAGGTCCAGTGCGGCAACACATTGCCCCGGGGCGGAAATGTCGTCCTTGGACCCTTCGACAGTCTTTACCGCGACATTCGTGATCGCGCCGATATCCACCTTGTGCCCCGCCACGACGAATTCGTTCTTCGCGATCTCACGGTTCTTGAAGATCCGCTCCACCGTCGACAGATAGAACTCGGCCGGCATGTCCATCACGGCAAGGTATTCGTCGTAAAAGCGGTTGTGCGCATCGTGGTCCGAAGCTTCGCCGCGCGCCACCCGCAGGATCTGATCCTGGAAGGCCGCAGAATGCCGGTCCCCGTTCATCGACATGAAAGAGGCCAACTGCAGCAGGCCGGGATAGACCAGTCGGCCCACGCCCTTGTACTTGAAGCCGACCCGCTGGATCATCGTTTCTTCCAGCTGCCCCATGGTGACCCGGCGGCCGAAATCGGTCACGTCCGTGGGGGTCGCATCGGGATCGATCGGCCCGCCGATCAGGGTCAGGGTGCGGGGCTGCGCGTCGGGGTCCTGCTCTGCCAGATAGGCGGTCGCGGCCAGGGTCAGCGGCGCCGGCTGGCAGACCGCGATCACATGGGTATCGGGGCCCAGATGGCGCATGAAGTCCATCAGGTAGAGGGTGTAATCCTCGATGTCGAACTTGCCCGCCGAGACGGGAATGTCGCGCGCGTTGTGCCAGTCGGTGACATAGACCTCGCAGTTGACGATCAGCGATTTCACGGTCGAGCGCAGCAGCGTCGCGTAGTGGCCGGACATCGGCGCAACCAGCAGGATCTTGCGCGGCTGTTCCTCTCGTCCGGTGACGTTGAAGTGGACCAGATCGCCAAACGGCCGCTCCACCACGGTTTCGATGTCAACCAGATGGTCTTTGCCGTCTTCGCAGGTGAAGGTGTGGATGCCCCAGTCGGGCTTGACCACCATGCGCTCGAAGGTGCGCTCTGTTACCGCACCCCAGGCGGCCATCCAGGCCAGCGCCGGGTTGGGCACCGCGGAAAACATCGGGTAGGAGGCCATGGTCCGCGCCGTCGCACCCAACCAGGCGTTGGTGTTGCGGATGCTTTCCATCATATCGTACGTCGCCATGTAGCGCATGGGTGCCACTCCTAGTATAGTCGAAAGGGGGGTAGCGGAGGACCGCGCACCCGGGACCGAGCCAATTCGTCGCTTTGCCCCCCAGACCCACGACGTTATGCTGCAAGTGCGAAGATAGGGGGATTTAATTCCGATGACAATAAACGAGGTTGCCGCAGGTGAAAACCGCAAGCGGCTGGAGGAGAACCTTGAGCGTGTGGAGGAACTTAGCAAGCGTCTCGTTGCATCTCTGACGCGACGTCACCCCACACCGCCCGCACTGAATGGCCCCGACAACGCGCTTTATGCAAAGGCAGCGCAGGCCTACTGGCAGGAATGGATGACCAACCCGGCGAAGCTGATCGAACAGCAGGTCAGCTTCTGGGGAAAGACCGTCACCCACTTCGTCGAGGCGCAGCAGACGCTTGCCAAGGGCAAGCTGGAAGCCCCCGAAGACCCCGGCCCGAAGGACCGCCGCTTCAAGAACCCGCTGTGGGACAACCACCCCTACTTCAACTACGTCAAGCAGCAGTATCTCATCAACGCCGATGCCATCCGTGAGGCCGTCGATGCCATCGACGACATGGACGAAAAGGAAAAGCGGCGTCTGCGCTATTTCAGCCAGCAGATCGTCGACATGTTCGCGCCGACGAACTTCCTTGCCACCAACCCCGAAGCGTTGATGAAGGCGGTCGAGACCGAGGGGGAAAGCCTTGTGCGCGGGCTGGAAAACCTCGTTGCGGACCTCGAGGCCAACAACGGCGAACTGATCGTGCGGCTGGCGGACGAAAGCGCCTTCGAGATCGGCGAAAACATCGCCACCGCGCAGGGCGAGGTCATCTATCGCAACCGCATGATGGAAGTGATCCAGTACAGCCCGACCACCGAACAGGTCCATGAGACCCCGATCGTGCTGTTCCCGCCATGGATCAACAAGTTCTACATCCTCGACCTGAAACCACAGAACAGCCTGATCCGCTGGGTCGTCGATCAGGGCTATACCCTGTTCGTGGTCAGCTGGATCAACCCGGATGCCAAGTATCGGGACGTCGGCCTCGAAGAATATGTGGACGAGGGCTATCTCAAGGCGATGGACATCGCCAAGGAGGTCTGTGGCGTCGACCGGGTCAATGCCGTCGGTTACTGCATCGCGGGCACGACCCTCAGCCTGACGCTCGCGCTGCTGAAAAAGCGCGGCGACAAGACGGTGAAGTCGGCCACCTTCTTCACCGCGCTGACCGACTTCAGCGATCAGGGGGAATTCACCCCTTTCCTGCAAGAAGATTTCGCCGACGGTCTGGAACAGGAGATCAATCAGGAAGGGATCCTGCCCTCCTTCATCATGGCGCGTACCTTCTCTTTCCTGCGCTCCAACGATCTGGTCTACGGGCCGGCGATCCGGTCCTACATGATGGGAGAGACGCCTCCGGCCTTTGACCTTCTGTACTGGAACGGCGACGGCGCTAACCTGCCCGGCAAGATGTTCAGCCAGTATCTGCGCGGACTGTGCCAACGCAACGAATTCGCCGAAGGCACGTTGGAGATGTTTGGCGAGACGCTGAGCGTCAAGGATGTGGATGTCCCGCTGATGTCTATCGCCGCAGAGACGGATCACATCGCCGCCGCCCGTGACGTGTTCCGCGGCGTGCAGATGATGGGATCGCGGTCCAAGCAGTTCGTCATGGGCCAGTCCGGCCATATCGCCGGCATCGTCAACCCGCCGTCGAAAGGCAAGTACGGCCATTTCATCAACGATGATCTCAGCCTCGATTTCGATGACTGGGTGGCCGCGGCCGACTTCCGCGAGGGATCGTGGTGGCCGTATTGGGAGGCCTGGCTGCGCAAGCGGTCCGGCAAGAAGGTGGATGCGCGGATTCCGGGTGATTCGAAGTACGAACCGCTTGCCCCCGCCCCCGGCACCTACGTCAAACTGAAGGCCAGCAAACAAATTCAGTGAGTTGGCGGAAACCCGCTGCGGCGCAGAATTTCACTTGAAATGCTGCGCCGCAGCATGCATATTCTTGACAGCTGCAACGACCCGGGGCTGGCCCGCGGAAGCACTGGAAAAGGATTTGACAGATGGCTGCTCAAGCACAAGATTTCACCGCCATGATGAAAGACATGATGGGCGCATTTCCCGTCGACACCAAAGCGATGGAAGACGCCTTCAAGACCACCGCAACGATGAACGAAAAGCTTTCGGCTGTTGCTCTGGAAGCCGCTGACAAGTCGATCGAACTGTCGACTTCCTGGACCAAGGGCACCCTGGCCAAGCTGGCCGATATGTCCAAAGCCAAGGCAGAGCCGGCTGACTACGCCAAAGCCATGACCGACTTCGCATCGGCTCAGGCAGAAGTGGCCGCCGAGAACATGGCAGCCTTCGCCGAGATCGCCAAGAAGGTCCAGATGGACACCGTTGAGCTGCTGATGGCTGCTGGCAAGGACTTCTCCGAAGACGCCACCGCCGCTGTCAAGAAAGCCACCGACGAAATGACCGCGACCGCCAAGAAAGCGACCGCAGCCGCCAAGTAATACAGGCAGGAAGTTCGGCCTCGGCCGAAGCGGAATTTGCGCCCTCTCCTCCCAATCCGGCGCAAAATCCCTGGGCAGGATCCTCGTGATCCTGCCCTTTTTCGTATCTGCCGCCTTTGGTTTTTCTCATCAAGGCTGGCGCCGTCTACAAGATAGATTTGCAAGCATCGTTTGATTGGTCAATTTTGCCGCAGTGCAGAAAAAGACTTGAAATGCTGCGCTGCAGCATTCATATTCCTCTCAGACGCAGAACACGGGGCTCCCCGGGCTGCGGAGACTGACACCGCAAACTAAGGATGACTCAAATGACACAGACCCCCGATTTCACCGCGATGATGAAAGACATGATGGGCGCATTCCCGGTTGACACCAAAGCCGTGGAAGACGCGTTCAAGACCAACGCAACCCTGAACGAAAAGCTGTCGGGCGTTGCTCTGGAAGCCGCTGACAAGTCGATCGAACTGTCGACCTCGTGGACCAAGAACACCCTGTCCAAGCTGGCAGACATGTCGAAAGCCAAGGCAGAGCCGGCCGACTACGCCAAAGCCATGACCGACTTCGCATCGGCTCAGGCAGAAGTTGCCGCCGAGAACATGTCCGCTTTCGCCGAGATCGCCAAGAAGGTCCAGATGGACACCGTCGAGCTGCTGATGGCTGCTGGCAAGGACTTCTCCGAAGACGCCACCGCCGCTGTCAAGAAAGCCACCGACGAGGTGACCAAGACCGCCGCGACCGCGACCAAGAAAGCCGCACCGGCCAAGTAATCCGGTCAGGCAATTCGGCCCAGGCCGAAATGGAATTTGCGCCCTCTCCTCCCAATCGAGGCGCAATGACCTGGGGCAGGATCTTCGGATCCTGCCTCTTTTTATTTGGCGGGCGCATATTGTCTTCCAAGGGCGCAAACCCTCAGGAAACGCCTGAGCTTCAGGGGATCATTCTCCCTCGCCGCTGGATCCCTGGTCACTCGTCCGCCGCCTGTTGGTGACCCAACGCACCGGCAACGCCCCGCAATGTCCAAGGTCGATGGCAAAGAGCAGTCCCTCTTCCTCGGAATAGCTCAGGTTGGTCCATATCAGGTCACCGAAGCTTTTGAACGGACGTCCCGTCTCGTCAGGGAAGGAATCAAAGTCGCACTCGCTCCACAGACCGCTGCGCGTGGGGTGCCGACCGATCCAGTATCCGCCAAAGGGAATCTGATCGTTGATGATCGGGTTGTCCTTCGTCAGCATCACATAGATGGCGTCCGGATCGACATAGAGCGACAAACTGAGCGCCGGGATATCAAGGCGCGCATAGTCCGCGCCGTTTGTTCCCACCACATCGCCAATGATTTCGACATCGCCGATGTAGCTGCCGTCGTTGTCGTAGAGAGGGTCGATCCCGTCCGCAGACGCGACAGTCGACAGTGCGATCATCAGCGCCGCAGCCACGGGTTTCATCAGGTCCATCATTCGATGTCATCCTTCCGCGTAAAATCGGTTCGGATCCGTCACGATGGCGGACCCGATATTTTGGGCGGCGACCTATTCGGCGCGAAGTTCTGCGCTGTCCGGGCAGTCACTGCCACTTTCATAGCTGGGTAGGATGATGAGATAGGCGTAGTCGTCGGAGCCGCTGCCATTCGGATTGGGAATGGCATAGGGCAGGCCCCATTGGGCTTGGGGAACGCTCATGCTGCCACCGTCGGCTCCTTTCGAGACACCCGAGGAATTGTACCAGCATGTCAGAGGACCGGCAGAAACCGCCGAGGCGCAGAGCGCGCAGGTCATCGTCAGAAAGAGGAGTCGCATAGCATATCCTTTTCAAAGACTAAATTTTTGGGAAACGAAAGACGGGAAACCGAACGCGATCTCGACTGCCCGGACATCAGGGTCCCCGCTGGTGCCCGGCAAAGCAACATAAAACGGTGAAATCACCGCAATAACGGGCCTCGCTCTACCATGCCGACTGCTCACACCCCGCGAAACGCGGCATGCGGGAGGGGTGGCCGCGCGTTGGCGGTCCGGACAGAGACCAGGATGTAGGGAGGGTGTCCTTCTGGATCAGCGCCTCAATAGAACTGCGATCCGTCGGGAGGTGATCCCACCCCGGGCCGATGGCCCCGGGCAGGAAAGGGGTATTAGACGATGGTGGCCTGCGTTGCGGCGCGCAGCTCTTCCTCGGTCACACCATCGGCGCATTCGACGATTTTCAGCCCGCCCTCGACCACGTCCAGGACGCCGAGGTTGGTGATGATGCGGTCCACCACCCCCTTGCCGGTCAGCGGCAGGGTGCATTCCTTCAGCACCTTGCTGTCGCCGTGTTTGTTGGTGTGGTCCATCACCACGATGACGCGGCCGACACCGGCCACCAGATCCATGGCGCCGCCCATGCCCTTGACCAGCTTGCCGGGGATCATCCAGTTCGCGAGGTCGCCGTTCTCGGCCACTTCCATCGCGCCAAGGATCGCCGCAGCAATTTTGCCGCCACGGATCATCCCGAAGGAGGTCGCGCTATCAAAGTAGGAGGTTCGTGCCAGTTCGGTGATGGTCTGTTTGCCGGCGTTGATCAGGTCCGGGTCCTCTTCCCCCTCGATGGGGAACGGGCCCATGCCCAGCATGCCGTTTTCCGACTGCAGCGTGATGTCCTTGTCGCCGACGTAATTGGCGACAAGCGTCGGGATGCCGATCCCGAGGTTCACATACATGCCGTCTTCGAGTTCTTCTGCCGCGCGCGCGGCCATCTGGTTACGATCCCAGGGCATTCTTCAATCCCTCTCAAGAAGTTCGGTGAGTTTGTCTTGGCTGGCGGCGGCGATTTCGGCTGTTTCCAGCGTCGCCATCATTGATGCCACCTGCGCAATGGTCAGGACATGATCCTGGCTGGCTTCCGGGCCAAACGCGTCGACGACAAGTCGGCGCGCGATATGCAGATAGAGCTCTGCACGCGCCGCGATTCGTTGAACCTGTTCGTCCTCTACCAGGTGATCGTCCATGTCAGGCGGCCGGGCGCGTGGTGCGCTGTTCGATCCGCTTTTCGTGCTCACCCTGGATGATCCGGTGCACGTAGATGCCCGGCAGGTGGATGTGATCCGGATCGATGCTGCCGCGCGGCACGATTTCCTCGACCTCGACGACGCAGACCTTGCCGCACATGGCAGCCGGCGGGTTGAAGTTGCGCGCGGTCTTGCGGAACACGAGGTTGCCGGTGTCGTCCGCCTTCCACGCCTTGACGATGGAAAGATCGGCAAAGATGCCCTCTTCGAGGATGTAATCCTGACCACCCCAGGATTTCACTTCCTTGCCCTCGGCGATCACGGTGCCGACGCCGGTCTTGGTGTAAAAGCCCGGGATGCCGCAGCCACCGGCGCGCATGCGTTCGGCCAGTGTGCCCTGCGGGTTGAATTCCAGCTCCAGCTCACCGGACAGGTATTGGCGCATGAATTCAGCGTTTTCGCCCACGTAGGACGACATCATCTTCTTGATCTGCTTGGTGTCGAGCAGCTTGCCCAGGCCAAAACCGTCAACGCCCGCGTTGTTCGAGGCCACGGTCAGATCCTTGACCCCGCTTTCGACCAGTGCGTCGATCAGCAGTTCCGGAATGCCGCAGAGGCCAAAACCGCCCGACGCGATGAGCATGCCGTCAAACAGCAGACCATCAAGCGCCTCGGCGGCTGTGCCGTAGACCTTTTTCATGGAAATCTCCCCTGATTTCTGGATCAGGGGAGTTTTCGCCGCCCTGCAGCGGGATGTCAACGCACCTCGGCGATGAGAGCGCTCACATCAGATAAGACGCACCTGCGTCCCGATCGGCGTGATCTCGAACAGTTCGGCGATCTTTTCATTGTAGAGGCCGATACAGCCATCCGACGACGGGCGCCCGATCTTGCGCGTGTCATGGGTGCCGTGGATCAGGTAGGCGGGCCAGTCAAGGTACATGGCATGCGTCCCCAACGGGTTGTCGGGTGCACCGCCTTCGACCGGTTTCCAGTCCGGGAAGCGTTCCATCTGGCTGGCGGTCGGGGTCCAGGAGGGGCCGACCTTTTTGCGCACGATCTTGGTATAGCCGCGCTTGGTCAGCTCATCGGTCTTTGGGACCGAGGTGGGGTAGACGCGGTAATCGCTGCCATCGGCGTTCCAGTAGTGCAGCGCACGGCTGGCCGTGTCACAGACGATGCAGCCCACACCCAGCTCATCGAAATGATCGCGCCAGTCCTGGCTGGTGAAGCTGGACACGTTTCGCCGCACCAAAGTGTTGGCCTCACGCGTTTCCATGATGTCCTGAGCGCGCACCTGCGCCGGAACAATCAGCGCCGCCCCGCCTGTCAGCAACAGACCGCGACGCGAAAAAACTGTCTTGGTCATGGGTATTCTCCTTGCCTGTCTTGCTGGGCAACGCGCTACATGACGCTGCGAAGCAGCGCCAATCACATTGTATTGACAAGATATCAGCAGGCGGAGAGGCGCTTAATCCTCGGTCACGTCATCATCTGTGCTTGCCGCGCTCTTCTTGGCGGCGGTTTTCTTTGCCGTGGTCTTCTTGGCGGCAGTTTTCTTGGCCGGAGCCTTTTTGGCTGCAGGCTTTTTGGCAGCCGCCTTCTTGGCTGTGGCTTTCTTCTTGCCGCCCTTTGACGCCTTTTCGTTGACGATGGCCACCGCTGCGTCCAGCGTCACGTCCTTGGGGTCGACATCCTTGGGCAAGGTCGCATTGACCTTTTCCCACTTCACGTAAGGTCCATAACGGCCCTCGTAGACGTCAATCTTGCCGCCGTCGGGATGTTCACCCAACTCGCGCATCGGTTTCGCCGCCGCACCGCGACCGCGCCCGGGATTGGCGCGCTTCTCGGCCAGCAGTTCGACCGCGCGGTTCATGCCGATCTCGAAAACCTCCTGAAATTCCTTGAGGTTAACGTAGACTGGTTTTTCCTCATCAGGTTTCTGGTGCATGATGTAAGGCCCGAACCGGCCAAGGTTCGAACTGACCACGCCGCCATCCGGGTGCATGCCGATCTGACGCGGCATGGTCAGCAGCGTCAGCGCCTTTTCCAGCGTCATGCCATCGGGTTCCCAGCCAGGTAGGTACTGCCCCTTGGCCTTGGGCAGCGAGGCACGCGGCGGTTTCTTGTTCTCCGGCGTCGCTTCGCCGCGCTGGACATAAGGGCCAAAGCGCCCGGCCTTCAGCCAGATCTCATCGCCCTGATCCTCGCCCAGCACCCGTTCATCCCCCTCTGCCCCTTCGCCGGCAATGGGACGGGTATAGGTGCATTCCGGGTAGTTGCCGCAGCCAACGAACCCGCCGGTGCGCGAGGTTTTCAGGTGCAGTTTCCCTTGCCCGCATTTCGGGCAAATCCGCGGGTCCGATCCGTCTTCGCGCGGCGGATACAGTTGCGGCGCCAGTGCCTCGTCCAGCACGTCCAGAACTTCGGAAATGCGCAGGTCGGACGTTTCCGAAATCGCCGCGCTGAAATCGCGCCAGAACTTCGCCAGAAGGTCCTTGTAGTCCTCTTCCCCGGCGGACACGCTGTCCAGCTCGTTCTCCAGCGCGGCGGTGAAATCATATTCCACGTAACGCTTGAAGAAGTTCAGCAGGAAGATGGTGACGATCCGGCCCTTGTCCTCGGGGAACAGGCGGTTCTGTTCCTTGCGGACGTATTCGCGATCCTGAATCGTGGTGATGACGCTGGCGTAGGTCGAGGGGCGACCGATGCCCAGCTCTTCCATCTTCTTGACCAGCGTTGCCTCCGTGTAGCGCGGCGGCGGGTTGGTAAAGCTTTGCGTGGCCAGCGTTGCGCCGTCATCGGACATGACTGCGTTGCGTTTGTCGCCAACGGCTTTTTCGACGGCCTTGGCGTGTTCGCTTTTCAATGCGCCCGCGTCGAACTTGGCTGGCTCGCCCTGCATGATCTGTGGCAGGCGTTTGTCATCGTCCTCAACAGGCTCATCCCGGCCTTCCTCGTAGACCTTGAGGAAACCATCGAACAGCACCACCTGACCGGTCGCACGCAGTCCAACTTGACCGTCCTCACTGCCGATCTCGACCGTGGTGCGTTCCAGCCGCGCGGCCTCCATCTGGCAGGCCAGCGTGCGCTTCCAGATCAGGTCATACAGCTTGCGCTGATCCGGATCCGACAGACGCAGGCTTTCGGTGTCCTTGGTCATGTCGGTCGGGCGGATACATTCGTGCGCTTCCTGCGCGTTCTTGGCCTTGTTCTTGTAGATGCGCGGGCTGGAGGGCACGTAATCCGCGCCAAAGCGGTCCTTGATCGCTTCGCGCGCCTCGGTCACCGCCTCCGGCGCCATGTCGATCCCGTCGGTCCGCATGTAAGTGATGTGCCCGGCCTCATAGAGCCGTTGTGCCGCGTTCATCGTCTGCCGCGCGCCCATGCCGAACTTGCGGCTGGCTTCCTGTTGCAGGGTCGAGGTCATGAAGGGCGCGGAGGGGTTGCGCGACGCCGGTTTCGCCTCGACGCTCAGCACCTTCAGGCTGCGCTTGGCCACCGCATCGACGGCCATTTCCGCCTGAGTGGCGTTTTCAAGGTCGTAGCGGTCCAGCTTCTTGCCGGCGAGGTTGGTCAGCCGGGCCTCATAGCTCTGGCCGCGCGGCGTGGTCAGCTGGGCCTTCACCTGCCAGTATTCGCGGGCGCGAAACGCCTCGATCTCCATCTCCCGCTCGACGATCAGGCGCAGGCAGACAGATTGCACGCGGCCAGCGGAACGTGCGCCCGGCAGTTTGCGCCACAGGACCGGCGACAGGTTGAACCCAACAAGGTAATCCAGCGCGCGGCGGGCCAGGTAGGCCTCGACCAGCGGTGCATCGATGTCGCGCGGGTTCTGCATCGCCTCGGTCACGGCGGCCTTGGTGATGGCGTTGAAGGTCACGCGCTCGACCTTGGTGGTCTTCTTGATCGACCGGCGCTTGGTCAGCGCCTCTTTGAGGTGCCAGCTGATCGCCTCGCCCTCGCGGTCGGGGTCGGTCGCGAGGATCAGTTCGTCGTCGGTTTTCAGGGCTTCGGCGATGGCGGCGACGTGTTTTCGCGAATCGTTCCCCACCTCCCACTTCATCTCGAATCCGTTGTCGGTATCGACCGACCCGTCCTTCGGCGGCAGGTCCCTCACGTGTCCGTAAGAGGCCAGAACCGTGTAGTCGGAACCCAGATATTTGTTGATAGTCTTGGCCTTGGCCGGGGATTCGACGACGACGACGGGCATGGGGGCTGCTACCTCGCGAGTTCTCTTTTGGCCCAAAGCGGGGCCTTGTCTGGTGCCGCGTATGGCGGCGCAACATGTGGGGCGCAAGGCCGATTTGTCAATCCGGGGCTCCGTGACGCTGGCCTTGACGCTTTCCCGCCTGGGCGGATTGCGGTTAGCTGGGCACAGATTGCCCGGAGGAAATGAAATGCGTCGCAGCCGTTTTGCACTGACCTTTTTCGCGGTCCTGTCCGTTGCCTTGCCCGCCCTTGCATGGGATACGCCCGAACGGGGCACGGCCCTGCGCAATTCGCTGATGGACGCCGCCCGCCCGCATGCGGAATGGGTGCTTGGGGCGCCGGTGACCTTTGTCGTCGATGGGCTGCGGGTCAGCGGCGATGTCGCCTTTGCCAGCCTGCACCCGGTCCGCCCGGGCGGCCGCGAAATCACGCCCGGCGAAATCCCCCAGCGTTTCGATCAGGACAACCCCTTCGACTGGGGCGGGGCCGATATGCAGGTGCTGTACCAACGGTCCGGCGCAACATGGGTGGCGGTACATCACGTCA
This sequence comes from Antarctobacter jejuensis, assembly GCF_052266595.1. Taxonomy (NCBI): domain Bacteria; kingdom Pseudomonadati; phylum Pseudomonadota; class Alphaproteobacteria; order Rhodobacterales; family Roseobacteraceae; genus Antarctobacter; species Antarctobacter jejuensis. Next base: position 149,831 of record NZ_JBQQXJ010000003.1, on the reverse strand, counting down.
TCGGTGCCACGGACGTCTGGTGGTCACACCCGGATTACTGTCCGCTTTGGCACCCGGTGATCCCGGAGTTCTGCGGCGGCTAGTGACGCGTGACCCGTGACAGCAGGCCACCCGGCTGCCGCCGGATCTGACCGTCCAGTTCCAGATCGGTCAGCACCGGCGACACCTGCCCGGCTGCCGCCCCAAGATCGCGGATCAACTGATCCTCGGCCACCGGCGATGGCCCCAACCGTTCCAGGATCTGGCGATGCAGCGCCGCGGCTTCGCGCAGGGTTTGCGTGTCCTCCCCTGATGCGGCCGACGTCGCACAGGGCGCGGGTGTCCCGGGGCGCGGCGACAGCGCCTGATGGGCGCGTGGCGTCAGATCCAGTTCGGTCTGCCCTGCCGTCCCAAGGTCGAACTCGACAGGCGGCAGCGCCTCGATGATGTCATCCGTGTTGCGCACCAGCCGTGCACCGTCTCGGATCAGCATGTTACAGCCTCCGGCCCGGGCGTCCATCGGATGCCCTGGCACTGCCAATACCTCGCGCCCCTGATCAAGCGCGTTTCTTGCCGTGATGAGAGAGCCGGATTTCGCCGCGGCCTCGACCACCACAACCGCGCGGGCAAGGCCCGAAACGATGCGGTTGCGGGTAGGAAAATGCCGGGCGACCGGCTGCGTCCCGATGGGTTGCTCGCTGATCCGGACGCCACCGTTCTGCGCAATCTGCTCGGCCAATCGTGTGTTTTCAGACGGATAGAGAACATCGACACCGCCCGCCATGACCGCAACCGTGCCGGTCTGCAGGGATGCGACATGCGCCGCCGTGTCGATGCCCCGCGCCAAACCGGACACCACGACGAACCCGGCCTCGCCCAGCCCTTCTGACAGTTTGCGGGCCATCCGGATGCCCAGCGAAGACGCATTTCGCGCCCCCACGAGGGCCACCATGGGCCTGTTCAGCGCCTCGACCGATCCGATGGTCCAGAGGACCGGCGGCGCGTCCGGCAATTCAGCCAGATCACGGGGATAGTCACTGTCACCACGACAGATCAGCCGCGCCCCAAGACGATGCCCGGCGGTCAGTTCCGCCTCTGCCACCTGTCTGGGGCAGATCTCATACCCTTTGACCCCGGCGGCGCGGGCCACCTCGGGCAAAGCCTCCAGCGCGCCCTGCACAGAGCCGTGTTCGTTAGTCAATTTCCAGAAGGTCGTCGGCCCCACCCGACGTGAGCGCAAGAGACGGAGCCAGTCCACACGATGATCTTCCGTGGTGGGTGGGAGTGGGGGGTGAGTGGAAGAGTTGCTTTCGTCGCGCATCCTGACCCCGTCTTCTTGCTTATCGATTCATAGCGCCACGGTGGTTAACCATTAATGAATCGCGGAGGGGTTGATGCGTTTTTTCCGACAAAGATAATTGTTGGCCGGAAATCCGGAGAACATACCTGAACGGTCTGCGTATCAATTCAAGCCCGGCCTCCCGGGGGATTTGGAGCGACTCTCTCTGCACTGGCCCGAAATCGCGTGGCCAACGCCCTCAGAAACGCCAGATGGATCACCGCAAGGAATGGACCCAGAAAGGCAGCGAGGATGCTGCCAATCAGCACCGACAACACACCCCCGATAGCCAACCCGCCCGCCATGGCGACGGCCCATCCCCCGTGCCCGCTGCGCAGCGCGTAATGAAGTGCGACCGCACCGGGCAAATGCCCCATCCAACTGAACAGCACGGAAAAGGTCAGCACGAATCCGATCGCGGCAAGGACGGCTGCAAGACCTTCCGACACCCAGGCAACCGAGGTTGCACTCATCCCGAGCGAATATCCGAAAACCACCGTCCCGACCAACGTCAGCCCGATGGCCATCAGGTGCACCCAGATCGACAGGCTGTCAGCCAGGGCCGGATCGGTGCGCACCGGATGCCACCATGGCTCAGGCCTGTGCGCCGCCAACCGTCAGGCCCCCGATCATCACGGTCGGCTGCCCGACACCCACCGGCACCCATTGCCCCTGCTTGCCGCAATTGCCCATACCCGGGTCCAGCGCCATGTCATTGCCCAAGGCGCGGATCTGCTGCAGCGCCGTGGCGCCATCCCCGATCAGGGTTGCCCCCTTGACCGGCGCGCCAACCTTGCCGTCCTTGACGCGGTAGGCCTCGGTGCAGCTGAACACGAACTTGCCGTTGGTGATGTCGACCTGACCACCGCCAAATCCCACGGCCCAGATGCCGTCCTTCAGGTCGGCCACGATATCGGCCGGGTCGGCATCGCCGCCCAGCATATAGGTGTTGGTCATGCGCGGCATGGGAATATGGGCAAAGCTCTGACGTCTGCCGTTGCCCGTGGGCTGCACCCCCATCAGGCGCGCGTTCTGACGGTCCTGCATGAAGCCGACCAGCTTGCCATCCTCGATCAACACGTTCTTGCCGCTGGGTGTGCCCTCATCGTCGATGGTGATGGATCCGCGCCGGTCCGGGATCGTGCCGTCATCCAGCACGGTGACGCCCTTGGCCGCCACCTGCTGTCCCATCAGACCGGCAAAAGCCGAGGATCCTTTGCGATTGAAGTCGCCTTCCAATCCGTGGCCGATGGCCTCGTGTAGCAGGATACCGGGCCAGCCGGGGCCAAGCACGATGTCCATGACCCCCGCCGGGGCCGGTTCTGCCTCCAGGTTGACCAGCGCGATGCGCAGCGCCTCGCGCGCTTTGGCCTGCCAGTCCTGCGGTGCCAGCAGACCGTCGAGGGACACGCGGCCCCCGCCCCCGGCCACACCGGATTCGCGGCGGCCATTCTGTTCGACGATGACAGAGACATTGACCCGCGTCATCGGCCGAACGTCGCTGACCAGCGTGCCATCGGCGCGCAGGATAGAGACCTCCTGCAAAGAGGCCGCGATGGTTGCCGTCACCTGCACCACGCGCGGGTCCAGATCGCGCGCAAAGGCGTCGATCTCGCGCAGCACCTCCAGCTTGACCGGAAAACTTGCGCCGTCGATCGGGTCCGCATCGGTGTAAAGGGTGCGATTGGTGCCCGGCGGCGGCGGGGACATCACGCCGCCGCCATCCCCGATGGCCAGCCGCGCCGTCTCGACCGCGCGTTTTACCGCGTTTTCGCTGATCTCGGTGGCGTGGGCATAGCCCGCAACCTCACCTTTCACCGCACGCAGGCCAAAGCCTTCGGACGAATCGTAACTGGCGGTCTTGACCCGGCCATCGTCCAGAACCAGCGATTCCGAGCGCGCGCGCTCCAGGAACAATTCGCCGTCTTCCGCCCCGCTAAGGGCCTCCGAGACCAGCGCAGAGGTGGCATCAAGGTCAAGGTGCGTGTCGAAAGGGCGGAACGGCGCGGAACTCATGTGGCTCTCCAATTTTGATCTGGATCAAGAAAAGCGGCGGTTTGCCGCAACGGCCGTGCTTTCCCGGCATTCCAGAATATGATTTTAAGCTGACCAGAACGCAATGGGAGGTCCGAAGTCCGTCTTGTGGACCTGTGCTTCCTTTCTTGTGCGCACGAACACACTCGCAACCGACCAGGGTGAGACATGACATTCAAATCGATGCTGACGGGCCTCTTCGCTGCCCTCCTCGCCGCGCCGGCACTGGCGCAGGACCTTCCGGTGCTGGGCAAACCCCAGCCGGGCGGCCTTGGCTTTCAGCCTGCCGCGACCGAACTGGCTGCGGACCTGCAGTGGCTGGACGGCATGATCCTTGTGATCATCACCGCCATCTGCCTGTTTGTTGTCGCCCTGCTGGCCTACATCATCGTCCGCTTCAACAGTAAGGCGAACCCGACGCCGGGCACCTTCACGCACAACTCGCCGCTCGAGGTGGCATGGACCATCGGTCCGATCGTGATCCTCGTCTTCATCGGCGCGTTTTCCCTGCCGGTGCTTTTCAAGCAGCAGGAGATCCCCGAGGCGGACATCACCATCAAGGCCATCGGCGCACAGTGGTACTGGACCTATGAATATGTCGGCACCGACCTTGCCTATGACAGCTTCATGATCGGCTCGCCCGCCACCGGCGGCGACAACCGCATGACCCCCGAGGTCGAGGAACAGCTGATCGCGGCAGGCTATGACAAGAGCGACTTCCTGCTGGCCACCGACACGGCCGTGGTTGTTCCCGTCGGCAAGACCATCGTTGTTCAGGCCACCGGCGCGGACGTGATCCACTCCTGGACCATCCCGGCCTTCGGCGTGAAGCAGGACGCGGTTCCCGGCCGTCTGGCGGAACTGTGGTTCACCGCCGAGAAAGAAGGCGTCTACTTTGGCCAGTGCTCGGAACTCTGCGGCATTGCCCACGCCTACATGCCGATCACCGTCAAGGTTGTCAGCGAAGAGGCCTATGAGGCATGGCTGCAGCGCTCCATCGATGACGGCGGTTACGTCGACGTCCGCGAAGTGCTGACCAACTGAGCCGGGATGGGTTGATAACCCATCCTACGCCAAACCCGTAGGGTGCGCCGGTTAGGCGCACCTTTTGACCACAGGGATCCCGATGAGCGACGCTAGCCTGCACAGCACGACCCATGAAAACGAGGCCCAGTTCGGCGATTATTTCGCCCTGTTGAAGCCGCGCGTCATGACGCTTGTCGTGTTCACGGCCTTCGTGGGCCTGCTGGCCGCGCCAGTCGCGGTTCATCCCTTTGTCGGCTTCTGCGCAATCCTGTTCATCGCCGTGGGCGGCGGTGCCTCGGGCGCGCTGAACATGTGGTACGATTCGGACATCGACGCGGTGATGAAACGCACCGCCAAGCGCCCGATCCCCGCCGGCAAAGTGACCCGGGACGAGGCGTTGGCCATCGGCCTGACGCTCTCCGCCTTTGCCGTGGTCTTCCTTGGCCTTGCGACCAACTGGGTCGCTGCAGGCCTTCTGGCCTTTACCATCTTCTTCTACGTCGTGATCTACACGATGTGGCTCAAGCGGCTGACACCGCAGAACATCGTGATCGGCGGCGCCGCCGGGGCCTTTCCCCCGATGATCGGCTGGGCCGCCGCGACCGGCGACATCTCAACCGCCTCGGTGCTGATGTTCTGCCTGACATTTCTCTGGACGCCGCCGCATTTCTGGGCGCTCGCCCTCTTTGTCCGCATGGACTATGACAACGCCACCGTGCCGATGCTGACCGTGACACACGGACGCCGCGCGACCCGCCGTCACATCCTGATCTACACGCTGCTGCTGGCCGCCTTTGCAATTGGCCTCGGATTCACCCAGGTTGGCGGCCCGATCTACCTTGCCACCGCCATCGCGCTGAACGCCCTGTTCATCCGTGGCGCGGTGCAGATCTTCCGCCGCGATGAGGCACAGGCCGAAGCGGACAGCTACAAGGCCGAAAAGTCTTTCTTCAAGCTGTCGCTGCTCTATCTCTTCGCTCACTTCGGAGCGATCCTGATCGAGGCCGGGATCGACCGTCTGGGGGTCTGGGCATGAGCCTGATGAAAGAACATGAACTGCACAAGCGCCGCCGTGGCCGCAACATCGGCGTGGGGCTGGTGCTGGCGGTGTTCATCGCCATCATCTTTGGGCTGACCATGGTCAAGGTGTCGCGCGGAGATTTCCAGATGCAACCTCAACAGGGGGTCAGCAATGGCAATTGACGGCAAGACAAGAACCGTATTCCAGACCGTGGGCGTGGTCGTCCTGATGGGCGGACTGGCCTGGGCCTCGGTGCCCTTTTACGACTGGTTCTGCCGGGTCACCGGCTTTGGCGGCACGCCCAACGTGGCGGATGCCGCGGGCGCCGAGATACTCGACAAGACCATCAAGATCCGCTTCGACGCCTCCAAATCGCGCGACATGCCGTGGGAATTCAAACCGATGCAGACGGAAATGACCCTGCGCATCGGCGAAGAGGGCCTTGCCTTCTACGAGGCTTACAACCCCACCGACCGTCCCGTTGCCGGGCAGGCGTCTTACAACGTCGCCCCCTACGAGGCTGGCGGTTTCTTCTCGAAGATCGAATGCTTCTGCTTTACCGAGCAGGTGCTGATGCCCGGTGAGCGCGTGCAGATGCCGGTCAGCTTTTTCGTCGATCCCGAGATCGTCACCGACCGCGATGCCAAGTACACAAAGCACATCACGCTCAGCTATACCTTCTACGAGATCGACCTGCCCGAAGAAGCGCAGGCCGCACTCGACGCCAAGAGAGACGCGAAAGCGTCCGTGAACTAACGCCAATCGAGGGAACGAACTGACATGGCGCATGCAAAGAACCACGACTACCACATTCTGAACCCCTCTATCTGGCCTTTGCTTGGGGCCTTGGCCGGCTTCATCATGCTGTTCGGAGCGGTCCTGCTGTTCCACGACAACGGCCCTTGGATGTTCCTGATCGGCTTCGTCGGCGTGCTCTACGTCATGTTCGGCTGGTGGGCGGAAACTGTGGCCGAAAACCAGGTCGGCGATCACACACCCGTGGTGCTGATCGGCCTGCGCTACGGCTTTATCCTCTTCATCATGTCCGAGGTGATGTTCTTCTTCGCCTGGTTCTGGTCGTTCTTCAAACACGCGATCTACCCGATGGACCCGGACGGCAACTCGCCGGCGGTTGACGGTATCTGGCCGCCCGCAGGGATCGAAACCTTCGACCCCTGGCACCTGCCGCTGATCAACACGCTGATCCTGCTCTGCTCGGGCGCGGCTGCCACCTGGGCGCACCACGCGCTGGTGCACGAAGACAACCGCAAGGACATCAAGTCCGGCCTGATCATCGCCGTGATCCTCGGCCTGATCTTCACCGTGTTCCAGGCATACGAATACAGCCACGCGGCCTTCGGCTTCTCCGGCAACATCTACGGCGCCAACTTCTTCATGGCGACGGGCTTTCACGGCGCACACGTGATCATCGGCACGATCTTCCTGTTCATCTGCCTGATCCGCGTCTACCGCGGCCACTTCACCGCCGAAAACCACCTCGGTTTCGAAGCGGCGGCTTGGTACTGGCACTTCGTCGACGTGGTCTGGCTGTTCCTCTTCGCAGCCGTCTACATCTGGGGCGGCTGAGGAACGCTGGGTTAAATCCCACCCTACGCCCACCCTTTGCTCGGTGGCGCAGGTTGGGGCTTGAACCCACGGCCTCACAGGATAAACCAAGGCGCGCCCCCGTGGCGCGCCTTTTCCGTTTCGGAGCCCCGCTTGAGACGTTACATCGCCCCCCTGCTGATCGGCCTTGTCGGCGCCGCCATCCTGCTATGGCTGGGAACATGGCAACTTGGCCGGTTGGAGTGGAAGCGCGGCGTCCTCGACGAGATCGAGACGACCATTGCGGGCGATCCACAGCCTCTGCCCCGCATGATCGACCCTCAGGCGCAACGCTATCTGCCTGTCACCTTGACCGGCGAAATCGGCGATGAGGCTCTCGCGGTGCTGGTTTCGGTCAAACAGCGCGGCGCAGGCTGGCGTCTGATTTCCCCGTTCCAGACCGATGATGGCCGCCGCATCCTCGTCGATCGCGGTTTTGTCCCTGTCGATCAAAAGGACAAGCCGTTGCACACCGGCCGCGTGATCATCGACGGCAACCTGCACTGGCCCGATGATCGCAATTCATCTACCCCGGACAACGATCCTGCCAAGAACACATGGTTCGCGCGCGACCTTGCCCCGATGGCCGAGGCGCTGAACACCGAACCGCTGCTGGTGGTGACACGGCAGATGTCGCCCGCGGACACGGGCTTGACGCCCCTGCCCGTCGACACCAGCGGCATCCCGAACGATCACTTGCAATACGCCATCACGTGGTATTCGCTCGCCGCGGTCTGGCTCATCATGACAGGCGTCTGGATCCGGCGTCTCAGGACAGGCAGGGAGGCCTGACATGCGTTACATCTCCACCCGCGGACAAGCGCCCTCGCTCACCTTCGAAGCGGCCATGCTGTCCGGTCTGGCCCGCGACGGCGGCCTGTATGTGCCTGAAACCATCCCGACCATGTCCGCCGATGACATCCGCGCCCTGCACGGCCTCAGCTATGAGGAAACCGCCTTTCGCGTGATGCGGCCCTTCGTGGGCGACGGGTTCACCGATGAGGTCTTTGCCGATCTGATCGCCAAGGCCTACGCGGGCTTTGGCCACAACGCCCGCGCGCCGCTGGTGCAACTGGCCCCCGGGCATTTCCTGCTGGAGCTGTTCCACGGTCCGACGCTGGCCTTCAAGGACTTCGCCATGCAGCTGATCGGCCAGCTGTTCCAGGAGGCGCTGGAACGCCGGGGCGAACGCGTGACCATCGTCGGCGCGACCTCGGGCGATACCGGCTCCGCTGCGATCGAGGCCTTCAAGGGGCTCGACAATGTCGATGTCTTCATCCTCTTCCCGCATGGCCGCGTGTCAGAGGTGCAGCGCCGCCAAATGACCACCCCGCCAGAGGCCAATGTCCACGCGCTCGCCCTCGACGGACATTTCGACGACTGTCAGGCCCGGCTGAAGGATATGTTCAACCACTTCGAGTTCCGTGACGAGGTGCGCCTTGCCGGGGTCAATTCGATCAACTGGGCGCGGGTTCTGGCGCAGGTTGTCTACTACTTCTCCGCCGCCGTTTCGCTGGGCGCGCCGGACCGCAAGGTCAGCTTCACCGTCCCCACCGGCAACTTTGGCGATATCTTCGCGGGCTACATCGCCAAGAAGATGGGCCTGCCCATCGACCGTCTGGTGGTGGCTACCAACCAGAACGACATCCTGCATCGCTGCCTGTCGTCGGGGGCCTACCAGACCTCGGAGGTTCACCCGTCGATCAGCCCCTCGATGGACATCCAGGTCAGCAGCAACTTTGAACGCGCACTGTTCGACGCCTACAACCGCGATGGCGCGGCGGTGGCGCAGTTGATGGACGAACTGAAGGCCGGTGGATTCAACGTCAGCCAAGGCGCACTGCAGGCCCTGCGCGAACATTTCGACTCGGCCCGCGTGTCCGAGGAGGAAACGCTGGACACCATCCGTACCGCGAACGACAGCATGGGCGAGTTGCTCTGCCCGCATTCGGCCATCGGCGTCCGCGTCGGCGAGGCGCTGCGCACCCCCGAAACGCCCATGGTGACGCTGGCCACCGCCCACCCGGCCAAGTTCCCCGACGCGGTCGAAAAGGCCAGCGGCATTCGCCCACCTCTTCCCAATCGCATGGCCGACCTGTATGAGCGTTCGGAACGCGTGACCCGGGTCCAGAACGACCTCACCGCGCTTGAAACCCTCATCAAGGAGCGTTTGTCCAAGTGACCGTTCAGCTCGCCACTCTCTCCAACGGCCTGCGGGTCGTGACCGAAAACATGCCCGGCCTGCAATCCGCGTCGGTCGGTCTATGGGTCACGGCAGGCGGCCGGCATGAGCGGGCAGAACAGAACGGCATCGCGCATTTCCTTGAGCATATGGCCTTCAAGGGAACGACCACCCGCAGCGCCCTGCAGATCGCCGAATCCATCGAGGACGTGGGAGGCTATATCAACGCCTATACCTCGCGCGAGGTGACGGCCTATTACGCCCGCGTGCTGGAGGCGGATGTCGCCCTTGCCGTGGACGTGATCGCCGATATCCTGCGCAACCCGGTCTTTGATCCGCATGAGATCGAGGTCGAGCGCCACGTGATCCTGCAAGAAATCGGTCAGGCGCATGACACGCCCGACGACGTGATCTTTGACTGGTTGCAGGAAAAGGCCTACCCGGATCAGCCCATCGGCCGCACCATCCTTGGTGACAGCCACCGCGTGCAGGCGTTCAACCGGGATGATCTTGCCGCCTTCGTGGATGAACATTACGGGCCGGACCAGATGATCCTCTCCGCTGCAGGCGCGGTGGATCACGATGCGCTGGTGAAACAGGCGGAGGCGCTGTTTGGCGACATGGTCCCGCGCCGTGCCCTGTCCGCCGATCCGGCCAAGTTCCACGGCGGCGAGATGCGCCGCACCAAGGATCTTGAACAGGCGCATCTGGCGCTGGCCTTCGAAGGCCCCGGCTATCGCGACCGCGACTTCTATACCGGGCAGATCTACTCCATCGCGCTTGGCGGCGGCATGTCCTCGCGGCTGTTTCAGGAAATTCGCGAAAAGCGCGGCCTCTGCTATTCAATCTTCGCGCAAAGCGGGGCCTACGCTGATACCGGCATGACCACCATCTACGCCGGAACCTCTGGCGAAGAGATGCCCGAACTCATCACCCTGACCATAGATGAGATGAAGCGCGCTGCAGAGGACATGTCGGATGCCGAGATCGAGCGCGCCCGCGCCCAGATGAAGGCCGGCCTGCTGATGGGGCTGGAAAGCCCCTCGTCCCGCGCGGAACGCAGCGCCCGCATGATCCAGATCTGGGGCAGCGTCCCCCCGATCGAGGCCACAGTCTTCAAGATCGACGCCGTGACCCGTGCCGACGTTCTGCGCTTTGCCGAAGCGCAGGCGGCGCAATCCGCGGCCGCCCTTGCGCTCTACGGGCCGATCAAGGATGCGCCCTCCCTCGCTGATCTTCAGGCCCGCCGGGCGGCGTGATGCTGGCTTTTCGGCGCAAGGTGAAGCTCGAGACTGAGCGCCTGACGCTGCGCCCGCCGGTGCATTCGGATTTCACGCCCTGGTCGCTGTTGCGCCGCGAAAGCGAGGAATACCTGACGCCCTGGGAACCGGCGTGGTCGCCCGACCACCTGTCGCGCAAGGCCTTTACCAACCGGGTCTACTGGGCCTCCCGGTCGATCAACATGGGCACCGCTTTACCGCTCTTCCTGATCCGGCGCGACGATCAGGCCATCCTTGGCGCGATCACGCTGGACAATATCCGGCGCGGACCGGCGCAGGCTGGAACGCTGGGCTATTGGGTCGGAGAACGCTACACCCGCCGTGGTTATATGTCCGAAGCCATCGCCGCCGTGGTGCATCACGCCTTCGACAAGATGGGCCTCAGCCGGATCGAGGCCGCCTGCCTGCCGGAAAACGTCGCCTCGCGCGGGCTGCTGGAACGGTCGGGCTTCAAATACGAAGGCGTCGCGCAAAGCTATCTGCAGATCAATGGCCGCTGGCGCACGCATGTGCTTTATGCCTCGCTCCGCATGGACAGGCGCGGACGCACCGACATCGGCTGATCCGCCTGCTTATTTGCGGATCATCGACCCCGCCCATTGGCCCCCAATCTCTACCACATCGCATTTGTGAGTTTGGCAGACGCACGCCGCGCGCTACTCTTCCTTCAGTCCCGCCACGAAGGAGCGCCCGATGATCCGCCTCGCCGCCGCCTTTTTCTGCCTGCTCGCCGGTGCCACCGCCGCGCAGGATCAGCGACGCCCCTCGCATTGCATCGCCATCGCCGATGCGGCACCGGGCCTGCAGTACCTGCACAAGGCCAGCTGGACCGCCCCGATAGAAGAGTACCACCTGCGCATCCATTACATCGCGCATGCGTCCTTTCTGATCCAGACACGCGGCGGGCTGAAGGCGATCACCGATTACAACGGCCAGATTGGCTTTACCGCCATGATCCCCGACATCGTCACCATGAACCACGCCCATACCACCCACTGGACGCCCGCCGTCGATCCCGCCATTCCGCATGTCCTGCAAGGCTGGGGAGAGGAATTCGGCAAGGGGATCGAACACCACCTCGACCTTGGCGAAATGCTGATCCGCAACGTCTCGACCAACATCCGCTCCGCCTTTGGCGGGGACGAACCGCTGGGCAACTCGATCTTCATCTTCGAGGCAGAGGGGCTCTGCGTCGCCCATCTGGGTCACCTGCACCATGAACCGACGGACCGGCAATACGCGGCGCTGGGACGCGCCGATATCCTGATGGTGCCGGTGGACGGCGGCATGACCATCCCGCTGTCCACGGTGGAACGCATCGTGGACCGGCTGAAAAGCTCCGTGGTGATCCCGATGCACTGGTTCTCGGGCTATGCGCTGGAACAGTTCCTTGCCGATGTCGACGACACCTTCGTCATCGACCGCCGCGACACAGCCACGCTGGACATCTCGCTGCGCGATCTGCCCCGCCGACCGACGGTGATCGTCCTGCAACCGCGCTACCTGTCCGACGAGGAGTAAGGAACGCCGCGCCTCTGGCCGTCGCGCCTCCGCCATGCCAGAAAGCGGCTGCAGCTGCCGAAAGTACCTGACATGCCTCTCACCCCCGCCGACGATACCTTTGCCGAAAACCTTTCGGCACAGTTCCCCCCGGACACCGTCCGTCCCGCCGATGCGCGCCACCGCGAAGACCCGCGCGGGCGGTTCACCTCCAGTGCGGCTTGGGTCGCCCTGCCCCGTACGACCGAAGAGACGGCAAGGCTCGTCCGGGCCTGTTCCGAGGCCCGTGTGGGCCTGATCCCCTTCGGCGGCGGCACCGGCCTCGTGGGCGGTCAACTGATGCCAGACGGCCCCGCCCCGCTGATCGTCTCGTTGGAGCGCATGTCCGCCATCCGCGCCGTCAAGCCAAAGGAAAACGTCGCGGTGGTCGAGGCGGGCGCGATCCTCGCCGACGTGCAGTGCGCGGCGGCAGAGGTCGACCGGCTGTTCCCGCTCTCGCTCGCATCAGAAGGCTCGGCCCGCATCGGCGGCCTGTTGTCGACCAACGCGGGTGGCGTCAACACCCTGCGCTATGGCAACGCGCGCGATCAGGTTCTGGGACTGGAGGCGGTGCTGCCGGACGGATCGATCTGGCACGGGCTGAAACGCCTGCGCAAGGACAACACAGGCTACGACCTGCGCCACCTGCTGATGGGCGCCGAAGGCACGCTTGGCATCCTGACCGCCGCCTCGCTCAAGCTGGCGCCGCGTCCGGCGGCCACCGGCACCGCGCTGCTCACCGTGACGGACCCGACCGCCGCGCTGGCGCTGTTGGCGCTCGCCCGCACACAGGTCGGCGACGGCGTCAGCGCCTTTGAGCTGATCCATCGCACCGGCTTCGATTTCCTCGCGGCGCAGCTGCCCGACCTGCGCCAGCCCTGGACCACGCCGCCGGATTGGTCGGTGCTGATCGATCTCGGCCTTGGCCGCGGCACCGCCCCGGCAGAGGCGCTGGAAACCCTGTTTGTCGAGGCGCATGAGGCCGGGCTTGTCACCGACGGCATCGTGGCGCAATCGGTCGGGCAGGCCCAAGACCTCTGGACGCTGCGCGAACACATCCCGGAGGCCAACCGCCGCATCGGCGCCGTCTCCAGCCACGACATCTCCGTCCCTCTCGGCGCGATCCCGGACTTCATCTCGCGCGCCGGTCCCGCCTTGGCAGAGCTGGGCGACTGGCGGATCAACTGTTTCGGCCATGTGGGTGACGGCAACCTGCACTACAACGTCTTCCCCGTCCCCGGCAAACGCAAGGAAGACCACACCCACCAACGCGACGCCATCAAACGCTGCGTGCATGATCTGGTGCATGACTTGGGTGGATCCGTCTCCGCGGAACATGGCGTGGGCCGGCTGAAGGTCGATGACCTCGAACGTTACAGCGACCCGGCCAAATTGGCGGCCATGCGCGCCATCAAACAGGCGCTGGACCCAAGGGGCATCATGAACCCCGGCGCGGTCCTGCGGCAGCCGGAGTAACCCGCGCCCTGCCATTCTTTGGGCTTTCAAATACCCTCGGGGGTGAGGCCGCAGGCCGAGGGGGCAGCGCCCCCTCCCCTTTCCGTCCCGCAAAACCAGAGGTTCAGGGGTTCATGATGCGGAACACGCAGCCGTCAGAGACCAGCTCCGGCGGGGTCATGCACAACCCGCGCGCCACCTGAAAGGCCGCCAGAACCTTGGGCACATAGTCCCGCGTCTCGGCATAAGGCGGCACGCCGCCGTGTTTGCCGATCGAATTCTCACCCGCGTTGTAGCCCGCAAGGACAAGGATCGGGTCGCCGTCGAACTTCTCCATGAGGAAATCGAGAAAGGCGACCCCGCCGCGGATGTTCTGGGTGGGATCAAGCGAATCCGCGACCCCGAACCGCGCCGCTGTGTCCGGCATCAACTGCATCAGCCCCTGCGCGCCCGCCCCGCTCTCGGCCCGGGCCTTGCCCGCCGATTCCACCGCGATCACTGCCAGCGCCAGCGCCGGTGAAACGCGCGTGCCCACGGTTTCACGCAACAGGTCCACGCCATAGGCCGATGCGATCTCCTGCAAGCCCTGCAGGCGCGGCGCGCCGACGCTCTGGCCTGCGGGTCCCTTGGCAAGACTGGCCAGTGCAGGCCCAAGCCGCCCCGGCCCGGTTTTCGAGGCTTCCGGCGCAACCTGCTGCCAGTACCATGCGTAGGCGCCCATCTCGACCCCGGGCGCCAGCGCCACGGCCTCCTGCAATCCGGGCTTTGGCTTGGGGGCCTTGGGCAGCGGCGGCGCAACGGCCGGGTTGGCGCGGGGCGCGATCTGCACCGTGATGCGCTTCTTGACGCCGCCTGACGGCGGCTTGACCCGTTTGAAGGTGAAATCTTCGAAAGGCGGGGGCGCAGGGGTCTCTTCGGCGCTGGCACATGCGCAGGCAAAGACAACCGCCAGCGCGGCGCCAAATACAGTTTTCATGACCATGGGGCTGCTCGATCCCTGTTTGTTAGGTCTTTTGTTTTACCAGTCTCGCACAATCATGGGTGTTTTTCCATCAGTACCACACAGACCGGAAACAATAGCTGAAAATCAGCCGTGTTCTGGCCACTCAAAATCACCGAAGATCGCAAAAAAAATGCACTTTTCCACACCATTACAAAGCTTTACGAAATTCACTTCCAAAAAATAGCTCGGCTGCAAAATCACACCATTCGGGCCACACTCTCGCCCCAAACCAACTGCAGATTACACCCATACCGCCGAGGGGCAGGGCAAGTTGAGAGAGGCCCAGACCACCCCCGAGACGGTCCACGTGAACAACGAACTACATCTACGGAGAGAGAACCATGATCAACTTCATCAAGAACTTCCGCAAGGACGAAGACGGCGCCGTTACTGTTGACTGGGTCGTCCTGACCGCAGCCGTCGTGGGCCTGGCCGTTGCCGCCTACTCGACCATCGAGACCAACTCCACCACGCTGATCGACGCAGCGGCTGCACGTGTGGCACTCGAAAACGACTTCTAAGTCGGGCGCGGCCTGAGCGCCGCGTAATCCCTGGCGCGCGCAAGCGGCGCGCGCCACGCCTGCCCCACAGCGCGGCCACATGGGTCGCATGATCTTATCGACCCACGGGTCAACCGGAGAAAACACATGATCAACTTCATCAAGAACTTCCGCAAGGACGAAGACGGCGCCGTTACTGTTGACTGGGTCGTCCTGACCGCAGCCGTCGTGGGCCTGGCCGTTGCCGCCTACTCGACCATCGAGACCAACTCCACCACGCTGATCGACGCAGCGGCTGCACGTGTGGCACTCGAAAACGACTTCTAAGTCACTTGATCGTCTGACGATCGTTTGAAAGGCGCGGGCCCAGGGCGGCGCGCGCCTTTTTTGCCTACCGACTTTGAGCCGACTAACCCCTCGGAGTACCACGATGTACAATTTTATTAAGTGCTACCGGGACAAAGAAGATGGTGCCGTTACCGTCGACTGGGTTGTTCTGACCGCTGCCATCGTCGGTTTCTGCATCGCGGCCTACACTGCCGCTGAAACCGCGACCCTCGGTCTGCGCGACGGCGTCTCCGCCGAACTGACACGCCAGAACGACTTCTGACCCTACCTGCCTTGCAGGGCACGGCGGAGCGACCCTGAAACGGGCCGCCCGTTGCTGTTTGTGGGACCCAGAGATTGTCATTCAAATCGTCGCTAAACTGCCTGTCTGCCGTCCTATTGTTGCCAGATTCCCCTGACAGGATGAGGCAACGCCGGAATTCCGGTCAACGTTCTCAAATGAGGTGACATATGCGACTCGTATTCGGACTCGTCCTGATTGCCGGTCTCGCGCTCGCGGGCTTCGCGGTCTACATGGCGCAGAATTACATCGGCGCGTATGAAAACGCGCTGGCCCAGGAACGCGCGAAATCGGGGTCGTCTGTCCCCGTCCAGGAGGTCTACATCACGACCCGCGCGATCAACTACGGCGAAGAGATCAAGCCCGAGGACGTCGCCTTGACGCCCTGGCCGAAACAGGCCTTGCCGGAAGATTACTTCGATGAAGAGAACCCCTTCTTCATCACCGGCGAAGGTGCCCGTCTTGCCATGCGCCCGATCGAGAAGGCCGAGGTGCTCATGGCGATCAAGGTCTCCGAGCCGGGTGGCGACGCCGGGCTGACCTCGCGGCTGGAACGCGGACAGCGTGCTTTTGCCATCAAGGTCGACGTCGCCTCCGGCGTGTCGGGCTTCCTGCGCCCCGGGGACCGGGTCGACGTCTATTGGACCGGCCGCCTGCCGGGCGAGATCGGTGAACGCTCGCAGGGCGAGGTCACCAAGCTGATCCAGACCGGCATCCGCCTGATCGCAATCGACCAGACCTCCGAAGCGGAATACAACACCGCAACCATCGCGCGCACCGTGACCGTTGCGGCCAGCCCGGCGCAGGTTGCCGCCCTGGCGCAGGCACAATCCACGGGCAAGCTCTCGCTCTCCCTGATGTCGCAGCTTGACGACACGGTGGCCGAGGCGATCGAGGTCGATCAACTCTCGCTGCTGGGTCTTGTGGCCGAAGAGCGGATCGAGAAGAAGACCGAAAAATCCTGCACCACCCGGGTTCGCCGCGGCGCCGACGTGGTCGAGATCTCGATCCCCTGCACAAACTGAGCGGCGCCCGACCGCTCCGCTCACACGGTATTCCACCGGCCATATCAACCGGTTGCCCTGAAAGGACCGCTGCCACCGCAGCGGTCCTTTGACTGTTGCAGCCAAGACTCTGTTGCCGGTTATCCACATAAAACCCAGCCCTGAACCTATTGATTCTTGCAAAAAATCGCGATTAGCCGCATGGTCTCAGGAAATGCAGGCGATAGACCTGCGACCGAGGCGTGATCGAAAGGCAGGTCACATGAAAATCGATAAGTTTATGAAGGCGGCCCTCTTGGGGCTGTCCCTTGCGGCCGCACCGATGGCGACCGAAGTACACGCGGAATACGTCCGCATCCTGCGCAACGGCAATCAGCCGATCCTGCAGGTGCCGATGAACCGCGCGCTGGTGGTGGAAAGCGAGACGCCCTTCGCAGAGCTCTCGATCGCCAACCCGGCCATCGCGGACATCTCTTCGCTGAACGACAGGAACATCTACGTACTGGGCAAGGCGCCGGGAACCACAACCCTGACGATCCTTGACGCGGCGGGTGAGCTGATCACCAACGTCGATATCCGCGTCTCCCCGGACGTCTCCGAATTCAAGGAGCGCCTGCGCCAGATCCTGCCGCAGGAAAAGATCGAGGTCCGTACAGCCAATGACGGCATTGTCCTGTCTGGCACGATCTCTTCGACCGCGCGGATGCAGCGCGCTCTGGACCTTGCCGAACGGTATGCTCCGGAACGCGTGTCGAACCTGATGGTTGTCGGCGGCGTGCAGCAGGTCATGCTGAAAGTCCGCTTTGCAGAGATGGAGCGCACCGCCGCCAAGATGCTGCGCACCTCGCTGGCCACCGGCGGATCGGTGGCGAGCGGCAACCTCGGCCTTGAACTTGGCACCGGCAACGCCGCATCTCTGGCGCATTTGGACTCGGTGGCTGACAAACTGGCCCCCAAGGGCGTCGATGTCGAAGGCGCCGTGCTCTTCGGCTTCAACGCAGGCGGGCTCGAAGTGGGCATCATGCTGGAGGCGCTGGAACGCAAAGGCGTCGTGCGCACCCTGGCAGAGCCGAACCTGACCGCCCTGTCCGGCCAAGAGGCCAAGTTCCTCGCCGGTGGCGAATATCCGATCCCGGTCAGCCAGCAGAACAACACCATCACCATCGAATACAAGCCGTTCGGGGTTGAACTGAACTTCATCCCGCGCGTGGTCGATGGCGATGTCATCAATCTCGAGCTTGAAGCCGCGGTGTCCTCGATCGACAGCAACAACTCGATCGTTCTGTCCGACATCACCATCAACGGCTTCCGTCGGCGCGAAACCTCGACCACGGTTGAACTGCGTGACGGCGAAAGCTTTGCCATCGCGGGCCTGTTGATGGACGATTTCACCGACCAGAACTCGCAACTGCCGTGGCTGGGCGACGTTCCGGTGCTGGGCGCGCTGTTCCGCAGCGCCGAATTCTCCCGCTCGCAGTCGGAACTGGTCATCATCGTGACACCGCATCTGGTGACGCCGACCCGTGGTGACTTCTATGCCCTGCCCACCGACCGCGTCGTACCGCCCACCGAACGGGACCTGTTCCTGCGGGGCAAGGTCGCGGGCAACGCGAAAACGCCGCGGACCGGCGCTGCTGGCGAAGTCGCCAAGCAGGACTTCACCGGGTCCTACGGCTATGTAATGGACTGAGATAGAGGCGAAAGATGATCAGGCTCCCCATAACTGCCGCCCTCTCAATGGGTCTCGTGATCGCCGGGTGCAGCCAGGCACCCGTCGGCTTTGACCGCGAGGCGGGTGCGCTGATCGACACCGGCTACTTCGGCAACGCCACCATGAACAACACCCAGATCATGAGCGGTGAGAAGCAGGTCATCTATGATCTTTCGCAGCGCTTTGCCTCCGAAGTCATGACGACGGTGAACTTTGCCTTCAACAGCGCGCAACTGGATCAGGGCGCGCGGGACACGCTGAGCGAACAGGCCCGCTGGATCCGTCAGTTTCCCGAAGTCCGCTTTCGCGTCTACGGCCACACCGACAAGGTCGGTTCCAACGGCTACAACAAATCCCTTGGTCAACGCCGCGCCAATGCGGTCGTGAACTACCTTGTCAGCCAGGGCATCAGCCGCAAACGGCTGGAGGCGGTGGTCTCCTTCGGCGAAACACAGCCCTTGATCGTGACCGAGGGCCGCGAACGCCGCAACCGCCGCACCGTGACCGAGGTTTCGGGGTTCGTGGGCAGCCATCCCACCGTTCTGGACGGCAAATACGCCGAGATCATCTATCGCGAATACGTGAACAGCGCCGAACCCAAGACTGGCCTCACCGGCCAGGAAGGTCAGGACCTGACAATCACCGAATAACTGCTCTGTTGAGCGGCTGCATAAAGGGGCCTTCGGGCCCCTTTTTCGTGCGGGGGCGACAACAGTTCAAATGCTGGCGCGCAGAATAAACATGGCTTTACCGACAGAATTGGCTTGACGCGAATTACGTCACTTTTCGTGTCCAATCCCCCGTTTCAGTCTCCGATCATCGTACAATTTCGGTTTTTTGGCCCAAATGTTGCCTCCTTTGTAGAGGAATGTCGTCCTGAAGAACCAGTGCGTGCGGCCCATTCGAGTCGCCGCTCAGGGCCAAAGAGGACAAGAGCTTGAGACGTCCCGAAAAGCCCGACCGTAACAAGGAACGACAGGCATGACGATGACATCACAGCAAGAAGAGCCGGCCCCGATCGTGGCTTGCACGATCAGCCGGGATGTCCAGAATTTCGACTTGCTGATCGACGATATGGAAGCCCTGCTTGGCGAAGGTTGGGGCGATCTGGGGTTCGATGAGGCCGCCGCATTTCTGCGCCAGCCCGATGCCGCCTCGCTGGAGTTCGTGGCCATGGCCATCGACGCCATCGACGAGCCGGACCTGCCCATGCTTTCAGAGGTCATCATGGCCGCGCGCGAAAACGGGATCAAGGTGATCCTGATCGCCGAGGATGTCACCCCCGCCTCGCTGCACCAGTTGCTGCGCGACGGCGCCAATGAATTTGTCCCCTACCCCCTGCCGGAGGGAGAACTGGCCGCGGCGCTGGAACGCCTGCGCCGCCCTGCCCCCGCCGCCGTTCAGGCAGCCGCCCCCGAGGCCGGCCCCGAAGGGGTCAAGCTGTCGGGCTCTGGCGACGGTGTTCTGATTGCCATTCAGGGACTTGCGGGCGGTGTCGGCGCGACCACGCTGGCGGTCAACCTCGCCTATGAACTGGCAACGTCGGGCAAGGAAAAGCAGCCCAAGGTCTGCCTGATCGACCTTGGGCTGCAATTCGGCTCTGTCTCCACCTACCTCGATCTGCCGCGCCGCGAGGCGGTCTATGAAACGCTTCAGGACATCGAGGCGATGGACACCGACAGCTTTGGCCAGGCCCTGGTGAGTTACGAAGACAAACTGCAGGTGTTCACCGCCCCCACCGACATGCTCCCGCTGGACATCGTCGGCGCGGACGAGATCAAGCGCCTGCTGAGCCTGACCCGGCAGTTTTTCGATTACGTCATCGTCGACATGCCCACGACCCTTGTGCAATGGACCGAAACCGTCCTGCACGAGGCGCAGCTCTACTTTGCGCTGGTCGAACTGGACATGCGCTCGGCCCAGAACACGCTCCGGCTCAAGCGGGCGCTGCAATCCGAGGAACTGCCCTTCGACAAGATCCGCTTTGCGCTGAACCGCGCGCCGAAGTTCACCGACCTTCAGGGCAAAAGCCGGGTCAAGCGCATGGCGGACAGCCTTGGCATCGCGCTTGACGTGCAACTGCCCGATGGCGGCCGTGCCGTCACGCAGGCCTGCGATCACGGGCTGCCGCTTGCCAACCACGCTGCCAAGAACCCGCTTCGCCGGGAAATCGTCAAACTCGCTCAACAGCTTAATGCCATTGGTGCCGCCGACGCCGAAGCCGCCTGAACCTGGGGGAATACATGTTTTCGCGTTACAAAAAGACTGCCGATCCGCTTGCGACACCGGTAAAGGCGGCCCCTGCGGCCGCCGCCGCACCCGCGACACCCAAGACACCGCCCTCCGCCACCCGGCGCAAGATGCCGCCCAAGACCGCGGCACAGACCGGGCCGGTGGACAAGGAAAAGAAGCGCAAGGAGCGCCTTGGCGAGATCAAGCTGGAGCTGCACCGCGCGCTTCTGGAAAACCTGAACCTCTCCGCCCTGGATCAGGCGACCGAAGGCGATCTGCGCGAGGAAATCAGCGCAATCGCCAACGAGACCCTGCAGGAAAAGGGCGTCGTCCTGAACCGCGACGAACGCCGCGCCATGATGGCCGACCTCTATGACGAGGTGAAAGGCCTTGGCCCGCTGGAGCCGCTGCTCAAGGACGAGACGATCTCGGATATTCTGGTCAACGGCCCGCACCAGATCTTTATCGAACAGAACGGCAAGCTGTCCGTGTCGGACGTGACCTTCAAGGATGAAAAGCACCTGATGCGGATCATCGACAAGATCGTCTCCGCTGTGGGGCGTCGCGTCGATGAATCGAACCCCTATGTGGACGCCCGTCTTGCGGACGGATCGCGTTTCAACGCCATGGTGCCCCCCGTCGCCATCGACGGCAGCCTTGTCTCCATTCGTAAGTTCAAGAAGGACAAGCTGGGCATCGACGACCTGGTGAACTTCGGTGCCTTTACAGAGGAAATGGCCGTCTACCTGCAGGCCGCCGTCGCCACCCGCCTGAACATCATCGTCTCCGGCGGTACAGGCTCGGGTAAGACGACCACGCTCAACGCACTGTCATCCTTCATCGACGACAGCGAGCGCATCCTGACCATCGAAGACACCGCCGAACTTCAGCTGCAACAGAGCCATGTGGGCCGGATGGAAAGCCGCCCGCCCAACGTCGAGGGCAAGGGCGCGGTCACCCCGCGCGACTGTCTGAAAAACGCCCTTCGTATGCGTCCCGACCGGATCATCGTCGGCGAAACGCGCGGCGAGGAAGTCATCGACATGTTGCAGGCCATGAACACCGGCCACGACGGATCCATGACCACGATCCACGCCAACTCCGCCCGCGACGGTGTCGCGCGTCTGGAAAACATGATCGCTATGGCCGGTATCGAAATGCCGCTCAAGGCCATGCGCAGCCAGATTTCTTCGGCTGTGAACCTCATCGTGCAGGCCAGCCGCCTGCAGGACGGCTCGCGCCGCATGACCTCGATCACCGAGATCACCGGCATGGAAGGCGATGTGATTTCAATGCAAGAGATCTTTCGCTACCAGCGCGTCGGCCTGACCCCCGATAACAAGATCATCGGCCATTTCACCGCAACCGGCGTGCGCAGTGCCTTTGCGGAACGTTTCCGGATGTGGGGCTACGACGTGCCGGCCTCCATCTACGAACCCTTTAGAGCGGAGTAAGACCCATGCTCAGCGCAGAACCCATCATTTACGGCGGGATCTTCTTCGGCGTCCTGGCGCTGGTCAACGGCGTCTACCTCGTGGCCTTCGGCAAATCGATCAGCCTGACCAGCAAGGTCAACCGCCGCCTTGAAATGCTGGACAAGGGCGAACGCCGAGAGGACGTCCTGGCCAAGCTCCGCAAGGAGATGGACCAGCACATGAAAAGCCGCTCGCTGCCCATCTACTCGATGCTGGCAAGCAAGGCGCAGAAAGCGGCGCTGGCCTTCACGCCGCAACAGCTCATTCTGGTCATGGTCGCGGCCTCCGTCTTTGCCTTCGTCGGTCTCAGCATCGGCACCGAAGCGGGCGCTGCCATCCGCGCGGTCATGTCCGTCTTCATGGGCGTCGGCGGCGTCTACTTCTGGGTCAACCAGCGCGCCAAGAAGCGCCTGACCATGATCGAGGAACAACTGCCCGACGCGGTGGAACTGATGGTGCGTAGCCTGCGCGTCGGCCACCCCTTCTCCTCGGCCATCTCCATCGTCGCCAAGGAACTCAAGGATCCGCTGGCCACCGAATTCGGCATCATTGCCGACGAATCGACCTATGGCCGCGACGTGGGTGAATCGCTGAAACACATGGCCGAACGGCTGGACATGCAGGATTTGCGCTTTCTGGCCGTGGCCGTGGCGATCCAGCAGCAGGCCGGCGGCAACCTTGCCGAGATCCTCGAAGGTCTGGCCAAGGTGATCCGCGCCCGTTTCCGCCTGTTCCGCCGGGTCAAGGCCATCACCGCAGAGGCGCAATGGTCAGGCAAGTTCCTGTCCGGCTTCCCAATCGGCGCGCTGATTTTCATCCAGGTGGCCAAGCCCGATTACTACGACGAAGTGCTGGACCACCCGTGGTTCATTCCCGCCTGCTTTATCGTGGGCATCATGCTGGCCGCGAACATGATCGTCATGCGCTGGCTGGTGAACATCAAGGTCTGAGGCACATCCCATGTTAGAAACACTCAACGCGATGATCACCGAAACGCTGGGCCCCGCCGGTCCGCTGATCGTGGTCGCGGGACTGGCGGCGCTGCTGATCGTCGCCACCATCCCGATCTTCATGAACCAAAAGCCGGATCCGCTCGACAAGCTCAAGAAGAGCGGTCAGGACCGGATGGCCGCCGACACCCGCGCAGTGCTGCGGGAAAAGTCGAAGAACGAGAAGCTCAACAAGTACGCCCAGTTCCTTGAACCGCAAGACGCCAAGGAACTGTCGGAAATCCGCACCAAGCTGATGCAGGCCGGGTACCGGTCCAAGGACGCGGTGCAGATCTATTACTTCGCGCAATTCGTGCTGGGCGTTCTGCTTCTGGGCGCGGGCGTGACCTATTACCTGCTGATGATCGACCCGGTCACCGCCACGATGAACCAAAAGCTGATGTATATCCTTGGCCCCGGCGTCTTTGGCTACATGGCGCCCAAGTACTGGGTCAACAAACGGATGGCGAAACGGCAGGAACTGATTCAGCAGGGCTTTCCCGACAGTCTCGACATGATGCTGGTCTGTGTCGAGGCGGGCCAGTCGATGGATCAAGCCATCATCCGCGTCGCCAAGGAACTGCACGCCTCCTATCCCCCGCTGGCCGAGGAATATGAGATCATCAGCTACGAGATGAAGGCCGGCAAGGACAAGAGCCAGGTCCTGAACGACATGTCGGACCGCTGCGGCCTGCCCGACATCTCCTCATTTGTCACCGTGCTGAACCAGGCGACGACCTTCGGGACATCCATTTCCGACGCGCTTCGGGTCTATGCCGAAGAAATGCGTGACAAAAGAGTCATGCGCGCCGAAGAAGCGGCCAACAAACTGCCGACAAAGATGACGCTGACGACTATGATGCTCACGGTGCCACCGCTCCTGATCATCCTCGTGGGCCCCTCCGCGGTCGGCATTACAGAGATGGGCTCTATCGGCGTGGGTCAATGACCGAATGAAACAGGCTCTCTGGGCCGCCCTGCTCTCTCGCCGCCCGGCGGCGCCGCCCGGGGGAGCCCCGTTTTGGGGGCGGTCCGGACCGCGACGGATCCCCTTTTGCGCCAGAACTCGACCCAAGGGGAGAGGCCGTCGACGGCCTGACCGTGGGCCACCGCCTGATGGCCGCGCAGCAATATGAACTCGCCCTTGATTCCTTTACCCGCGCCGCCGGTGAACAGGGCCTGACCGGCGAGGTGCTGATGGCGCTTGGTTCCGCCAACCTTGCCCTGGGCCGGTTGCATCAGGCCGAACCGCTGCTGCGCCGCGCGGTGAAGGCAGAACCGGACTGGCCCGAAGCATGGAACAATCTTGGCATCGTGCTCATCGAACTGGGCGAATATTCCGAAGCCTCGCAGGTCTTCCGGCGCGCCTATGCGCTCGACAATGGCGAAAGTGACTCAATCCGAGACAATCTTCGCTTGGCGCTCGCAAAATTGGAAAATCCTGTTTATGATGAGCCCTTAGAGCAAGAGTACAAGATCGTCCGCCGCGGCACCGGGGATTACCTGATCCGGCGCACCGGCGGCTGAAGACGTTAGCCCCACCAAGAGGGCACAAAAAAAACAGCCGCCACAAAATGGCGGGTCGAGAGGCAGAGCAGAAAAGGACGCAGGCAGATGCGCCACCCCATTCTCGTAGTTTGTGCGGCCGCGGCAGTCGTGCTGTCGGGCTGTGATAAAGGCATCGACAAGGCCGAAATGGACCGCAAGTTCCAAGGCGTGAACGTGGTCGATGAAACCGGCCTCAACGAGGTCATGCTCACCGTTGGCGACCCGAACGAGGCAGTGAATTACTTTCAGCGCACCAGCGCGGAAAACCCTGACCGGATCGACGCCATGCGCGGACTGGCGATTTCCCTCGTCCGCGCCAAGCGCGTCAACGAGGCCAAGGTCGCCTGGGCCAAGGTTGTCGAGCACAAGGACAGCACCGACGATGACCGCGTGCAGCTGGCCGACGTGCTGATCCGCGCCGGCGAATGGGATCAGGCGGAAAAGGTGCTGGACGCCATTCCCCCCACCCATGAAACCTTCAAGCGTTACCGGCTGGAGGCGATGATCGCCGACGGCAACAAGGAATGGAAAAAGGCCGACAGCTTTTATGAGGTCGCGGTGGGTCTGACCACCACCCCTGCCTCCGTGCTGAACAACTGGGGCTATTCCAAGCTTACGCGCGGCGATTTCGTCGAGGCCGAAAAGCTGTTCGTCGATTCCATCCGCCATGATGACAAGCTGTTCACCGCCAAGAACAACCTTGTCATGGCGCGTGGCGCGCAGGGCAAATACAGCCTCCCCGTGATCCCCACGACGCAGGTGGAACGGGCCGAACTGCTGCACACGCTTGGCCTTGCGGCGATCAAGCGGGGCGACGTGGAAACCGGCAAGACCCTGCTGCGCGAAGCGATCGAAACCCACCCGCAGCACTTCGACGCCGCGTCCCGCGCGCTTTCGGCCCTCGAAGAGGCCTGAGCCGATGTCGCAGAGCGCCGTTGCGGCGGCCTGGTTCCTGCCCTTTGTCCTGCCGATCTGTCTGTATATCTTTTATACGGATATCAAGGGGATGCGCATTCCCAACCATGCGGTTCTGACGCTGGTCGGGGTCTATCTCTTTGTCGGCGTGATCGCGCTGCCGCTGGAGGATTACCTCTGGCGCTACCTGCATCTGGTGGTGGTTCTGGTGGCGGGCATCGCGCTCAACGCGGGCGGCGCGATGGGCGCGGGTGATGCCAAGTTCGCCGCCGCCGCCGCGCCGCTGATCCATATCGGCGACCTGCGGTTCCTGATGGCGCTCTTTGCCGCCAATCTGGTGGCCGCCTTTGTGGCGCACCGGCTGGCCAAACATACCCCCCTCCGCCAGATGGCCCCCGACTGGCACAGCTGGCAAAGCGGCACGCGCTTTCCGATGGGCATGGCCCTTGGCGGCACGCTGGCGATCTACCTTGCCCTTGGGTTGTTATACGGCCAGCACACACCCTGACACGGGATCGCGTCGACACGCCTCCCCCGGGCTGTCGGCGCACTCCCCGCTGCCCCCAAATTCAGACTTGGCCGGGATCCGGGATTTCGGCGACAGGGCCCTTGCGGCTCTGAGGTCCGCGTCTTTCCCAACCCGCTCCCACATCCTGCCACATTCCCCTGTCACCTTGGCCGCAAAAGCAGTTGAGGGCAGTTCAGACATGAACATGGAAACCGGCACCGTCGTGGCACCGCCGCCGCCGAAGCGCATCGAAGAAATGCAGCTTCCCCTGGTGATGATGCGCGACATCATCCTCAAGACGATGTTCCGCAAGAACACCAACCAGGTCACGGAACTGGCCCGCACAGTCTGCCTTCCGGTCCCTGTGACCCAGGAAATCATCGACATGTGCCGCAGTCAGGGCCTGATGGAGGCGATGGGCACCCTCGGCGCCGCCGGAGAGACCGTGAACGAAATGCCCTATCAGCTGACCGACAGCGGCAAGGCCCGCGCGCTGGATGCGCTGGCGCAGTCGGAATATTTCGGCGCCATGCCGGTCCCGCTCGATGTCTACCGGGAACAGGTCAAACGCCAGTCGATCCGCAACATCCAGATTTCGCGCGAACAACTGACCGGCGCCATGGGCCACCTCGTCCTGCCGGACGACCTGATTTCCAACCTCGGCCCGGCTGTGTCCGCCGGTCGCTCCATCCTGATGTACGGGCCCCCGGGCAACGGCAAATCCTCGATTTCCAACGGCATCCGCGATGCCATGGGCGACAAGATCTACGTCCCGCGCGCCATCGAATATTCCGGTCAGGTCATCACCGTTTATGACCCCATCGTGCATTCCAAGGCCGAAGGCGACGTCGAGAACCCGCTCAGCCTGCGCCGCACCACGCGGTTCGACCGGCGCTACGTGATGTGCCAGCGGCCCACGGTAATCACCGGCGGTGAACTCTCGCTGGACATGCTGGACCTTGTCTACAACCCCACCGCGCGCACCTATCAGGCGCCCCTGCAGCTAAAATCCACCGGCGGCATCTTCATCGTGGACGACCTTGGCCGTCAGGCCGAACCGCCTCAGAAACTGGTCAACCGCTGGATCGTTCCGCTGGAGGAATCAAAGGACATCCTTGCGCTGCAGTCGGGTGAAAAATTCGAGGTCCCCTTCGACACGCTGGTGATCTTCTCGACCAACTTCCACCCGAACGAGATCTTCGACAAAGCGGCCCTGCGCCGTATCTTTTTCAAGATCAAGATCGACGGACCGAACCAGCAGAACTTCCTCAAGATCTTCTCGCTGGTCGCCCGCAAGAAAAAGATGCAGTTGGACGAGGCTGCGCTGGTCCACCTGCTCAAGAACAAATACCCGACCATCGACAACATCTACGCCAACTATCAGCCGATCTTCCTGATCGACCAGATGATCGCGATCTGCGATTTCGAAGGCATCCCCTACCGCATGACCCCGGAACTGATCGACCGCGCCTGGGGCAACATGTTCGTCAAAGACGAAAAGATCGTGAAATGACGGATGGGGGCGCCATAGGGCGCCCCCCCTGTTTGGTCACTCCAGCCCCATGAAACCGGCCACGGCCTGCAATATCTGCGCGTGAACGGCCCCACGGTCCGTGCCCTCCGGATCGGTACAGATCGGATCGTCCTGTTCTTCTTCCAGAATTGCGGCTGCCATGGGCTTGCACTCGGGCAGCGCCGTGAAATGGATGGCCGGGGCCAACTCGACATACTGTGCCTGCGGCAGCCGCGCGGCGAAATCGCTGCCCTCCGGTCCCATATCCGACGCCCCCAGTCGCCTATCCTTGCCAAGGTTGATCAACAGGGTCGGCAGGTCCAGCGCCTGCACGCTGTCCTGCGTCGCGACAAAGGTAAAGGCCGGATCAATCACCATGGCCCCCGTCACGCGCGGGTCGCGGGCGTCGGCTGAAAACCCCTCTGGCAGGTTGCGGAAATCGACGCCGCCCTTGTCGAAAAACGCGCAATCGGACCGCGCGGTGTCCGCCTCGCAATAGGGCGCATAGGCCCCCGCATCAAAGCGCAGCCCGGCCAATCCCAGCGCCGTCGCGCCACCCAGTGAAAACCCCAGAGAATAGATCCGGTCCGGGTCGACCGCGCCCGCGAACTCCGGCTCTGCCAGGAACTGGTCCAGCGCCGCGCTCAGATCCAATGCCCTCTCATCCAGCCGAACGGAGCGCCGCGGTGAGCTGTCGCCGCTGGTGCTGCCGGGGTGGTTCACCGTCAGCACGATGGCGCCCCGCTCTGCCAGTCCGGCCAGCAGCCACGCCATGTTGTCCATGCTGCCGCCCGACCCGTGAGAGAACAGCACCAAGGGATGCCGCCCTTCGCCAAAGCGCGGGCCCATGAACACCCGCACGCCTTTGAAAATCGGGTTGTCGCCGATGCGGGTCATGTAGGTCGGATTGGCTGCGGGATAGTAAAAACTCGCCTCCAGCGGGCGGGCACGGTGCGCGGCCTGAACGTCCATCCGGTCGAAACCGGGCAGCAGCGGCTGCGCCTGCGCCAGCCCGCCAAGGGCGATCAGGGCGGCGGTCATAAGGTGTTTCATCTTGTCTCTCCAAAGAGCGGTTGCGATGCCGCCACCCTCGGGAAATCTTGCCGCGCGCGCGTCCTTTATCCGGTTTTCGGACGTTCCGAACCGGTTTAAGGACGTCCTCGAACCGACCGACAGTTGGGACCCCCATGATCGCCCTGCCCCTGCCGCTGATCTTTGCCTGTCTGATCCTCTTTCTTTTGGCCCAGTCGTTGCGTCAGGGCGGCATGGGGCGCGAGGTGACAGCCCTGCTGGCCCTCTGCGCATGGCAGAGCCTTGCGATCTCCTTGGTGCATTTCTACGGACTGCGCTGGCTGTCTCCGCTGCTGCCGCTGGTGGCCTGCGCGCTGCCGCCGCTGGCCTGGCTGGCCTTTCGCGCCGCCCTGTTCGACAGGGTGACGCTGGCGCAGGCCGCGCCGCACGCTCTGGCGCCCGCGTTTGGCCTGTTCTGCCTTGTTGCCGTCCCGGCGGCCCTGGATGTCACGGTGCCGCTGCTGTTTTTCGGCTATGGAGGGGCCATTCTTTGGGCCTTGCGCGCGGACAATCCGCTTCCCCGCGCGCGGCTGGATGCGGGGCCCTGGCCCGCCCGGATCTGGAAAGGGCTGGCCGCCGCGCTGATCCTGTCAGCCATCGGCGATGTGGTCATCTCCATGGCCTTTCTCTATGGCCACCCTAGGGTACATGGGGTGGTGGTCAGCCTTGTCTCCTCGCTGTCTCTGCTGATGGTCGCCGTGCTGGCCCTGACGCGCGATGGCAGACCCCCGGCAGAGGCCGAGCCGCCGCTGAGCGTGCCTGAGGAAACCGTCGACGCCGACGACACCCACCTGCTGGCGAGACTGGATCAGTTGATGGCGGCGGATCAGTTGTTTCTGGAACCCGAATTGACGCTGGCCCGTCTGGCGCGCCGCCTGCAGGTGCCGGCCAAGCAATTGTCTGCGGCGATCAACCGGCAAACCGGCGAAAACGTCTCACGTCATGTAAACGGCTACCGGATTCGCCACGCCTGTGACCTGCTGTCCGGCGGCATGCCCGTAACGGACGCGATCTATGCCAGCGGCTTCAACACCAAGTCCAATTTCAACCGTGAATTCCTGCGTGTCACCGGCCAGTCACCCTCGGCATGGCGCGCGGAAAGCGCTGCGACGACCTGACAGCAAGAGAACCCCCGCCGACCCAACCCTTGCCTGCGCTTTTTGGCGAAATCGGGCTTGACGCCAGCCCCCGCCTTCCGTATCCGACCACCCACTGAATGGCGCGGTAGCTCAGTTGGTTAGAGCGAACGACTCATAATCGTTAGGTCGGGGGTTCGAGTCCCCCCCACGCCACCAGTCTTCCCTTTCTCGAAAAACGACCGCACCCAGGGGCACGCATTGCCCCCTGCGCACGTGCCCTTGGCCCACTGTGATGCATGCTCACCCAATGTGAGCAGCTCCGCACCGGCATCACGCCGACAGGTCCATCCCCTCGACCTCGGCCCAGATGTCGCCCCAGACGGCCTTGGCCTTGCCGCGGTGCCCGACGGCTTTCGCGGCCTCCAGGTTGTCCATCATGCCCGCGCCCTTGACGATGATCAGTCCCACCATCCCGGCGGCGTAATGCGGCGTGCACTGGTAACCGTAAAATCCCGGCTGCTCCAGCGTGACGGCGACCTCCTCGTTGATCTTGCCACCCCATTCCACGGCGCCATCCGGCAACATGCCCTCGGTCGCGGCAGAGTTATGCCCTTTGTCCGCCGCCACGAAACGCACGGTGTCGCCCGGCTCCGCCACCAGCACGCGGGGCAGAAAGACCTGCCGCAACCGCTTGTTTTCCGGGTGGGCGTTCAGCATCTGCACGTCATGGGTCGCCGCCGCCAGAACGGCCCGCGGCAGGGCCAGGGCCAGCGCGGCAGAGGCCGCCGCAGTAACGAACAGGGCGCGGCGGGTGATGAAATGATCCAAGGTGTCCTCCGTCGGAATTAGGGCTTGTCCGCCCTCAGAATGGGCCGGACAGGCGCGGGGTCAAGGTGGGGCACTTCCGCGCGGCTTGTCCAGCGGCGCATCGGGCCATCGGCTGAAATCCCCTGCCCGGCCTCACTCGTAGCCGGTCATTTCCAGATAGCCGCGCCCGGTGTGACTGCCCGTGATCCGCACCGGCCCCTCCCAGTAGGAAATCGCCAGATCCATCCACGCGGCATCATTCACCGCCTGAACCGTCACATCCACGCCGCGTTCCGGCAGCCGCACCTGCCAGCGCACCGGCATTTGCCGGCCGGCCACCAGAACCCGGTCCAGCGGTTCGGCGGCAAAGTCCCCGTCGCCATAGGCCGTCACCGCGCCATCCGCCCCGATCCAGGTGGCGGAGGTATAGCCCTCCCCGCCCTCCTCGCGCAGCCGGAATCCCATCAGCTTGTCCCCCGTGTCGAAGGCCAGCGAAAACCAGTCCCATCCCGATTGGCTCTCCGCCAGCGGCTGAGAGGACCACTCCCGGTCCAGCCAGGCCGAGCCGCTGACCGGCACCTCGCCCTCGGGCAGGGTCAGCACCCCTTCGATCCGGTAAAAGGGCTGCGAGTAATAATAACTCGCCTGCCCCTGCGCGGATTTCACCGAATAGCCGTCCCGCCCGTGAAAGACCAAGGGCCCTTCCGTCTGCAGCGCCATGTCATAGCGAAACTCTGCCCCGCTGGCGCGCAGGGTCAGCGCATCGAAGGTCTCGCCCGCCATCTGCCAATCGTCGATCCATGCCTCGAACGGCGCCGCCCGCACCCCCGCCTGCCCGATCCCGCCGCGGGCAAAGCGTTCGGCGGCATAATGCGCCTCTGGCGTGGTCACTGCGGCATGGCCAAACCACACCTGCGGAGAGGTCCAGCCCGCCCGCTCTTCCGGCGCTAGGGCGGACCGGAACAGCGTCCATTGCAACCCGTAATCCCGCCCCTCCGGCCCTTTCAGGTTGGCGGTCAGATACCACCACTCGATGCGATAGTCCGGATGCGGGCCGTGATCGGCGGGAAAATCGAACACCGGGTCGGGCTGCGGTACGGCAAAGCCATCCGCCTCTGTCCCCAGCCCGGCAAACCCCTGCGCCAGCGCCGCAAAGGGCCAGAGCATCAGGAAAATCAACACCCTAACGTTCATTGGCAAAGACCTTCAGCAAATGGCTCGGCGGGGTGCGCGCCAGTTTCCGCGCGGGCCAAAGCGCGGCTAGACCGGCCGCGATCAGCGTCCACGCCCCCAGTTGCGCATATTGCCATGGAAACAGGTACATCGGCAGCCGCCAGCCAAACGCCTCGACATTCACCACCGCCAGCAGGACCCAGGCCAGCGCCAGCCCAAGCGGCAGCGCCAGCACCGCCGTCAACGCCGCCAGAACCAGCGCCCGCACCAGTTCCGCCCGCGCCAGCGCGCCGCGCGTCAGCCCCATCGCCCAGACCGGCGCCAATTGCGGCAGGCGGATCGCGGCCAGCGTCAAGAGGCTCATCAGGATGGCAAATCCCGCCACGGCCAGCGTCAGCACGTTCAGCGCTGCGGTCACGGAAAAGGTCCGCTCGAACACCTGCAGGGAAAACGCCTTCAGCGCGTGCTGGTCAATCACGGCGGTTTCGGGCAGGCCAAAGCGTGCGCCCAGATCCGCCCGCAGATCCGCCGCCGACAGGCCGATCACCGCCAGTTGGCGCGGCGCCTCGTCGGGGAAGGCCGCGCTGAATCGCGCCTCGGACACCACCGCCTGACCAATCGGATTGCCGTAATCGCCGTAAATCCCCGCCAGCGGCAGGCTCAGCCCGGGCCCAAGCGGCAGGTCATCGCCCAGCCCCACACCCGCGCGCCGCGCCAGCTGTTCGTTCACGATCACCGCCTCGCCGCTGGCGACCCGGTCCCACAAACCACGCTCCGCCTGCAGGAATGTCCAGTGCTCGGCATAGCCGGTCCCCGCCCGGATCCCCAGAACCTCTGCCGGCACGCCCTGAACCCGCGTATCCACCGACAGCAAAGGCAGGACCACCGCGCCGCGCCCCTGCAGATAGGCGTCCATCTCGGCAAACTTTGCCGCATCGAAGCCGCGCACATAACTCTCGGCGAACAGCTTCTGATCAAGGAAATCGACAAAGGTCAGGCGAAAGCTCGACACCATGGTCGAGACTCCCACATTCGCCGCCATCGCCAAGAGCAGCGCCATCAGCGCAAGGCTGAGGCCCGGCAATTGCTGCCGCGTGTCGGCCCAGAACCAGCCGGTCAGCGCGCCCTTGGCCCGCGACTGACCCAGCGCCAGAACCGCGCCCAACAGCAGGGGCAACAGCAGCGCCGCGCCCAGCAGCAGACAGCCCAGCATGACGAAACTGGCGATCAGGCCAAGATCCAGCAGGGTCAGGACAAGGGCCGCCGCCAGCAACACCAGCGCCAGCGCCGCCTGCCCCCACCGGCCCCGCCCGGATGTCACGGCCCAGGCGCGGGGCCGCGCGCTGGCAAGGATCGGCATCCGCGCGATCTTCCACAGTGCCCCGGCCCCGGCCAGCCCGGCACCGATCACCGCGATCCCGAGGCCAGACACCCACCAGACCGGGCGCAGTTGCAGCCCGCCTGCCACCTGCGCACCGTACAACCCCTCCAGCGTCGCCGCCACGCCGGGCAGCAACAGCGCCGCCACGGCATAGCCCAACAGCACGCCCAGCACCCCGGCCAAGAGCGACAGCGCCATCAGTTCCAGCGCCATCAGCACCACCAGACGGCGCAGCGGCACGCCCAGCGTGCGCAGGGTCCGCACCATGCCGCGCCGCTGTTCAAAGACCAGCCCGATGGTGCCATGCACGATGAAAATGCCAACCGCGAAACTCAGCAGGCCAAAGGCCGTCAGGTTGAGGTGAAAACTGTCCGTCAACTGCCCCACGTCGCTCGATCCCTGCGCGGCCACGCGGCTCAGACCCGGCGCGATCTCCTCCAGCGGCGGCACCCCAAGCGGTTGCTGCGGCACCACGATCAGCCGGGTCAGCCGCCCGGCCCGGTCCAGTAGGCGCTGCGCCACACCCACATCCGTGACCACCGTATCGGGGGCAAGGTTCGGGTCCACGATCACCTTTTGCGTCACCTGCCCCTGCAGGCGCGCCGCCACCTCTGCATTGGCAAACAGCACGCCGTCGGACAAAAACGCGCTCAGGTCCAGATCATCCGCCGTCGCCACCGGGCTCAGGTTGCCGGGCGTGGTCAGCGGGTCCAGCCCGACGATGCGCACCGCCCCATCCGGCAGGCGCAACCGTCCCTCAACGACGGGTGACACCTGCCAGCCCGCCCGCCGCAGCGAGATGTAAACCTCCTGCGGTAAACTTTCGCCTGCACGAGGGATCAACTGATCGAACCGCCCTTCGCCCAGCGTCTGCGCCGCCGCGTCATAGCTGGCCCGCGCCTCTGCATTGATCGCCTGCACGCCCGACCACAGCCCCGTGGCCAGCGCCAGTCCCGCCAGAAAGGTGAACAATTGCAGGGGATTGCGCCACCAGTGCGACAGCAGCGCCTGCAGGCAGGCGCGCGTCATGCCAGCCGCCCGGCGCTGAGATGCAATTGCCGGTCCATCCGTGCCGCCACCGCCGCCGAATGGGTCACGACCATCAGCGCCGCCCCGGTTTCCGCCACCAGCGACAGCATCTCGTCCAGCACATCCGCCGCCGTCGCCTCGTCCAGATTGCCGGTCGGCTCATCCGCCAGGATCAGACGCGGCCGCGCCGCCAAGGTACGCGCGATCGCCACCCGCTGCTGCTGTCCACCGGACAGTTGCTCGGGGTATTTCGCCCCCTGCGCCTCCAGCCCCAGCCTGGCCATCAGTGCCGAGGTACGCGCCGCATCCTCGCGGCCCGACAGCCGCGCCTGAAACCGGATGTTGTCCAGCACCGTCAGCGAGGGGATCAGGTTGAACTGCTGAAAGATCACGCCGACTTCGCTGCGCCGCAGGGCCGCGCGCTCAGCCTCTCCCAGTCCGGAAATCTCTTGCCCGTTCAGGTGGATGCTGCCCGCGTCCACGCTGTCCAGCCCGCCGACCAGATGCAAAAGGGTGCTCTTGCCGGAACCGGACTCCCCCTGCAGGGACAGCGTCTGCCCCTGATCCAGCGTCAGGTCGACGCCCGCCAGAACGGGCACCGGCCCGTCCACGCCGGGATAGGATTTCCTCACACCCTTAACATCTAGCAACATGCCACCGTCCTTCGCTTCGGCTCACATAGGCCTCTGACGGCAATAGCAAAGCCCGCCGCCCCGCAACAGACAGCGCTTTCGCAGACAAAAAAAAGCGCGCCCGTGGCACCCACGGACGCGCCCCATCACCACTGGCGTTGCGTCAGCCCAGCACTTCGGCCACGGCCTCGGCGGTCTTGCCCGCGACCTCATCCGCCTCTGCCGTGGTCAGGCAGAACGGCGGCGCAAAGCCAAGGATGTCGCCCTGCGGCATGGCCCGCCCGATCACGCCCCGCTTCAGCAGCGCCGCCGCAACGCTGGGCCCCACCTTCTTGGACGGATCGAAATACGTCCGGCTGTCGCGATCGGCGACGAATTCCACCGCCGCCATCATGCCCGCACCGCGCACCTCGCCGACGTGGGCATGATCGCCCAGCGCCTGCGTCAGGGCCTGATTGAAATAGGTCCCCACCTCACCCGCATTCTGCACCAGGTTCAGCGCGTCCAGCAGCTTGAGGTTGGCAACCCCCGCCGCCGCCCCGATGGGATGCGCCGAATAGGTCCAGCCGTGGCCGATGGGGCCGTTTTCATCGGTCCCCTGCTCCAGCACCTTCCACATGCGGTCCCCCACGATGGACCCGGACAAGGGCGCATAGGCCGAGGTCAGACCCTTGGCGATGGTGATCAGGTCCGGCTTCAGCCCGTAGTGGTCAGAGCCCATCATCGTGCCCAAACGGCCAAAGCCGGTGACCACCTCATCGGCGATCAGCAGGATGTCATGCTTGGTCAGCACCGCCTGAATCGCCTCCCAATAGCCCGGCGGCGGCGGCACGATGCCCCCCGTGCCCAAAACTGGCTCTCCGATGAAGGCGGCGATGGTATCCGCCCCCTCGCGTTCGATCAGCGCCTCCAGCTCAGCGGCGCAATGGGCGGTGAACTGCTCCGGCGTCTGGTTCAGGTCATCGCGGCGATAGTAATAGGGCGCTTTGGTGTGGAGCACCTGCGCCAGCGGCAGATCGAACTTCTTGTGGAACAGCTCCAGCCCGGTCAGCGAGCCGGTCATCAGGCCCGACCCGTGATAACCCCGCCACCGAGAGATGATCTTCTTCTTTTCAGGACGGCCAAGGATGTTGTTGTAGTACCAGACCAGCTTGATGTTGGTCTCATTCGCGTCCGAGCCGCTGAGGCCGAAATAGACCTTGGACATGCCCGCGGGCGCACGGTCCAGCACCATCTTGGCCAGCGTGATGCTGGCCTCGGTACCGTGGCCGACATAGGCGTGGTAATAGGCCAGTTCCTTCGCCTGCTCGGCAATCGCCTCGGAGATTTCGGGACGGCCATAGCCCACGTTCACGCAATAGAGCCCGGCAAAGGCGTCCAGCAGGCGGGTGCCGTCACGGTCCTCGATATGACAGCCCTTGCCGCCCGTCACCACGCGGTTCGGCAGGTTCCCCCGCGCGAATTCGGCCAGATGGGTCGACGGGTGGAAAAAGTTTTCGCGGTCCCACTGGTCCAGTTGATCGTTTCTCAGCATCACAGGCTCCTCTTGCGCGGCGGCGCGCCGCTGTCTGACGAATAAAGGAAGCCCCGTGTCGCACGCATCGGGCGCCAGAGGCTCCTCGCTCCCCTGCAGCAGCGCGCAATGCCTTTATTGCGGGGGATGCTGCATGGCTAACCGATTTTGCGGGGCGTTTCCAGCGGGTCGGCCAGGTGTTCCCGAAACCGGGCAAAAGACCAGGATCGCCGAAGCAGAACAGCCTCCGCGCAAAGGTCAAAAGACAGGCGGCTTGCCTCAACAGCATGAAATACGGTAGGATTTACTAGGCGTGATGTACGCCTGCGGTGTCGACACGGCACCCTTTGAGGCAGCGATCCCAGGGAATCGAGCATTTTTCCGAAGGGAACGATCATGATGCTACAATTTAAACGAACAGTACTTTCTGCAGCCATTGCCGCAGGTTTTCTCTCTGCGCCCGTCCATGCCGCTTCGGTCAATTGGGGGGGATTGGGCGGCCCGAACGAGTTTACAACCGCCTCGATCAGTTTCACCGGGTTTGAGGCTGACACCTTGGTGAATATCACGAGCCAAGGGTATTATTTTACCAACAACGGAGCCGGGTTCCCGGTCACTTTTGAACTCGAAATCCTGCTCGACGGCATCTGGACCAACATCTTCACGGATTTGACCACCGGAACCAGCTATATGAGCGCGGTTCCCTCTCAATCCTTCGCCTACGGCACGGTCACAGGGGTGCGGGCAACCGGGTCGGGGCAGGTTCCCGGCGACCCCACCATGCGAAATTGGGCACTTGGGGGAAGTTTTACGCCGACAATATTCCATTTCGAAGCGCGGAATCCGCCATCCCCGGTGCCACTTCCCGCAGGCTTGCCGCTCTTTCTGGCCAGTCTGGGCATTCTGGGATTTGCCTCGCGTCGCCGACACAATTGGTAACAGGCCCCGCGGGGACGCACGTCACATCTCGGGCCTTGTCAAGAGAACCGGCAGACGGCGCAGGGCCTGAACACGCGTGTAAAGCTGACAGGCGCCAATCAGGCGGCAGGTATCTTTCGCGCGCTTGAACCCTTGGTTTACCGTGGTCAAAAAGCTGCGCCTTCAGGGCCGGATGACCGTCGCTTTGCCTGCCTTCTCGGATAACAAACGCGCGGTCAGCGCCGTGTCCGGCGCGAATTCCGTCATGGCTCCCTCGCCCGGTCGCTTTCGGCGCATCCTGCGTCGGTCCACCTGCTGCACAATGACCAATCGCCACCTACCACTGCAAGCTGTCAGGCAGGGTTTTTCCTTGCAGTTCCTGCGTTTCGCCAAATCATGACGGGACGGACCATGTGAGAGGCACAGATCATGACAGCCCCCAACCTGCCCTTCTCCCAAGGGGAATACGACCGCCGCCTGCGCCTTGTCGAAAAGCGCATGGAAACGCTGGGACTGGACGCGCTGTTTGTCGAGGATCCGTCCAACATGGCATGGCTCACCGGCTATGACGGCTGGTCCTTCTACGTGCATCAGGGCGTGCTTGTCATTCCCGGTGAGGCGCCGCTGTGGTGGGGCCGCGCGATGGACGGCTACGGCGCGCTGCGCACGGTCTGGATGCCCCCCGAACGCATCCTTGGCTACGCCGACGATTTCGTGCAGGCCACCGACCGCCACCCGATGCAGGATCTGGCCAGCCACATCCGCGCCCGCGGGCTGGACACCGCCCGGATCGGGGTCGAGATGGAAAACTACTATTACTCGGCCAAGGCGCATATGACCCTGCTCGCCGAACTGCCCGACGCGGAACTGGTCGACGCCACCGCGCTGGTGAACTGGCAGCGTGCGATCAAATCCGATGAGGAAATCACCTTTATCCGCCGCGCCGCCCGCATCTCGGAAAAGCTGGTCGATGGCATCCTCGAACGGGTCGAACCCGGCCTACCGAAGAATGAGCTGGTGGCGGAAATCTACGCCGACGCGATCCGCGGCGCGGACGGCCACTGGGGCGATTACGCCGCCATCGTCCCGCTGCTGCCCTCCGGCCTCGATGCCTCTGCCGCGCATCTGACATGGGACGGTCGCCCCTTCGCCAAGGGAGAGGCGACCTTCTTCGAACTCGCCGGCTGTTACCGCCGCTATCACGCGCCTTTCTGCCGGACCGTCTTCCTTGGCAAACCACCCCAGGACATGCTGGACGCGGAAAAGGCGCTGGTCGAAGGGCTGGAAATGGGGCTGCAGGCGGCCCGCGCCGGCAACACCGCCGGGGACATCGCCCGCGCGCTCTATGAGGCGCTGGCCAAGGGCGGCATCCGCCGCACCGGGCGCTGCGGCTATCCCATCGGCCTCAGCTATCCGCCCGACTGGGGCGAACGCACCATTTCCATCCGCACCAGCGACGAAACCGTGCTAAAACCGGGCATGACCTTCCACTTCATGCCCGGTCTCTGGATGGAGGATTGGGGGTTGGAAATCACCGAATCCATCCTGATCAAGGAGGAAGGCCCGGCGGAATGCCTCTGCGACCGCCCGCGCAAGCTCTTCGTGAAGGACTGACATGGACCTGCTCTACCGCACAGAGGGCCTGCTGGGCGATTTGATCGGCTTTCCCACCGTGTCCGCCGACAGCAACCTCGACCTGATCGGCTGGGCCTCCAACTATCTCAAAGGGCTGGGCGCGATCTGCGACGTCTCGCTGGACGAAAGCGGGACAAAGGCCAATCTCTTCGCCACCTTCGGGCCAGAGGGTGACGGCGGGCTGGTCCTGTCCGGCCATTCCGACGTGGTCCCGGTCGAGGACCAAGAGTGGACCTCCGACCCCTTTGTGATGGAAGACCGCGAAGGGCGGCTCTATGGGCGCGGTGCCTGTGACATGAAGGGGTTCATCGCCTGCGTGCTGGCCGTGGCCCCGCAAATCGCGGAATGGCGGCTGACACGGCCGGTCCACATCGCCCTCACCTATGATGAGGAAACCGGCTGTTTCGGGGCCCGCGCCCTTGTCGAAGAGCTGCGTGCCCGCTCCCTCTCCCCGGCCACCGCCATCCTTGGGGAGCCGACCATGATGCGCGTCATCAACGGGCATAAGGGCTGCTACGAATACACCACCCATATCACCGGATGCGCGGGCCACGGGTCCGCCCCCGATCAGGGCGTCAACGCCGCCGTCTGCGCCACGCGCTACGCCGGTCGGCTGATGGAACTGGAAGCAGACCTGCGCAGCCGCGCCCCGGACGGCAGCCCGTTTACCCCGCCCTGGACCACGCTGAACATTGGCCGCATTCAATCCGGTCACGCCCATAACGTCATCCCCGACCACGCGGAAATCGACTGGGAAATGCGCCCCGTGCAACGGTCCGACGCCGATCACGTCCTGACACAGATCGACCGTTTTGCCGACAGCCTGCTGCCCGCCATGCGCGCCGTCCATGCCGAGGCCACGATCACCCGCGAGGTCATCGCCGAAACCCAAGGTCTGGACCCGGTCAAGGACAGCGAGGCGGCCCGCATCGTCTCTGCCCTCACCGGCGCCAACGGGCTGGACGTGGTCGCTTTTGGCACAGAGGCCGGGCTGTTTCAGTCGCTGGGCATGGATTGCGTGGTCTGCGGCCCCGGCTCCATCGCACAGGCACACAAACCCGACGAATACGTCAGCCGTGATCAGCTGGCCGCCTGCCTGGCCATGCTGCAAGGTCTGGAAAAGCACCTGACTTGAACGGCTTGACCGCCGGTTTCCCGATTTTCGGAACGGCTTAAGATCGTTTAAGACCCGCTTCAGGACCGCACAGCCCCCTGCGTGACAGGATCACTTCACCGATCCAGTCAAACGCAGGAGCAGACAATGGCCTTCCTTCAGATCCAGACCCGCACACCCCTCGCCGCCCGGTCCCCCCTTGCGGGCCTTGCCGGACTGATCCGCGCCATCCTGACCCGCCAAACCACCCGCCAATCCACCCGCCCACGCAAATCGCCCGAACAGATCCTCGCCGCCCAGACCCGCCGCGCCGAGGCCCGCGCCGCCGTCGACCGCCTGCTGCGCTAAGGCGGAAAGCCGTTGCCCTCCAGCGCGGCGGCAATCGCCTCGATGTAGGTGGAATTGTCCTGTGGCCGGTTCTTGCGAAAATTGGAAATCGTCGTGTCCGGTGCCTTGCGCCGCAGGATCTCTGCCATCCGGGCCGACTCTTCTTTGCGGCCCAGCGCCCAGTAGATCCCCATCAGACCCAGATGAATGGTCGCAAACTCGGGGTATTCGCTCAACGCCTGTTCGTACTGCGCCGCCGCATCGTCAATCTTGCCCATCTGGAACAACGCATTGCCGATGCCCGCCGTAATGACCCCGATATCCGGATGCAGCGGGCTGATCCGGCGGGCCCGGCGCAGTTCCGCAATCGCCGCCTCGTTTTCGCTGAGATAGTTGTGAACCCAGCCCAGCAGCATCGCCACCGTGGCTGAATTGGGGTTCAGCACCTTGGCCCGCTGCAACGCCGTCAACCCGCGCCGCGTCTCGCCGCCCACATAGGCGATGTAATGCCCGCAATAGGCCAGTGCCAGCGGGTCTTCGGGGTTGGCTTCCAGCACCTCATGCGCCAGCGGCAGCGCGGCCCGCGCCTGCTCAAACGTCCACCAGCGTGTCGCCACCGCCCCGGTATGGGCGTAACAAATAAGTGCCTTGGCCTGCAAATACTCCGGGTCCAGCGCCAGCGCCTGCCGCAGCAGGTCCAGCCCTTCGATCAGGCTGTCCAGCGTGTTCTGCCGATAGACCAGTGGCGCGGCGCGCAGGCATAGATCATAGGCGGCAAGGCTCTCGGTCGGCTTGGCCTGTGCCCGCGCGGCCTCGGCCCAGATCAGCCGCGGTTCCAGCGCGGCGGCGACATGTTCCGCCACGCGGTCTTGCAACTCGAATATCTCGCTGGCCAACCCGTCAAAGCGGTCACGCCACAACGTATGCCCGGTTTCCGCCTCGACCAATTGAGTAAAGATGCGCATCTGGTCGCCCGCCTGCTGGATGCTGCCCTCCAGCACATAGCGCACGCCCAGTTCCCGCCCGACCTCTGACAGGTCGATACTGCGCCCCTTGTAGTTGAAACTCGACGTGCTGGAGATCACGAAAAAGCCCGACACCCGCGACAGCGCCATGATGACCTCGTTCACGATGCCATCGACAAGGTAGTCGCGGTCCTCCGATCCCGTCAGATTGGCAAAGGGCAGCACCGCCAGCGATGGAATATCGGGCACCGGCAGTGTCTTGACCGGCTCGGGGGTGGCTTCGTCGGTTCCGCTGTCCGGAACGATGTAGCGGTATCCGATCCCCGGCACCGTCTTGATCGTTTCACGGCCCAGCGCCTTGCGCAGCCCGGCGATCTGCACGGTCAGGTTGCTTTCCTCCACCATCAGCCCCGCCCAGACCGCGTCCAGCAGTTCGGCCTTGGACACCACCCTGTCGGCGTGTTCGACCAGATGCGCCAGCACGTCAAAGGCCCGCGCGCCCAGCGCGATCTCCTCTCCGTCCAGCAGGACGACCCGCTGATCGTGCAGAATGTTCAGTGTCACCGGATTAACCGCCTTTGTCCGGGCCTGTCCCGGCTGGAGTTCCGGATGACTATGGGTCAACACCGGCCGGTCTCGCAAGCCTGTGCCGAGGCCCCTTTTGTGGCGACAAAGGTTAAGAGGCCGTAAAATCGCCCCTGTAAGCCCTTGATTCTGCATTCCCCCTAAGCTGTCCACGCGTGGACACCCCCCTCCACGCCCCCTCGACAATGCCCCGTCTCGGCCCCATCATGGCCCCCAAATTCGCGGCAGGAGACCCAACATGAAAACCATCGTGGCCCATGGCCCGCTTGACCTCAGGATCGAAGACCGCGACATGCCTACCCCCGGCCCCGGACAGGCCCTGATCCGGATCGAAACCGGCGGCGTCTGCGGCTCTGACCTGCATTATTATCAGCACGGCGGCTTTGGCACGGTCCGCCTGAAAGAGCCGATGATCCTCGGCCACGAGGTCTCTGGCCGGGTCGAGGCGCTTGGCCCCGATGTGACCGGTCTGACCAAGGGCAGCCTCGTCGCCGTCTCCCCCTCGCGCCCCTGCCATGCCTGCCGCTTTTGCCACGCCGGCCAGCCCAACCACTGCCTCAACATGCGCTTCTATGGCTCGGCCATGCCCTTCCCCCACATTCAGGGGGCCTTCCGCGAATACCTCGTGGCCGACGCCGCCCAATGCGCCCCCGCCGACGGCCTGACCGCCGGAGAGGCCGCGATGGCAGAGCCTTTGTCGGTGCTGATCCACGCCGCCCGCCGCGCTGGCGATCTGTTCGGCAAACGTGTGCTGGTGACAGGCTGCGGGCCGATCGGGATCCTCGGCGTTCTGGTGGCCCGCGCAGCGGGCGCGGCAGAAATCGTGGCCACCGACATGACCGCCTTCACGCTTGGGATGGCAGCAAAGGTCGGGGCGGATGAGACGATCAATGTGCGGGACAATCCCGAGGGGCTGGCCCCTTGGCATGCCGACAAGGGTCGTTTCGATGTGCTGTTTGAATGCTCTGGCGCGGCCGCGGCCATCGCCGGGGCGGTGCCGGCCATGCGGCCCGGGGGCCTGTTGATGCAGCTGGGGCTGGGCGGCGACATGACCCTGCCGGTGCAGGCGATCACGGCGAAGGAGCTGGAGCTGCGCGGGTCATTCCGGTTTCATGATGAGTTTTTCACCGCCGTCGAGATGATGCAATCGGGGCGGATCGATGTGAAGCCGCTGATCACCCAGACGGTCCCGCTGGATCAGGCGGAAGAGGCGTTCCGGCTGGCTTCGGATCGGACGCAGGCGATCAAGGCGCAGATCCGGTTTTCGTGACGGGCGGCCCCCTTGGGAAAAGGGGTGTCCACGCGTGGACAGCTTAGGGGGAATGCAGAATCAAGGGGTTACAGGGGCGAATTTACCCTTCGTTCAGAGTTTCGCCCCCGCCGCGCCCCGGGGTTCGTGATCTTGCCCGAACTCCGACAGCAGCCAATTCGCGATGCGGCGCAGGTGCCGCGCGCTATCCTGATCCTTTGACCATGACAGGAACAGATGCTCGCCGCTGGGGTCCGGCGGGAACCAGATTTCCACCAGCCGTCCGGCGGTCACATCCGCATCGGTCATGATCGTGGGCGCAATCGCCACGCCGTGCCCGTTCGCAGCGGCGTCGAGCGCGAGGGCCGAGCGGTCGAAGTTCAGAGGCGCATGGGTTGGGCGCTGTCCGGTCGCGTCAGCCAACCGCTCCCACCGGCGATGCGCGTCCTGCAGGAGCGGCAAGGTCAGCAGGGTGTCCGGCCCCATCGGCCAGTTGGGGCGGAGAAGGTCGGGACTGCACACCGCAGCAAGACGCAGTTCGGTCAAATGCCGAGAGTGATGCGCGGGGTTCGGATCGGGGGCCGTGCCGGGCCAGATCGCGATTTCGCCCCGTCCCAAGGCGCGGTCCATGATTTGGTCGTGGATTTCCGTGGTGAGCAATATCCCGGGGAACGCAGAGCGGAACCGCTCCATCCGGGGCATGAGCCATTTGGTGGCGAAGGACGGCCCGAGGTGGAGCGTGATCTGGCCGTCCTGCCCCACCACATCCGCCAAGGCGGTGTCGATGATGGCCAACGCCTCATTCATCGCGTCGCGACATCTCTCGCCGGCCGGGGTGAGGGAGACGCCGCGCGCCTGACGCACCATCAGGGGCGTTCCGAGATCCAGTTCGAGTTGTTTGATGCGCTGGGACACCGCCCCCCGCGACAGGTTCAGCGTCTCGGCGGCGCGCTGGAGGTTGCCGTGTTTCGCGACGGTGGCGAAGACCCGCAGTGCGTTAAGGTTCACATGTCTCATTCCGGGCCCCGCCGTCAGGTTTTCTAACGGCTCGCGCAGATTTCCTGATTTGTCAAATTCCTGCGCGGGTCCGAAGATCACCCCGTCACCAACAGCCCGTTCAACTGCCCTATAAACAGCCTTTGAGAGTGTCCAATGCCGCCGGTCATCCGCCCCGCCTCTATCGACGACGTTCCCGCCATGGTCGATCTGCTTCTTGCCGATGCGGCAGAGCGGCATCTCAAGGACCCCGTTCTTTGGGCCTTGGCCGAGGACGCTGCCGCCCGGGTGGAAAAGGCCGTGATCTTTGCCTTGACCGCAGAGGCGCAGCCTTTCCGTCAATTCTGGCAGGTTGCCGAGGCGGACGGGGCCATCACGGGTGTTGTGCATTCCATGTCGCTGCCCGTGCCGCCGATCTATGCGGGCACGTTCGGAGAGCCGGGGCTGATCCTGCCGGATTCCTTTACCTCACCGGACGCGCCAGCGGGCACGACCGAGGCGTTGGTGAGCGCGGCGGAGGCCATTCTGAAAGAGAATGGCGCGCAAGTCCTGCTGTCCACCTTCGTCACCGGCCCAGACTGGCAAGCAGCCTTTGAGGGGCGGGGGTATGCGCCGCTCACTCTGTATCTGTCGCGTTCGGATATCGGCGATGCAGGCAAGCCGTCAGCCGTTCGCCCGGCC
Source organism: Antarctobacter jejuensis (assembly GCF_052266595.1). Lineage (NCBI taxonomy): Bacteria > Pseudomonadati > Pseudomonadota > Alphaproteobacteria > Rhodobacterales > Roseobacteraceae > Antarctobacter > Antarctobacter jejuensis. Next base: position 105,190 of record NZ_JBQQXJ010000003.1, on the reverse strand, counting down.
AACGAGGCGGATCTGCCCGGTATCGTGACGCGCAGCGCCGAGCACCGGGCGATCCTGAACCAGATAGATACCTTTTGGGCACCCCACCCGGAGGCGGACACCCGGTTCGAGGCATGGATGCGCCGCAGCCTCACCCTGCCTGACCGGGACATGCTGGTCATCGGCGGCGCGGAGGCGCTTGAGGGCTATGCCATCGCGCAGCCCGCCTCTCGGCTGCACTTTCCCCCCGCCCACGAGATTGCGGGCGTGGGCGTGATCGACGATTTTCATCACAGTGACCTTGCCGACCCCATGACCCTGTCCAACGCGGGCCGGAATGCCACGGGCCTATTGCAGGCCGCCGAAGCCGCCTTTGCCGAGCGGGGCACAGGCGTTGCTTTCGTGGTCTGCCCCGCCGGGTGGCGCTCCAAGGTCGAACTGCTGGAAACGCAGGGCTATGAGACGGCGATGGTCTGGTCGATCAAGCGGTAGGCGGGCGCCTTGCGTCAGAGCTTCAGCTTCTTGAACACGGGTTCCGGGATGTTGCGGATGATCGCCATGATCACACGCCAGACCGGGCGCACGTAGATGATGTTCTTGCGCTTGGTCACCGCCTTCAGCACGGCGGCGCCGACCTCTTGCGGCTCTGCCGTCAGGGGGCCGGGCAGGTCCAGATCCTCTGTCATGGCGGTGTTGACGAAGCCGGGCAGCACCGTGACCACATGCACGCCCTTTTTCGCCAGCCGGTTGCGCAGGCCGGACAGGTAGGCGGTGAACCCGGCCTTGGCCGCGCCGTAGATATAGTTGGTGGCGCGTCCCCGGTCGCCGGCGACCGAACTGATGCCGACAAGGGTGCCGCTGCCGCGTGCCTCGAACCGGTTGGCGAGTGCGGCGAAGATGCTGGCGGGGCCTTCGAAATTGGAGCGCATGATCTCTGCGGCGCGCAGGGGGTCCTGTTCATTTTCCTCCTGAATGCCCATCAGCCCCACGGCGCAGACGGCCACGCCGGGCAGTTCCGGCAGGTGGTCAAGAAAGGCCTCATGCGCGGTCAGATCGAGCGCGTCGAAATCATGCAGGGTGACACTGGCCCCGTGGCGCAGCGACAGATCGGCCTGCGCCTCTGACAGGCGTTCTGCGCCGCGCGCGGCAAGCTGAATGGGATGACCTTCGGCGGCAAAGGCATGGGCGATGGCCAGCCCGATGTCAGAACGCGCGCCAAGGATGAGAACGGGAGGTTTGCTCACAGCGATAGCCTTTGTGATTGGGCCGAAACGAAACGATCCCCCGCCCCGCCCGCGCGCATGGCGGCAAAGTCGGCAACGCGGGGATCGGCGGCGCGCAGGGTTGCGGCGCTCATCCGGCTGTCCTTGGCCAGATAGAACCGCCCGCCGTGATCCAGCGCGATGTGATCCAGACGGTCCAGAAGCGGCAGGGTGGTGGATTTCATCGGAAAGTCGAGCGCCAGCGTATAGCCCGCCATCGGGAAGGAAAAGGCGCTGTCCTGCGGGCCAAAGCGTTTCAGAACCGCAAGGAAGGAGCCCGCCCCGGCGTCAGAGATCGCCTGCAGCAGCAGGGTCAGCCCGGCGCGCGACCTGTCCAGCGGCAGCACGCATTGGAACTGCGCAAACCCGCGTCGCCCGTAGATGCGGTTCCAGTGCTGGATCGCGTCGAGCGGGTAGAAATAGGTGTCCCAGTCGACCAGTTGCGCGCCCTCGTTGCGCGCGCCCGCCCAGTAATACAGCCGGTTGAAGGCGCTGACGCTGTAGTGGTTGAGGGCAAAACCGGGGAAATCCAGCGGCACGCCCAGCTTGCGCTTTTGCCCTGCGTCCAGCGGGGTGCGGGCGCGTTTGGCGTCAAGGTCGCTGACCTGCGCGTGTTCGCCCAGCATGACCAGAGAACGGCCCAGATGCGCGCCTTTGCCAAGGCAGTCGATCCAGGCCACCGAATAGGTCACGTCCTGATTGTCATCGAACAGCGTCATGGCCGCGTCCAGATTGGGCGCGGGATGGGTGACCTGGTTGATCCAGGCGGTGTCCACGGCGCGCAGGCGGATCGCGCAGCGCACGATCACGCCGGTCAGGCCCATGCCGCCGATGGTCCAGCGGAACAGATCGGGGTTTTCGCTGCGCGAGGCGCGGGTGATCTGCCCGTCGGCGCCCATGACGTCGATCCAGTCGACGCATGTGCCAAAGGCGCCGTCCTTGTGGTGGTTCTTGCCATGCACATCGGCGGCGATGGCCCCGCCCAGCGTGATCAGCCGCGTCCCCGGCGTGATCATCGGGAACCAGCCGCGCGGCAGGAAGGCGTCGATCACATCGCCCAGCAGAACACCGGCCTCGGCCTGCAACTGCCCGGTCGCCGGATCGAAGCTCAGCATCCGGTTGAAATGGCGCATGTGGACCGTGGCCCCCGGGCTGACGGAACTGTCACCGTAAGAGCGGCCGTTGCCGCGTGCGATCAGCGGCGTGCCGGATGTCACAAGCGCGCGCAGGGCGGACAGATCACGCGGCGCGGTCAGGTTCGTTTCGACCTGCGGAAAACGGCCCCAGCCTGACAGTTTCATGACACAACCCCCAGCCGGGCATCGGTAAAGACAAAGCGGCGATCCAGCGTGTACTTGATCACGTAGCCGACCATCAGGCCCAGGATGGCCCCGGTTTCGCGCATCGCATCGGTCTGCCAGATCAGCCAGAAGGCGGTTTCGCTGCCCCAGAAGATCACCGTCGTCACCACCCCCATGGCGGTATAGAGCGTGAACCGCTTGCCGTGGGCGCGCAGGCCGGTGGAATCGTCGAAAAAGATCCAGCGCTTGTCGAGCAGATATTTGACCACCAGCCCCACCAGCGTCCCCGCCGCCACCGCCACGGCAAAGACCGCGCCGCCCTCTCCCCATGTCAGCACCAAGCGCTGTGTCGCCAGATTGGCCAGCGTGGCCAGAACCGCGAAGAGCGTGTAGCGCAGGACAAGGACCTGCAGGGTCATGTCACAGCGCCCCCATCGCACCGATGCCGACACAGATCGCAAGGCAGACCTGGCTGACGCGATCGCGGGCGGCAAAGACCACCGGATCGTCATGCATGCCGCCGCGGCTGGCGATCATGACCGTGCGGCTGATCCAGTAGAGCAGAACCGCGCCGATGCCCCAGAGCAGGCTGGGCGTCTTGTAAAGATCCGTCACCTCGGGCGAGTCGACGTAGAGCACGAGGACCAGCACCGACACATAGCCAGAGGCGATGGCGATCATGGTGATGATCGGCAGATCGTCGACGTTATAGCCGCGCCCGCGCGCCTTGAGCGTGCCGCGTTCCTTGCCGTCCACCAGTTCCGCCTGTCGTTTGACGGCCGCCAGCGCGAGGAAGAAGAAAATCGAAAAGGCCAGCAACCAGACCGACAGCGGAATGCCGGTGGCGACCCCGCCCGCCACGATGCGCAGGGTATAGAGGCTGGCCAGCACGCAGATATCCACGATGATCAGCCGTTTCAGGTGCAGCGAATAGGCCGTGGTCAAAATGAAATAGAGGCAGACCACAAGGAAGAAAGGCGGCCCGGCCAGCAGCGACAGCACCGCCCCCGCAAAGAGCAGCGTCGCCGCCATGATCATCCCGTGAGACAGCGGCACCGCGCCCGAGGCGAAGGGCCGGTTGCACTTGCGCGGGTGCGCCCGGTCCGCGTTGAGGTCGAACAGATCGTTCAGCACGTAGACGCTGGAGGCGATGACGCTGAAGGCCACAAAGGCCATCATGGCGTTCAGCACGTTGGACAGTTCAAGGTGGTGCCCGACCAGCACCGGCAAAAAGACCAGCACGTTCTTCAGCCATTGGTGCGGGCGCAGGGCGCGCAGGTAGGGCGTGATGCTGTTGGAAACCGTGGAAAGATGTTCTGCCGAGGGGGCCACTTCTTCCGCCTGCGCGCGCAGGCCGGGAGAGGCATTGACGGTGACGGCGCGGGCCGCGTCGCGCCAGACCGGCAGGTCCGCGCGGGAGTCGCCCATGTAGGTATAGCCGCCCTTGCCGAAGCGCTCGGTCAGAAAGGCGGCTTTTCTCTCGGCCTTCAGGTTGCGGGTTCCATCCGAGCCATGCACCTCGTCGAAAACACCCAGATGGGCGGCAATCGTCTCGGCAACGGCCTGATCGCTGGCGGTGACCAGGGCCGTCCTGCCACCGCGGGCGCGCCAGGCCTCGACATATTCGATCACCTTGCGGTCAAAGGGCAGCGTGGCGACCTCCAGCCGGGCGAGCTTTGCCAGCCGGCGTTTCAACATCGCGCGGCCCTGCGTCAGCGCCGCGGCAGCGATGAAGGCCACCTTCCAGTTGCGTCCGAAGGCGGTCCAGAAGGATTCGTACAGCATGTCGCTGCGCAAGAGGGTGCCATCCAGATCAACCACAAGCACCCCGTCCACGGAACCGGCGCCCTTGGGGACAGGGTTGGCTTGGTGCATGGCACGCTCTCCCAGCGTGGCGTCGAACTCTGTCATCAAACGACCGCTCCGCCTATGCAAAATCACATCCGCGCCACGATAGGTGCAGCGCGGCGAGCCGTCGAGACTGGATTGCCACGGCTGCAATATGTTGTTCGCGCGCAACAATTTCGCCACGACGGTCGGATCGCTGGCCACGCGGCGCGCGGGGCCGTCCGATGAACCGCACCTGATTGTGGCCTCCCTTTCCTCTGGCGGCAAGGATGGTCATAGTCGCCGCAACACACAGCCGGGGGAGACAAGCATGACAGAGGCCGCGCATATCGCCGTGATCAAGGGCGACGGGATCGGGATCGACGTGACAGAGGCCGCGCTGGCGGTGGTCGATGCGGCCTGCGCAAAGGTCGGTCTGCCCGCGCCACGCCAGAGCGCCATCGCCGCCGGGGCAGGCCACTTTGCCGAGACCGGGCTGGACATCGAACCGGGTGGCGAAGAACGCGCGGGCGCGGCGGATGCGATCTTTCTGGGGGCGATCGGGCTGCCCTCTGTCCGCCATGCGGATGGCACCGAAATCAGCCCGCACCTGCGCCTGCGCGACCGGTTCGGGCTGTATGCCGGGGTGCGCCCGGTCAAGGCCTATCCCAACGCGCCGCAACGGCTGTCCGATCCGCGCGCGGCGCAGATCGACATGGTGATCCTGCGCGAATCCACCGAGGGCCTCTTCTATTCCGCCGCCGTGCATGGCCGCAGCGAGATCATCGGCGACACGGAGGTGCGCGACACGCTGCGGATCACCCGCGGCACCACGGAAAAGCTGCATGATTTCGGGTTTCGCCTTGCTCGGCGGCGCAAGGAGCGGGGCCAGTCCGGGCGGCTGACCTGCGTCGACAAGGCCAATGTCTTTGCCTCGATGGCCTTTTTCCGCAAGATTTTCGACGAGGTGGCAGAACGTTATCCGGAGGTCGAAACCGGCTACAACTACGTCGATGCGCAGGCGCTGGACCTGATCCGGCGGCCCTGGGATTTTGACGTGATGGTGATGGAAAACATGTTCGGCGACATCCTGTCGGATCTGGCCGGGGGGCTGGTGGGCGGCATGGGCATGGCCGCCTGCGCCGAGATCGGCGATGAGACCGGGCTGTTCCAGCCCGCGCATGGCTCTGCCCCCGATATCATGGGACAGGACAAGGCCAATCCGCTGGCCGCGATCCTGTCAGGGGCCCTGATGCTGGATTACCTGGCCGAGAAAACGGGTGTGGCGGGCTATGCCGATGGCGCCGGAGTGATCGAAGACGCGGTTGCATCCGGGTTTGCCGCCAATGACCTGCGGCCGATGGAATTTGGCGGAGACATGGGGACGCGGGCGGTGACCGCTGCCGTTCTGGACCGGGTCGGCTGATCCACCGCCGCCCTCTCAGGCGTCGGCGGGGTTTGGGCGAGTTTTCAGCGGAATTTCAGCGGCTCATCCGAGTCGAACAGATATGAGACATTCCAGCCCTCGGAGTCGCCAAGGCCACGGGAGGCCAGCATATCGACAATTCTCTTGTCGATTGTATCGACAAATCTGCCGAATTCCATTTCCTCCCGGATGACCCTGGATATATCCTGCGAGATCTGCACCCGTTGCTGGGCCAGCAATTCGCCGATCCAGTGGCGCGACGCCTCTGCAAACATCTTGGCGGAGGAAATCATCAACTCGCGCATCTTGTCGACGCTGAGCGCATCCTTGTCGAGACAGTCGAGCGAGCCCTTCTTCATCGAGGCGACCGCAACGTCGGTGCGCATCTCGGACGAGATCATCACCACTGCCGCGCCAAAGTTCATCGGGTGGTTCTGCACGATGCGCTGCGCGTTCAAGCCGTTGCCGCGTGGTAGCAAGTAATCAATAAAGACAACGTCATAGGTCCGTTCATCCAGCACCTTCTCGAACTCGGCGATGTCGGCGGCAACCCAGCTGCGCACCGGCAGGCCGGTCTTGGCGCAGGCGCGCATGATCCGGTTCTGGTCGAACTTGTTGTCGTCGAGGATCAGGACGTCGAAACCGTTGCTGCGCTGAAAGGCGGTCGATGCCTCGTTATAACTCTCCTCGATCGACGGCAGGTCCTGCCGCGTCTTGTTCCCAGGAAACGTCTCTTTCATCTCAACCACTCTTTTCAATTCCGCATCCCAGGCAAAGGTAAAGTCTCATTTCCTAACGGACCATTTACGAAATACGGCAACTGCCAAAAACTTTGCGAAAATGGGAGGGTCACGCCTTTTGCCCGGGACGGGCAATAATGCTATCCACCGTACAAACAAAGACGAGCAGGATATCGGGGAAAACCGTGATGAGAGACGTTTCGCCGTCCGGGGGAGAGTTTGACTCCTACCTTTATGCGATCACCCATGACCTCAAGAGCTATTCGCGCGCCATGCGGGTCATTCCCGACTGGGTCGTCGAGGATCTTGCCGAATCCGAAACCGCCCTGCCCGGCGATGTCAGCGATCACCTGTCGATGCTGCAACACTACGCGCGCGGCATGGACCGGATGCTGGACGGGCTGACGGAATTGTCGCGGGTGGGCCGCCTGGCCGATGCGCCTTCGGCGCGGCCCCTGCGCGAGGCGCTGGAGCGGACCTGGGCCGAGGTGGCCGACAGGGAGGGGTTCAGTGCCGATTTCTCGGGCGTGGCGGACATGGTCAACGCCCCCGAAAACGATCTGCATCGCCTGCTCTTTGCCGTGCTGTCAAATGCGGTCCAGCACCATGATCATGACCGGGGTCAGGTGCGCGCCGTTTCGCGACGTGCCGGGGACCGGGTGATCCTTGAGATCAGCGACGATGGCCCCGGCATCGACCCGGCCTATCGCGCCAAGGTCTTCGAACCGCTGCATACGCTGTTTCCAAAGGACGAAACCGGGTTTTCCGGTCTGGGCCTGACGGTGGCCCGCAAGGTTGTGGTCACCCTCGGCGGGGAAATCGCCGTCACCGATACAGCCGGCGGGCGCGGCTGCACGATCCAATGTGATCTGCCCGCAGGCTAGGATGCCGCGTCACGCGGCGGCATCCCGCGACAGCATTTCGATCCGGTCGAGATGTTCGAGCAACAGCGGTTTCTGGAAATAGTCACGCACCACGTCGAACTGCGCCGCGCGCTTTCGGTCCTGATCCGAAATCGAGGTGGTCAGCATGATGACCGCCGCCTTGGCAAATCCCGGCCCAAACCGCGCTGTCGCCGCTTCGAGGAATTCGAAGCCGTTCATGCGCGGCATGTTGATGTCCAGCAGGATCACGTCGATGGCCGGGCAATCCGGTTTGGCCAGAAACTCCAGCGCATCCGTCGCCATCAGGAATTCCAGCAGGGTTGTGACCCGGCCCGAGCGCTTGATCAGGCGCGCGTATAGTTTCTGGTCGACGACATTGTCATCGATGATCATCAGGGTTCCGATCATTCTGTGTCCTTTCGCAGGTATACAGTGAAGGTGCTGCCACGGCCGGGGACGGAGTCCACGGTCACTTGTCCGCCGTGATTGATGGCGATGCGCTGGCAGATGGAGAGGCCGAGGCCGGAGCCGCCGTAATCCGTCACCGGATTCAGCCGCTGGAACAGCTGAAAAATGCGGGCGTGATGGGCCGGATCGATGCCGATGCCGTTGTCGCAGACCGCGACGGCAACCGCCCCCGCGGGCGCGTCCACCTGCGAAATGCTGACGGCAAGCCCGCGGTCCGGGCTGCGGAACTTGATCGCGTTGTCGATCAGGTTGCAGAACAGGATACGGATCTGGCCGGAAGAGCCGATGACCTCTGGCAAGGTGCCCAGCGTGACGGTGGCGCCGCAGGCGCGGATTCCCTCCGACAGTTCTTCGAGCGCCGCGCGCGCCTCTGCGCCGATGTCGACCGGCAAGGCGGCCTTTTGCGCGGCAATGGCATCGGTGTAGGCGCGCACATCCTCGATCAGGGTCTGCATGCCGTCCAGCGTCGTTTCAAGATCGGTAAGCAGCTCCTGCGTTTCGGGCATGTCCACCTCTGCCAGATCCTCGCGCAGGGCCGTGGCGATCATGCGGGCGGTGTTGGTCGGGGCCTTGAGGTCATGGGAGGTGGCGTAGGCAAAGGCGCGCAGGTCTTCGGTGGTGGCATTGGCGATGCGGATCTGGTCCCGCAGGTCATCGTTGAGCAACTGGATCTGGTGCAGGCGCGCCCGCTCTTCGGTAACATCGCGGCGCAACAACAGCGTTTCGCCGCCCTTCAACCGCTTGGTCGTGCGGATGAAGGTGGTGCCGCTGGCGGTGCGCACCTCGACCTCGCGGCCATCGGCCTGAACGTCCTTGATCTGATCGGCGATCCACTTTTCCGGATCGGCCCCGCCAAGGTCGGCCCGTCCCGCCGCGATCAGCCCCCGCAATGCATCGGCATAATACTTGCCCACGGACAGCAGGCCGCTGCGTGAGGCGCCGGTGCGCGCGGTTTCGCGGTTGATGTACTTGATCCGCCCGTCGCGCGACAGCAACAGCAGACCAAGCGGGATCTTGTCGATCAGGTCTTCGGCAATGTCGCGGCGGGCATCGCTGAGCCGGCGCATGTAATGCTGCCAGACGACATAGCCCATCGTCAGCACCGACATGGCCCCCAGCGCCCCCAGCATCCGCGCCAGTTGTTCCGAGGTCCAGGCGGTGGGCGGCCTGATCCGTGCGGTCCGAAGCTCATGATAGCGCGGAGAGGCGACATAGCCCGGGGTCGCCGCGTTCAGCACCTCTGTCACCGGCCGCAGGCCCGGTCGCAGGGCGACGGCCTGCTCGATCTCGAACAGCGGCGGCCCGGCCTCATCGATGCCGGAACCGATGCCCAGATCGCGCAGCATGTGGCGCAGCACGAGACGATCCGCCAACAGCGCGTCTATCCCGCCGTGCGACAGCGCCGAGACCATTTCCGGCATCGTGCCGAACAGCACCGTTTCCGCCCCGCCCAATTCGGAGACCAGGCCATGATCCAAAGCCAGAAGACCCACGCGTTTGCCCGCCAGGTCGACAGGCTCTGGCGGGCTGACCCGATCCGCGGTCCGCACAAAGACCGAGTAGGAGGCCGAGAGCAGCGGCAGCCCGAATTCAAGCGTGTCGGTCCGGGTGGCATTGATGGGGACAAGAGGCAGCAGGTCATACCGCCCTTCCCCCGGTCCCTTGCGCAGCTCCTCCAGCGTGATCGGCACAAACCGAACCTCCTGCCCGGCGCGCCCTGCAATGTCATTCAGCGCCTCAACGGCGAAGCCGGTGATGGTTCCGTCCTCCTGCACGATGACATAGGGCGGCTGATGATACGCGCCGGCGATCAGCGTCTTGGGCAAGACGGGCGGCGGCGTGATCCCCCATTTCTCGCGCAGGTCAGACAGGCGGCCGTCGGATTCCAGCGCGGCCACGGCCGCATCGATCTGGGTGCGCAGGTCCGGCCGCCCGCGATGCAGGGCGACAAGGCGCGGCAGATGGCGGAACGGCACATCCAGCAGCGCGGCACGATCCTCCAGCCCCCCGGCCCGAATGATTGCCCCCAAGGCATCCTCCGGGCCGACGAGGCCATCCACCTCAGCGCTCAGCACCGCCTCTATCGCGCGATTGACGGAACCGAAGGTGAAAAAGTCATTGCGCAGCAGCGGACCGGTCAATTCGGTTCCCCCCGCCCCGCGCACCCCGGCCAACCGCAGACCGCCTGACAGGGCGATGTCGCGGAACCGGTCATCGCCCTTGCGATGGAGCATGGTTATGGCGACGCGCCCGACGTTCTGGGTGTAATGGGATGATCCCCGCAGGGATGGCAGATCCGCCACCCCGGCCAGCATTTCGGACCGCCCCTGATCCTGCGCAACGAGCAATTCGGGAACCGTGTCATATTGCTCAAGCCGTAGGGTCAGATGCGCCTCCTGTGCCACCATCCGTGCCAGATCGATCATGAACCCGGTCAGGTGGCCGTCCGCATCCCGTTCCATCAGGCCGGGCACAGGGGTCCAGCCAACGACAAGCGAGGCCTGCTCTGCATGAGAGATCCGTGGCTGCACCATGAGTGCGATGAATGCCATCGCAGCCAGAGAGGCAACGCAGAGAATAGCCCTTATGGTCCGACGAAAGATCATCCTTCGGTATGGTGTCCAACCCACATCGCACCCCCTGTTCATCTTTAGGCGATGCAGGTTGCCCGACCATTAACAGGACAGATGGAAAGACCGGATTTCGGCGAAAGGGCGGTGACGGCCGCCCTGCGGAGACGGTCAGCCGTGGCCCAGCAGTCTGGAGATTTGCGCGGCGGAGGCCGTGACCGCCCGGATCACGCGGTCGTCGATCGCCTCGTCCGGGCCATAGGCGCGCGTGGCGTTGATCGCCGCGACGATCCCGCCCGACATGTCGCGCACCGGCGCCGCAACAGAGGCCATGCCGCGTTCGAAACTGCCGATCTGGACCACGGTCCCGCTGGCGCGGTCGCGGCGCCATTGGGCAGTCAGTTCCGTCAGGCTGCGCGGCGCGCCGCCCGGTGCCTGCGCATAGCTTTCGTCGCGGTAGAGCTTCACCAGCGAGGCCTCGTCGAGGTCCGTCAGCAGGACCCGGCCCATGGTGGTCATCGCCGCAGGCAGACGGCTGCCCACATGCACGATGCTGCCCAGCCCCATGCGGCTGGGCACCCGCAGAAGATATAGCACCATGCGCCCGTCCCGCGCGCCCAGATGGGTCGACCAATCGGTCTCATCGCGCAGTTTTTCCAGCTCCGGCAGGGCGATCTGAACCAGTTCCCGCGCCGCCATGTAACCATGCCCCAGCCGCAGAACGGCGGGGCCAAGGGTGTAGGTCTGCCGCCGCTCATCCTTGAGCAGGAAGCCCTGATGGGTCAGCGTGTAGACGGTGCGGAACGCCGCGGATCGGCTGAGGTCCAGCGTGCGGGCAATCTCGCTCAAGCTCATCTCTCGACGGTCGGGGGTAAAGGCATCCAGCACCGCCAGCCCGCGCATGAGGCCGGGCACCAGATAGCGATCTTCGTCGTTGGGCGTTTTGTCCATAAAACGCCTGATAGCCTGCAAAACGCCCCTTGCCTATACCCGTGATCAGCAAGACGCACAGGACCCGACCAAGGAGATGACCATGAACATGCGTGCAGACGCCTCGCCGCTGGCGGCGGAACTCAAGGCCATGACCGGCCGCTTTACCAACAAGGAATTTGACTGGAACGCCTTTCCGTCGAACGCCGGCTTCCCGGATCTGGCGCGGGCGCAGATGCGCTATATCGGCGCCGGCGGATCGCCCAAGGTGGGCGACACCTCGACCCTGAAGGCTGACAATTTCACCGTCTCGCTGATCTACAAGGAGCCGGGCAAATACGCCGCCTGCCACAGCCACGAGATCGAGGAAAGCTTTCTGATCATCGACGGCGCGCTGGTGGTCGGCTGGGAAAGGAACGGCGAGGTCTGCGAGGTCACGCTTGGCCCCAAGGACATGATCCTGAACGCGCGCGAAATCGGACATGGGTTCCGCGTCGACGGGGTGGAACCGGTGCTGATGTCGATCTCCGTCGACGTGGGCAAGCCGCTGCCGCCGGTTTATCACTATCACCCCAAGGAGCACGCTCCGGAATTGGCGCGCCGGTTCGGGGCCAAACCGGGTGAGACGATCAAATTCGATCCGGCGGGCAATCATCCGCTGCAGCAGTTGATGGCGCAATATGTCGTCCGCCATGCCGAGCAGCCGACCATCTGGGAAAACGCGGGGTTCACCCGCAAGGTCTATGTCAGTGAGGGCGGGTTGCCCCACGACACCTGCCGCAAGGAGATGTGGCAAGTGCCGTCGAAAGTGGGAATCAAACCCTTTTCGCGGGCCGTCGAGGATGCCTTCCTTGTGCTGGAGGGCAGCCTGACCGTCGGCTGGGAAGAGAATGGCGAAACCGTCGAGGTGGAGCTTGGCCCCCGCGATCTGGTCAAGACACCCGCCGGGCGGGCGCATTGGATCCGCAACAACTCCGCCGCGCCGGTCACCGTCTGGCATGTGATCGGCACCGCCGGTGACGATGGGGTTGTCTACGAAGCGGGGTGATCGCTTTTTAATTTGGACATGAGGACCCGGCGGACTGACCTTCGCCGGGTTCAGGCCGTTGCGAACAGGTCACCGTGATCACGCAAGGGTACATGCGCCTTCGGCGCATGGAAGGGCTTCAAGATTCACCCGTGAACAGGGCCGGGCCTGCTCATCGGACCCATCACTCGCCGATTGATGCCTGAGCCAGCCAGCGCCGGGAGGCAAGGGCAAGCCGCGCATCCGCGCGGGGCTGCGCCCCCTTGTCTCCCGCCCCTGCCCGTCTCTTTCCGGCATCAGCGAGAGATGGCTCCGGCGAACAGGCCCTAGGGGTTCAAGGGGCGCAAAGGCGAAGGCTTGGGCAACTCGTCGTTGGCCCCTGATCGGGGATCGGGTGATCCGGTTTTCAACTGCGCCGATTCGGCCCGGGCCGCGCGCCGGTTCGCATACCGCGTATTGCCGGTGCTTCCCCACGTAGCCCAGCACGGCCAGCCCCTCTCTGGCCCATGCAAATCCCAGACCTCTCGCAGCCTGAAAGCAGTTCTAATTTGAACATCTTGTTCAAATTTGGCGACGCCACATCGCTGGGCACCCCGCCAATTGGCGGGTTTTGTCCGGCAAAATTCCTTGACTCGCGTGGCTCTCCAATGTCAGGATCAATTGTGAACATAGTGTTCTATATTGAACACCTGCCAATCAGATCGACGGGAGACGGGTCATGGTCGCATTCAAGGATCGGCTGTCGCAGCGGGCGCAGGACACCAGCCGCCCGGTACTGGCGCATCAGTGCCGCGGTCGGGAACTGGAGCCGCGGGAAACCGCGCTGGCCGAGGCGCTGATGGAAATCTACGGCACCGGCACCCATGACTATGACAAGGTCGCCGCCGCCCTGGCCGCCAAGGGGATCGAGGCGCCACGGTCGGGCCGCACCGACTGGACCGCTGCCCTGCTGCACGAGGAACTGGCCGCCACCAACGCGCAACTGGACGCCGCCTATAAGGAGCACGGGTATGGCGCTTGAATTCCGGTCTGTCACCAAGGAATTCGCGACCAATTCCGGCGTCAACCTGACCGCCGTGCGCGATGTCAGCTTTCGCGTGAACGAGGGCGAATTCGTCTCTGTCGTCGGCCCGTCCGGCTGTGGCAAATCAACGATCCTGTCGATGACTGCCGGCCTTTATCAACCGACGCGGGGCGAGGTTCTGGTATCGGACGAACCGGTGACCGGCCCCAACAGCCATGTCGGTTTCATGTTGCAGAAAGACCTGCTGCTCCCGTGGCGGTCGATCATCACCAACATCGAATTCGGGCTGGAGGCGCGCGGCGTGCCCGCCGCCGACCGCCGCAAACGGGCGATGCAGGAACTGGCGCATTGTCATCTTTCGGGTTTCGAGAACCACTATCCCTACCAGCTGTCCGGCGGCATGCGGCAGCGCGCGGCGCTGGCGCGCACCCTGGCGATCGACCCGGAAATCATCCTGCTGGATGAGCCTTTTTCGGCGCTGGACGCGCAGACCAAGCTCTTGTTGCAGAACTCATTCGCCAAGACCATCGCCGAGGCGGGCAAGACCACCCTGCTGATCACCCATGATCTGGCCGAGGCGGTGCTGATGTCCGACCGGATCATCGTGCTGAGCGAACGTCCCGGCACCATCGTGGCGGAGATCACTGTGGATCTGCCGCACCGCGAGGAACCGCTGAAGCGCCGCGTCATGCCGGAGGTCAGCGACTATGCCGCGCAACTCTTCAAACATCTGAAACTGGAAGAAAAGGCCGCCTGAACCGGCCATCTCAGGGAGTTTACCAATGAAGCACGCAATCCTGTCCACCGTCGCCGCCCTCGCCCTTTCGGCCAATGCCGCATGGGCGCTGGACAAGGTGACATACCTGTTCCCGGCCCCGGATTTCCTGCCCGCCTTTGCGCCGTTCCAACTGGCCAAGGGCAAGGGCTATTTCGAAGAGGCGGGGCTGGAGGTCACGTTCCAGATCGGCAAGGGCGGCGCGGATGTGGCGACGCAGGTGGCGCTTGGCAATGCCGATCTGGGCGGCGGTATCGGCGACACGCCGATCATCGTGCGCGCCAACGGTCTGGAAATCCGCGGCGTGGCGCTGCTGGGCGGGCGCGGCCTGACGCAACTGGCCTGGCGCGAGGACAGCGGCATCACCGGCCCGGCGGATTTCAAGGGCAAGTCCATCGGCGTTCTGTCGTTTCAGGACACCACCTATTACAACCTCCTCGGCGTGCTGGCCTCTGTCGGGCTGACCAAGGATGATGTGGACATTCAGGCGGTTGGCCCGGGCGGCATCATCCAGCTCAGCATTTCCGGTGATCTGGACGGCATGTCCGGCGTGCCGGAGTGGATCGCCGCCATCGAGGGCGCGGGCGTCGCGATGGACCAGGTGCCGGTCGACACGATCTTTCCGGCCATGGCGCAGGCAATCATCGCCTCGGACAAGGCCATCGCCGACAAGCCCGAGATGATCGGGGGCTTTGTCAACGCCGTGCTGAAGGGCGTCCGCGACATCCAGGATGACCCGGCGCAGGCGGCGGCGGATTACACCGCCATCGTGCCGCAGCATTCCGGCAAGGAGGCTCAGATCGAGGCGATCATGCGCGCCTATGCGACGCTGATCTACCCCGAGGGCGAAAACCAGCCGCTGGGCACCTTTGACCCGGCGCGCATCGAAAAGGTTCAGGCCTTTTACCGTGACAGCGGGATCGTGCGCCGCCCCGTGCCCTTGGAGGATCTCTACACCAACGAGTTCATCAAATGACCGACACCACTCACGCCGGCGCCGGGGCAACAGCCCCGGCGCAACCCTCTGCGACGAAGGCCCTGACCATGCGCGCCGCCAATCCTCTCTTCGCCAGCCTGGCCCTGTTGGGCGCGGTGCTGATCGCGTGGGAGTTCCTGCCGCCCGCGCTGGACGTGCCGAAATTCATCATCCCCACCCTCAGCGACTGCATCGAGGAACTGGGCATCATGTGGCAGTATGACGACCTGCTCAGCCACTTCCTGTCGACCGCCTTCTACACCCTGCTGGGCTTTGTCATCGGCAGCGCGCTGGGGGCGGCACTTGGCTATATGCTGGGCCTGTCGGAATTCTGGGAAAAGGTGCTGTCGCCCTATATCCTTGCGCTGCAGATCGCGCCCAAGGTCGCCTTTGCCCCGCTTTTCATCATGTGGTTCGGCTATAACTCGATGCCGAAACTGCTGGTGACGGTGCTGATCGTCTTCTTTCCGGTGCTGGTCAACGTGCTGCAGGCCATGCGCACCGTGGACCGCGACCTTGTCAACCTTGCCCGCGCCTACAACCTCAGCCGCCTCGGGATCTTCTGGAAGGTCGAGATGCCCTCGACCCTGCCGAACCTGATGGCGGGCCTGCGCATCGCCTCGACCCTTGCCGTGATCGGCGTGACCGTGGGCGAGCTGGTGGGCGGCAATACCGGGCTGGGCTACCTGATTTCATTTGGCGGCGGACAGGCCAATGCGGCGATGGTGTTCAACGCGATCATCCTGCTGACCGTGATCGGCTTTGTCCTCTACACGGCCCTCGTCAAGATCGAAACCCGCGTGCTGCATTACCTGCCCCGCGCAGAGCACTGACCCGAACGACCTGACCGGCCGCCACCCGACCGCCACCCGACCGCTGCGCGTGACAGACGCGGCCGGCGCGGCCCCCGACTTTCCCACACGACACCCCTTAGGGAGACCCGACATGACCGTCATCGACAAGAAAGCCCTGATCGAAAAACGCGTGAACGAAGGCCTGCGCGGACAATGGTATCCGGTCGCCAAATCGGTCGAGATCAAGACCTCGCGCCCCTATGGCACCAAGCTGTTGGGCGACAAGATCGTGCTGTGGCGCGATGGCGCGGGCAAGATCAAATGCCTTGAGGATTTCTGCCCCCATCGCGGCGCGCCCCTGTCCTATGGAGAGGTGCATGACGGCAACGTCGCCTGCCGCTATCACGGCGTCGTCGTCGATGGCGAAGGGGTGGTGCAGCGCGTGCCCGCCATGCCGGAATGCGCACTCGAAGGCCGCAAGGCGCTGAAAAGCTACCCGGTGCAAGAGGCAGGCGATGCGGTCTTTGTCTACGTGCCGTCGATCACCCAGCCGGAACCGCCGGAACTGGCCCTGCCGAAAGAGCTGAACGATCCGGCATGGACCGGCTTTCTCTGCACCTCGGTCTGGGAATCGAACTATCGCTACGCGCTCGACAACCTCGCGGACCCGATGCACGGCTGCTACCTGCATGCCGAAAGCTTTACGCTGGCTTTCGGGTCCAAGCAGGACCTGATGAAACTGGACAAGACCGACGCAGGCTTTCGCATCGCTCGTGTCGGGCAGGTGGGTGAAAACTTTGACTGGACCGAGTTCGAGGTCCACCCCGGCGACATGTTCTGCTTCCTCGAAATCCCCTACCCGCCTGCCGCCGGTCCGGGGGGCGTGTTCCGCATCATCGGGTTCACCACGCCTGTGGACGAGCACACCTGCAAGGTCTTCTTCTGGCGGATGCGTCAGGTCGAAGGCACGGCGCGCGAAAGCTGGCGGTTCCTGTACCGGCACAAACTGGAGGAAAACCACTGGAACGTGCTGGAACAGGACCGCGTGATGCTGGAAGGCATGCCCGACGACGCCCGCAAACGCGAAATGCTGTACCAGCATGACCTTGGCGTCAGCCGCATCCGCCAGATCCTGACCCGCGCCGCCAAGACGCAGGTCGAGGCGGAGCTGAAGGCCGCCGAACAGGTGGCTGCGGAATGAGCCTGACCGGCCGACATATCCTGCTGACCGGCGCGGCGCGCGGACTGGGCGCGGAAATCGCCCGGGCGCTGTCCGACAAGGGGGCCTCACTCTTTCTTGCGGACATCGCCGAGGACGAAGGCCGCGCCACGGCCAAGGCCTGCGGCGCGACCTTCCTGCCCGTCGATCTGGGCGATCCTGCCTCCATCACCGCCTGCGCCGAGGCGGTCAGCCGCCAGACCGGCGGCACGCTGCATGGGCTTGTCAACAACGGCGCGATTGCCACCGGGATCGGCGGCATTGCCCATGATGAGATAGAGATCGACAGTTGGGATCTGGTCCAACGCGTGAACGTGCGCGGCACTTGGCTGATGACCCGCGCCTGCGGCCCGATGCTGAAGGCGTCGGGATCGGGCCGGATCGTCAACGTGGCCTCTGACACCGCGCTCTGGGGTGCGCCCCGGCTGTTGTCATATGTGGCCAGCAAGGGGGCGGTGATCTCCATGACCCGCTCGCTGGCGCGCGAGTTGGGGCCGGACCGGGTGGGCGTGACCGCCGTGGCCCCCGGCATCCTGACCACGGAAAGCACCGAATACGTGCCAGAGGCGCGGCACCGGCAATACGCCGAAGGCCGCGCCGTTCCCGGCCCGCAGGCCCCCGGCGAAATCACCGATGTCATCGCCTTTCTGCTTCAGGACGGGGCGCTGGCGCTCACCGGGCAGGTCTTGCCCGTCAACAACGGGTTTGTCTTCGCATGACCGGCTGGATCTCTCATACCTCCGGCGGGATCGACTATCTCGAACGCTCTGGGCCCGGCACGCCGCTGGTGCTGCTGCACGGGATTGGATCGAACGCGCAGTCGTTCACGCCGCTCCTTCCGCATCTGCCGCAGGATCTGCGGGTGATCGCCTGGCATGCGCCCGGCTACCTGGGCTCTGCGCCGCTTGCGCAGGACTGGCCGCAGGCGGCGGATTACGCGCTGGCGCTGGAGGCGTTCGTGGATCGGCTGGGCCTTGGCCCCTTTGCCCTGCTGGGGCATTCGCTGGGCGCGCTGATGGCCGCCAGCTTTGCCGCTGCCCGCTGCAACCGCGTGACCCGGCTGGTGCTGGCCGCCCCGGCGATTGGCCACGGCGTCCCTGCCGGCGGCACCCTCAGCGCCGCCGCCCAATCGCGTATCGACGATCTGGAAAAGATGGGCGCGCAGGCCTTTGCGCAGGCGCGTGCGCCCCGGCTGATCCACCAGCCGCAGGACAACCCGCAGGCCCTGGCGCTGGTGCAGGAGGGCATGGCCCGCGTCACCCTGCCCGGCTACGCACAGGCGGCGCGGATGCTGGCCTCTGGCAGGTTGCTGGACGATGCCGAACGCATGGCGGTGCCCACGGATGTGATCTGCGGCGCCGAGGATCAGGTGACCCCGCCTGATGGCGCGCGCCGCGTCTACGCCGCGCTGCGCCCGCAGGCGCGCGGCACGCTGACCCTGATCCCCGGGGCGGGACATGCCCTTTACCAACAGGACCCGGCGCGCTTTGCCCGCGCGCTGGAGGATGTCGCAGCACCCGTGGTGTGAGCGACCGACAGGAGGAAGAGATGACGGAAACGGTACGGACAGGTTCCCTGCGCGGCATCATGATGCGCGGCCCCGGCCTGACGGCCACCCTGCCCTTCTACGAGGACATGTGGGGACTGAAGCTGGCTTTTCAGGAGGACGGCACCGCGCTGCTGCGCGGCACCGGCGAAGAACCGTTCCTCTACGGGCTGAAGGACGGGCCGGTGTTCGGCATCGACCATGTGCATTTCGCCATGCCCGACCGCGCCACGATGGATGCGCTGCATGCGCAATGCCTTGCCCGCGGTGCGGCGGTGCTGGGCGCGCCTGCGGCTTTTGACGACTGGGCTGCGGGCTATGGGTTCGAGATCCTCGACCCCGACAACCGGCGCCTGCGCTTTCGGACAGAGGCCCGCGTGCTGGACGAGGAACCGGAATGGGCCAAGCCGCGCAAGGTCAGCCACGTAGTGCTGAACACCCCCGACATGGAAGGCGTGCAGCGGTTCTATGAGCATGTGCTGGGCTTTCGCGTCTCGGATTATTCCGCCGACCAGATGGTGTTCCTGCGCTGCAATACCGATCACCACTCCATCGCGCTGGTACGCGGCAACTATGCATCGGTGAACCACGTCGCCTTTGAAATGCCGACACTGGACGAATTCATGCGCGGCATCGGCCGGATGAAGCAAAAGGGCCACGTCCCCACATGGGGTCCCGGCCGCCACGGGCCGGGCAACAATCCCTTCGCCTATTTCGTCTCGCCCTCGGGCTTTGTGATCGAGTTCACCTCTGAACTGCAACAGATCGACGAGAGCACACATCAGGCAAAGGTCTGGTCGCGCAATGAACCCGAGGCGATGGACCGCTGGATGACCGCCGGTCCGCCCACCCCCGCCCAGCGGGCGGTGATGCAGGGGCGGCCCGATCCGGGCTTTCCCGAATTGCGCAATGACGCACAGGGAGCGGCGTGATGAAATACGACTATGACAAATGCGTCGCGGTGGTCACCGGCGGATCCTCGGGCATCGGCCTTGCCACGGTGCGGCTGCTGCTGGAATCCGGCGCGCGCGTCGCGCTCTGCGCCCGCAACGAAAGCCGCCTGCAGGACGTGGCCAGCGTGTTGGCCCGCGACTTTGGTGAGGACAACGTCATGGCCCGCGCCCTGTCGGTGCTGGACGCAGATGCGGTCAACGCCTTTGCGGCAGAGGTCGGGGACCGGTTTGGCCGGGTCGATCTGCTGGTCAACAACGCAGGCCAAGGGCGCATTTCCACCTTCGCCGACACCACGGATGACGATTGGAAAGCGGAATACGAGCTGAAGATCTTCAGCCAAGTACTGCCCACCCGCGCCTTTCTGCCCATGCTGAAAGAGGCCGGTGGCGCGGTGGTCGCGGTCAATTCCCTGCTCGCCTACCAGCCGGAACCGCACATGGTCTGCACCTCTTCTGCCCGCGCGGGCGTGCAGAACCTGCTGAAATCGCTCAGCGTCGAACTGGCCCCCGACGTCCGCGTCAATTCCGTCCTGCTGGGCCTGATCGGTTCGGGCCAATGGACCCGCCGCTTTGCCGAACGTGAGGACAAATCCGTCAGCCGCGCCGACTGGTACGGCGCGCTGGCGCAGAAAAAGGGCATCCCGCTGGGACGTCTGGGCGACGCCGAAGAGGCCGCCCATGCCATCGCTTTCCTAGGCTCCAGGGCAGCCAGTTACATCACGGGGGCGCAACTCGAAGTCTCCGGCGGCCTGTCGCGCCACATATGAGGACGAGGGACATGAAACACGAAGCCATCCAGACGACCGACACGGTCGGCGATTTCATAGCGCATTATCTGGCAGAGATTGGCGTCACCACCGTCTTTGGCGTGATCTCGATCCACAACATGCCGATCCTCGACGCCATCGCCCGGCAGGAGCGCATCCGCTTTGTCCCCGCACGGGGAGAGGCGGGCGCGATGAACATGGCCGATGCCTATGCCCGCGTCACCGGCCACCTTGGCGTCTGCTTTACCTCCACCGGCACGGCGGCGGGCAATGCGGCGGGCGCGCAGGCAGAGGCGCTGACCGCCGGCAGCCCGGTGCTGCACATCACCTCGCAGGTGGATCTGCAATATGCCGACCGTGACCGCGCCGCGATCCACGATGTGCCGCGTCAGCCCGAAATGCTGCGCGGGGTGTCCAAGGCCGTCTACCGGATGTGGGACGCCAATGGCGCGATCGGGTCGCTGACGGCGGCGGTCTCTGCCGCCATTTCCGCCCCCTCCGGGCCGGTCAGCCTTGAGATCCCGGTGGATGTGCAGCGCTCGCTGGCAGTCCCCTTTGGCCGGATCCACGCGCCACAACCGACCCGGCCCTGCGCACCCGACGCGGTCATCGACGACATTGCCGAGCTGCTCAAATCGGCCAAGCGCCCGCTGATCTGGCTGGGTGGCGGTGCGCGCGGCGCACAGGCCGAGGCGACGGAACTGATGCGCCGGGGCGTCGGCATCGTGACCTCGACCAATGGGCGCGGCGTGGTTTCCGAAGAAGAATCCGGCAGCCTTGGCGCCTTCAACATGGGACCGGATGCGGTCGACCTATACAACAGCGCCGACCTGATGCTGGTCGTGGGCTCGCGCCTGCGCGGCAACGAGACCCGCAACAACAAGATGCCCCTGCCCCGCCCACTGATCCAGATCGACGCCGAGGCCTCGCAGGGCGGGCGCAACTACCCTGTTGACCTGTTTGCCCATGGCGACGCGCAGGACACCCTGCGCCGCCTGCTGGACCGCCTGCCGGAAAAGCTGGACACCGATCCGAACCTTGCCTTCGACATCGCCCGCCTGCGCGCCACGGCAGAGGGACGCCTGCGTGAGGTTCTGGGCCCCTACAGCGTGGTGGCCGACGCCATATCCGAGGCCGTCTCACAGGGCGGTAACGCTTGGGTGCGGGATGTGACCATCTCCAACTCGACCTTCGGCAACCGCTATGTGCGGCTGTCCGATCCCCGCCAAGGCGTGCATGCACTGGGCGGCGGCATCGGTCAGGGCGTGGCGATGGGCGTCGGGGCCGCGCTGGCCACCAAGGGGCCAAAGGCGATCACCCTGATCGGCGACGGCGGCACCATGCTGGGGCTGGCCGAGATGATCACGGCGGTCGATGAAAAAGCCCCGCTGGTCTACGTGCTGATGAACGATCAGGCCTATGGCGTGATCCGCAACATTCAGGACGCGCAATACGGCAGCCGCAGGCATTATTCCGAAATCGCGGTGCCGGAATTCGGGACCTTCTGCGCCTCCATCGGGATGCCGCACACTCGTGTGGCGGATGTCGAGGGTTTCGGCGCGGTGCTGGCAGAGGCCCTGCACGCCGACGGCCCGCAACTGATCGAGGTCGACATGTGCGCCATCGGCCCCTTTGCCGAGGCTTTCGCCGGTCCGCCTGCGGGCGCGGCAGGCAAGACGGAGTAGGACATGCAGCTTGGGCTGATCGGATATGGCAGCATTGCCAGCACCTTGGCGGGGCTTCTGGGGGATGATGTTTCCCTGACCGCGCTCGCCCGGCCCGGGCGCGGCGCGGCAGCGTCACAGGCGCTGCCCGGTGCGACGGTGGTCGAGGATGTTGAGGCGCTGATCGCCGCCGAACCCGACATGGTGGTCGAATGTGCCGGACAGGCGGCAGTGCGCGACAGCGTGCCCGCCCTGCTGCGCGCCGGGATCGACGTGGTCGTGGTCTCCATCGGCGCGCTGGCGGATGACACCCTGCACGCAGACCTGAAACATGCCGCCACAGAGGGCGGCGCACGGGTGATCCTGCCCGCCGGGGCGGTCGGCGGCATTGACCTGTTGTCCGCGCTCTCAGCCTCAGGTGAGGCCCATGTGCGCTATACGGGAACCAAGCCGCCCGCCGCATGGAAAGGCACCCCCGCCGAGGACAAGCTGGCCCTCGACACGTTGGCCGAGGCCACCGTCTTTTTCAAAGGCACGGCGCGTGAGGCGGCGCTTGGCTATCCCAAGAACGCCAATGTGGCGGCAACGCTGGCGCTGGCCGGGGGCGGGTTCGACCGGATGCAGGTGTCGCTGGTCGCCGACCCCGCCGCGCCGGGCAATCTGCACGCCTATGCCGTGGAAACCCCGGCGGCGCGCTATGAAATCCGGATCGAGAACAAGCCATCGACCGGCAATGTCAAAACCAGCGCGGCAACGATCTATTCCGTGCTGCGCGAGATCCGCAACCGTATTGGACCGATGGTGATCTGAGATGGACATGACGACGGAACTCCTGCCTTCGGGCGAGTTGTACCTTGGCGGCGCATGGCAACGCGGACGCGGGGCAGAGATCACGTCGGTCTTTCCGGCGGATGGCTCGCTGAACCGGGTGGTCGCGGGTGCCTCTGCCGAGGACGGCGAAGAGGCCATCGCCCGCGCCAAGGCCGCACAGCCCGCATGGGGCGCGTTGAAGGCCTTCGAACGGGCGCGCGTGCTGACCCGCATCGCTGACGGGATAGAGGCCAACGCCCGGCGCATCAGCGAGATCCAGTCGCGCGACACCGGCAAGACCCTGCGCGAAACCGGCGCGCTAGCGGCCTCTGCCGCCGGTACCTTTCGCTATTTCGCCGCCGTGGCTGAAACCATGGACGATGACCTGACCGCCCAGCGCGGCACCGCGTTGACCCTCTCGGTGCATGAGCCCATGGGCGTCGTCGCGGCGATCACGCCCTGGAACTCTCCCATCGCCTCTGACGCGCAGAAACTGGCCCCCGCGCTGGCGGCAGGCAATGCCGTGGTGCTGAAACCGGCCTCATGGTCGCCGCTGACGGCGCTGGAACTGGCGCGGATCGTGGATGAGGCGGGCCTGCCCAGGGGCCTGCTGTCGGTCCTGCCGGGATCGGGACGCGAGATCGGCAACCTGCTGGTCGAACACCCCGACATCGCCAAGGTCAGCTTTACCGGCGGCACCGCCACGGGGCGCGCCCTGGCCGAAAAGGCGGGGCGCAAGCTGATGCCCGTCAGCCTCGAATTGGGCGGCAAATCCCCCACCATCGTCTTTGACGACGCGGATATGGAGGTGGCGCTCTCCGGTATCCTCTTCGGCATCTTCTCCTCTTCGGGGCAAAGCTGCATCGCGGGTTCCCGCCTCTTCGTGCAGCGCCGCATCTACGACCAATTCGTCGACCGGCTGGTTCAGGCGACCAAGGTGCTGCGCGTCGGCCATCCGTTTCAGGACGCCACACAGGTCGCCCCGCTGATCCACATGGACCACCGGGCCGAGGTCGAAACCCATGTGGCCCGCGCCCTACAGGAAGGCGCGGAGCTGCTCTGCGGCGGAACCCGTCCCGAAGGCCCCCACTATGACGCGGGCAGCTATTACCTGCCCACCGTCCTTGCCGGGCTGCCCAACACCGCGCGCCTCTGCCGCGAAGAGGTGTTTGGCCCGGTGCTGGCCGTGCTGCCCTTCGATGATGAGGACGAGGTCATCGCCCTGTCCAACGACAACGACTACGGCCTTGCCTGCGGCATCTGGACCCGCGATTTCCCTCGCGCCTGGCGGCTGGGTCGCGCGATCCGGGCGGGCACCGTCTGGATCAACACCTACAAGCAGTTCTCCATCTCCACCCCCTTTGGCGGCGACGGGGCCAGCGGATTGGGCCGCGAAAAAGGCCGTCAGGGCCTGCACGCCTACATGCGCCAGAAAGCCATCTACACCGACCTCAGCGGCGCGCCGCACCCCTGGGCCGCAGACGTGGTGAGGGCATCATGAGCGGGCAGATCGCCATCGTCGGCGCGGGCCCTTCGGGCTGTTTTCTGGCCCAGGCGCTGCTGAAGGCGCAGCCGGGTCTGACCGTCGACCTGATCGACGCGCTGCCCGTGCCGTACGGCCTTGTGCGCTATGGCGTGGCCGCCGACCATCAGGGCACCAAGGGCGTCACGCGCCAGTTCGCCCGCCTTTTCGAACGGCAGGGCGCGCGGTTCTTCGGCAATGTCGCCGTGGGGCAGACCGTGACGCTGGACGCGCTGCGAAACGCCTTTGACGCCGTGGTCCTGGCCGCCGGGCTGTCGCAGGACCGCCGCCTTGGCATTCCGGGCGACAACCTGCCCGGTGTCCATGGCGCGGGCGCGCTGACCCGCGCGCTGTACGAGCATCCCGATGCCGAGGCCCTGCCCGCCCTCGGCCCCCATCCGCTGATCGTCGGCAACGGCAACGTGGCCATCGACCTGCTGCGCCTGCTGGCAAAATCGCCGGCAGAGCTGGACGGATCGGACCTTGGCCCCGGCCCCACCGACTGGCTGGCAAACAGCGGCATCCAAGAGATCACCATCACCGGCCGTTCCCCTGCCGCGCAGGCCAAGTTCGACACCGTCATGATCAAGGAACTGTCGAAACTGGCAGGCGTGTCGATCCGCGTGATCGGCGCAGGCACCAGCGACGATGCCGAAGAGGCCCGCAAGCTCGACGCGCTCACGGCACTCGACGGGCACGGCACAGGCCCGCGCCGGATCACCTTTCGCTTCGGCCTGCCCCCCGCCGCCATCGACGGCACCGACCGCGCCACCTCCGTCCGTTTCCTTGCCGACACGGGCGATGAAACGATCCCCTGCACCTCTGTACTGACCGCCATCGGGTTCAGCGCCGCTGGCCCCCTGCCCCGCGACACGCTGATCGACGGGGCCGACGACCCGGAGGCAGGCACACTCGCCCCCGGCCTCTATGCCACCGGCTGGTTCCGGCGCGGGCCGCGCGGCACCATCCCGGAGAACCGCGCCGACGCGATGGCCCTGGCCCAGCGCCTGATCGCGGACCTGAAACCCGCCCTTGGCAAACCCGGCGCAACCCTGTTTGACGCGCTGCCGGATGTCACCACCTACGAAGGCTGGCAGCGCATCGACGCCGCCGAAACCGCATCCCCCGCCCCCGGCCGCTGCCGGGCCAAGATTGCCACCCGCAAGGGCATGCTGCGCCTTGCCCGTGATGAGGAGACCACCGCATGAAGATCACCGTTCTCTATGGCACCGAAACCGGCAACGCCGAAATGCTGGCAGAGGATATCGCCGCAGAGCTGGAGGCCGAGCATGAGACAGAGGTGCTCAACCTCAGTGATTTCGATCCGGCGGACTTCGACCGTGGGCAGTTCTACCTGATGGTCTGTTCCACCTACGGCGACGGCGAATTGCCCGCCTCGGCGCAGCCCTTTGCCGAAAAGCTGGACGCGCAGAAACCGGACCTGACCGGCATCCATTTCGGCATCTTCGGCATGGGTGACAGCGAATACGAAGAGACCTTCAATTTTGGCCCCAAGACGCTGGCCGAACTCTTGATCGCGCGGGGCGCGGCGCAGGTGGGCGACCGCATCGCGCATGACGCCTCTGGCCCCGACATGGCCGAGGACCTCGCCCTGCCCTGGGCGGCAGAGGTCATCGGTGAGGCCGGTGAGGCCATCGGACAAGCGGCGTGACCCCCGCCGCCGAGATCCGCGCCCGGCTTTGCCAGCCGTGGCAACACGGGCATCACGCCGATTTTCGCGGCATCACCTGCGACGGGATGCTGGACCTGACCGGGCTCGCGCTCGATGGTGTGGACTTCAGCGGGGCACGGTTCCCCGATGGCATCGACGCGAGTGGCGCGCGCTTTGACGGGCTGGCGTGGTTCAAGGACGTGCGCTTTGGCCCGGCCCGCTTCGCCGGCGCGGCCTTCATGAACGACGCCCTGTTCGAAGGCGCGGTGTTCGACGACAGCGCCGGGTTTTCCGGGGCTGAATTCCGGGGCATCGGGCGGTTTGACGGCGTGCGGTTCGCCCAAGGAGCGGATCTCTCCGGCATCACCTGCTACGGCAATTTCTCCCTGCAGGACGTGCAGGCCGATGGCGCGGTGTCTCTGGCCGGGGCGGAATGGCTGGGCGGTTTGTGGTGTGATGGTGCTCACCTGCCCGCCGACGCGGACACCAGCGCGACGCAGGTGCACGGGCGGCTCTGGCTGCGGCGGGCGACCCGGGGCAACGCCCCGCTGAAACCTTCGGATTTCGAACTGTCCTTCGGCTACGCCTACATCTGATCCGCAGCCCAGCCGCGATAACCCATCGCCTCTGAAATCTCTTGCGCGGCGGCGGTCAGGGCCGCCGCGATGGGGGCTGCCTGCGGGCTGTCGTCGGCAAAGACGCTGGCCGGGCCGGTGACATTGATCGCCGCCACAGCCTCGCCGCGATGGTCATAGACCGGTGCCGCGGCAGAGCCGATCTCGGGTTCGAAATTCGCCACGGACCATGACATGCGCCGGGCGCGGTCCTCGGCCAGTTGGTCCAGCAGATCCTCCAGCGTGGTGCGCGTCTTGGCGGTAAAGGCCTCCAGCGCGCGCCCGCCATACATCGCCTTCAATTCCTCACGGCCCAATTCAGCCAGCAGGATCCGCCCGATCGTGGTGGCATGGGCGGGCAGCCGCGTGCCTTCGCGCACGGTGCTGGCCAGATGCGACACCGGCGTTTCGCGCGCCAGGTAGACGATTTCCTTGCCCTCGCGCACGCCCAGATGCGCCGAGAGGTTCAACTGCTCCACCAGCTTGCGCAGCACAGGCCGCGCCGCCGGAACGATGCCACGTTCGGCCAGCGCTTCGGACGCCAATGAAATCAGGCCGGTGCCCAACCGATAGCCGCCCTCGTCCGGCAGCGACTCGATGATGCGCTCTGCCTCCAGCGTGGCAAGAATACGGATCAGGGTGGTGCGGTTGATGCCGATGGCCTTGGCCGCCGCGCTGGTGTTGCGGCAGCGATTGCCCGCCGCGATGTGGCGCAGCACGGCCAGCGCGCGCACCACGGGCTGAACGGTATATTCGGGGCCCTTGGCGGCGGGTTTGGAATCGACGGTCATCACATTCTGAACAGGATCATTCATATATGAACACCCTAACCGGCGGCCTGCCCTGACGCAACGCGGCATCGCCTTATCGGGATGGATTGTCGCCCCTCGCGAAACGCATTGGGGCCTGACCGTCGACATTAACGGCCCCGAAACCAGGATTCGCCATGTTAGGCTGACGCACGCGATAGTTGTTCACCAGTTGGTACAGCGCCGGCTTCCGGCCTGTTTTTACGAAAATTTTATTTCCGGCCAAGAAAGTCGCCCGGAGGCGGACCCGGAGGAACCGGCGGTCTCCGCCGCGCTGCACCGGCGGCGCGGGTCCGGCCAAGATCGATATCGGGGGACGTCGATGCCACCATTGGAAGAGCTTGTATCGCTGGCGGATGTCGAGGACATCACCGGCGCCGTCGAAATAGAGGTCATCGCCCGTTTCGACGACATCCACGCCGGGTACTGGCAGCGCCTGTTCGATTTCGGCGACGGCCCGAATTCCAACAACCTGCTGCTGACGCAGTACGAAAATACCTCTGACCTAATGTTCGTGCTCTATCAGGACGGCACGCAGTACAGTGTCACCGCGCCCAACGCCATCGTGCAGGGAGAGACCGCCACCTGGAACGTCGGCATCGACGTTTCGGGGCGGATGTGGATCGACAAGAACGGCATGCGGCTGGCCGAGGGGACCTCGGCGGTGCCCGCGGACGTGGCGCGGGTTAACGAACTTCTGGGCGAAAGCAACTGGTCCGAGGATACCCCGCTGGACGGCGCTATTCTGGGCATCGACGTCACCAACGAAGGTGAGGCGGTGGACGGCGGTCGCCTGAACGCGCCAGAGCCCATCGACGGGGCGTTTCAGCTCGACGTGGTGGCCCGCTTTGACGATCTGACCGGCACGTCGGGGCAGACCATCCTTGATTTCGGCGGGGTCCTGTCGCTGGCGCAGGTCGGCACCTCGGACGACCTTGCGCTGACGCTGGTGCAGGAGGGCGTGACCCATCAGGTGCTGGCCGAGGGCGCCATCGAAGAGGGCGCGTTGGCCCATTGGTCCGTGGGCATCGATCCCGACGGCACCATGTGGATCGAAAAGGACGGAACGCTGCTGGCGACAGGCGCGGGCGCGGTCCCGCAGGGCATCGGCGCGCCCCTGTTGGTGGGAACCTCCGGCAGCGGCGGCGCGCTGGACGGGGTGGTTCTGGACCTGACCATCGCGCAGGAGGGCAGCGGCACCACCGATCCGGTGGACCCAGATCCCGTGGATCCGGTAGCCCCCGTAGATCCGGTGGACCCCATAGATCCGGTGGACCCCGTCGATCCCGTCGACCCGACCACCCCAACCGATCCGGTCGATCCGACACCCCCCGCCGATCCCCCCACAACAGGCCCGCAACAGATCGACGGCGCCTTCCGCATCGAGGCCACCGTGCGGTTCGACGACATCCAGGGCGGCTATTGGCAGCGGGTAATCGATTTTGGCGACGGCCCCGGCACCAACAACATCCTCTTCACGCAGATCGAGAACACGCCCTCGATCATGCTGGAACTCTGGCAGGACGGCGCGGTCAACCGGGTGATCGCCGAAGGCGCGATCACCGAAGGGCAAACCGCCGACTGGGCCTTTGGCATCGACGAAACCGGCCTGATGTGGATCGACAAGGACGGCGCGCGGCTGGCACAGAACCAGGGCGTCGTCCCCGCGGATGTGGAGCGCGCCAACCTGCTGGTCGGCAGCTCCAACTGGGCCGAGGACACCCCCCTGATCGGAGAGATCACCGACCTCACCGTGACCAACGGCGCGGCCCCCGAGGACCCGGCAGACCCCACCGATCCAACCGACCCCACAGACCCGACCGATCCAATCGACCCCACGGACCCAACCGATCCCACACCCCCGCCCGCCCCCGGCACCGGCGACATGGTCATCGTCGCCCATCAGGACGACGACCTGTTGTTCATGAACCCCACGCTGAACGGGCTGATCGATGGCGAAAACCCCGTCACCACGGTCTACCTCACCGCAGGCGACGCCGGGCGCGGATCCGATTACTGGACCGGGCGCGAAGAGGGCGAAAAGGACGCCTATGCCTACATGGCCGGGGCCGACGACTGGATCGATGAGACCGTCACGCTGGACGTCGATGGTCAGGGCTTCGACATTGCCTCCGCCTATCTCGCCAGCCAGCCGGACATCCGCCTCTACTTCCTGCGGCTGCCGGACGGGTTCGGCGATGGCAGCGGGTCAGGCACCTACGGCTTTGAAAGCCTTGAACAATTGGCAGAGGGCGACATCGACAGCATCACCGCCGTGGACGGCTCCGCCACCTATTCGGCGGACCAGCTGACCGGCGTGCTGACCGCGCTGATGGACCGTCACACCCCCGACCACCTGCACATTCAGGACCACACCACCGTGCACGCGGGCATCGAACATTCCGACCACCTCAGCACCGCGCAATTCGCCACCGACGCGGCGGCGGATTACAACGCCGATGTGACCGTGACCAGCTATGTGGGCTACGCCTCATGGGGGCTCGAAGAGAACCTGACGCCAGAGGAACTGGAGGTCACGACCACCACCTTTGACACCTACGCCCAGCATGATCCGCTGGTCTTCACCCCCGAAGGCGCGCTGATCGGCTCTTATCAGGACTGGGTTCAGCGCGAATACGTGGCCGATGAATACGTGCTGACCGCCGACAGCGCCGAAGGCTTTGCCGGTCTCGCCTACTATGAGGCGATCATGGCCCCGCCAGACCAATCCGACCCGGCCGACACGCCAGAGGAAGAGGAAACCATCGACCTCGTGATCTGACTTGGCAGGGCGCTCCGCCCAAGGCAGGCTGCCCGACAGGGAGGACAGATCATGCTGCAGGGACAGGTTGCCATCATCACCGGGGCCAGCCGGGGGATCGGCCGCGCCACGGCGCTGGCGCTGGCCCGCGCGGGGGCCGCGCTGCTGCTGCAGGCCACCAATGGCGACAGGTTGACGGCGCTGGCCGCAGAGATCACCGCCGCGGGGGGCAAGGCGCTGACCCTTGCCGGCGACGTGACCGATCCGGCCATCGCGGAACAGGCGGTCAACATGGCGCAGGACGGCTTTGGCCGCCTCGATCTGCTTGTGAACAACGCGGGCATCAACACGCGCTCCTCGACGCTGGACATGGCGCTGGACGACTGGACCCGCGTGATGGACGTGAACCTGAACGGTACCCTGCATTTCTGCCGCGCCGCCCTGCCGCCGATGATCGCGCAGGGCGCGGGCGCAATCGTCAACGTCAGTTCCACCACCGCCAAGACCCCGCACCGCAATGCCGCCCCCGCCTATGGCGCGTCCAAGGCGGCGGTGAATTACCTGACCATGCATCTGGCGCAGGAAATGGCCCCGCATGGCATCCGCGTGAATGCCGTCTGCCCCGGCCCGACAGAGACCGACATGTCGCAGCAATGGACCGACGCTTACCGGGACCGCGTGACGGCGAGCGTGCCTCTGGGCCGCCTTGGCACGCCAGAGGACATCGCGCAGACGATCCTCTTTCTCTGCTCGCCCGCATCCGGCTTTATCACCGGGGAAACGCTCAACGCCAATGGCGGGACCTACATGAACTGATCGCGAAGATATGACATCCTGACGTACCGCTCTCTTTGACAGCAAACGGAAATTGCCGCAGCATCGGACAACTTTGCCAACCGGACCGCCATGCCCAGATCCGCCGACACAGCCCGCCGCCGCAGCCTCTCGGACGATGTCTTTGACCGGATGGTGCGCGCGATCAAATCCGGCGCTTACGGGCCGGATGAACGGCTGCCCACGGAACATGACCTTGCCGCCGAATTCGAGGTGTCCCGCCCCACCATCCGCGAGGCGCTGCGCCGCCTGCGCGAACAGGGGCTGATCTATTCGCGGCGCGGCGCGGGCAGCTTTGTGCGTCAGTCGGGCCTGCGCGAACCGCTGGGATTTGGTCAGCTGGCCAGCATCTCGGATCTGGACCGCTGCTATGAATTCCGTCTCACGCTGGAACCCGAAGGGGCGGCGCAGGCGGCGCGGCGTCATGACGGGCAAAGCCTTGACCGCATCGCCCGCGCGCTGGACCTGATGCGTGACGCCACCGAACAGGCCCGCCACCGCGAAGACGCCGATTTCGCCTTTCACCTCTCCATCGCCGAGGCCAGCGCGAACCCCTATTTCGCCACCGCCATGCAGGCGCTGAAGGATCACATCGCGGTCGGGATGCAGTTCCATGGCGCCGCGCTCAAGGCCGCGCCAAAAGGGCTGGAAGAGGTCTATGCCGAACACGCCGCGATCTTTGCCGCGATCCGCGACCGCGACGCCGACAGCGCGCACAGCCTGATGTTCCGCCACCTCAAGGGCTCTCGTGACCGGCTGTTCGAGGGCCGCGCAGACCCCGGCGCTGCGCAGGCCTGATGCGCGTTGGCGACGGACCGGGTCGGCGGGAAAACGCGGGTTACGGCGCGCCTGTCAGACACCGCCAAATGTCAACGAAGGGTAAATTCGCCCCTGTAACCCCTTGATCTGGCATTCCCCCTAAGCTGTCCACGCGTGGACACCCCGGAATTTGCCCGCCAAATCGTCGCCGTCACAGCCCGATGGCGGCGGCCAGATCCTCGGGTCTCATCACCTGCCCCATCCCCTCCCGCGCGACCTTGGCCGCCAGCGCCGCGACGCGGGCATTCAGGGGGGCCTCGCCGCCATTCATCCGGGCAATCAGGGCGATCTCTCCGTTCAGATAATCCGTCTCGACAGAGCCCGCGCCGCGCAGCAGGCTCTGCGCCGTCGAATTGCCCAGCCGGTCCACCCCGGCGACCGGCTCGATCGTCAGCAGGGTGCCCCGGCGCGGATCGCCCGCGCCCATGTCCTGCCAGACGATGCCCGCCGCCTCCATCACGGCCATCCCCTCGGCCCGCAGCGCCGCCGGGATGGGCGACTTCACCCCGCGCCCCAGAAGCGCCTCGACGATATTGCCAAGGTTCACGATCAGCTTGCCGTATTTGTTTTCCATCACGGTCGGTGTGGCAAAGCTCTTGATCCGCGCCGCCGTCAACGCCTCTGCCAGCGCCTCATCCGCCGCATCACACCCCGAAGGAAAGCGCCCGATGTCAAAGACCCCCAGGTTGGGCCGCCCGAAACAGATCGCCTCATCCGCCTGCATGTATTCCGCCGGCAACATGACGTTGATGCCATGCACGTTGGGAAAGACCCGCAGCGCCATGCTTTCGTTCGCCACCCCGTTCTGCATGCAAAATATCGGCTGCTCCCTGATCCCCGCCGCGCGCAGATCCTCCAGCGCCGAAATCGTGTGCTGCGTCTTCATTGCCAGCAGGATCACATCCTCCGGCCCCGGCGAGATTTCGGAGGCATGGCCGACCATCTCCAGCCGCACCCGCTGCTCCCCGTCGTGCCCCCGCAACAAGAGGCCCCGGTCCCGTATCGCCTCCAGCCGTCCGCCCCGGGCGATGCCCAGAACCTCGTGCCCCGACAGGGCAAGCGCCGCCGCGACGACACCGCCAACGGCGCCGACGCCAAAGATGATGATCCTCATGTCCCGTCCTTTCAGTAGGCGGCGCGATAGATCGCTTCGACCTCGGCCACGCTCATGTCCCGGGGATTGTTATCCATCAGCCTGCGGATAGCATGGGCCTCTGCCGCCCAGGGTGCAAGGCTGGCCTCCTCGACGCCATGCGCCTCAAGCGACATCGTCAAACCCAGTGTGCGGCACCAATCGGCGACGGCAGCGGCTGTATCGCGCGCGCCCTCCAATCCCAGCGCCGCCAGAACTTCGGCGGTCTTTTCCGGACGGGCGACGGCGTTGAAGCCGAGGACATGCGGAAACAGCAGCGCCACGCTCAGCCCGTGGGGCAGCCCGCCGCGCGTGCCCAGCGGATAGGCCAGCGCATGCCCGGCGGCGGTGTTCACGGGCCCAAGGCACAGCCCGCCATAAAAGCTGGACAGCAGCATTCCGGCGCGGGCATCCGCATCCGTCCCATCCGCCACCGCACGGGCCAGGTACTGCCCCGCCAGACCGATCCCCATGCGGGCATAGCCGTCGATCAGGGGATGTGCCCGGATATTGGTAAAGGCCTCGACGCAATGCGCCAGCGCGTCAACGCCTGTCGCGGCCGTCAGCGCGGGCGGGACGCTCATGGTCAGGTCGGGATCCAGAATGGCGATGTCGGCGGCCATGTGCGGGCTTTCGACCGCCACCTTCATCCCGGTTTCGGTCGATGTGACGAGCGCGCGGATGCCACCCTCTGACCCGGTTCCGGCGGTGGTCGCCACCTGCGCCAGCAGCGCGCCTTTCGCCGCCACCCGGTTCGGCCCGGCCACGTCCGCCAAGGTCTGGTCGCTGTGCCAGAGCACGGCGACAAGCTTGGCCACATCCATGACAGAGCCGCCGCCCAGCCCGATCACAACCTCGGGCAGGTGGGCGCGCGCGGCGTCCAGGGCCGCCTCCAGGTGGGTGTCCTTCGGCTCCGGTGCCACGCCATCAAAGACGCGCACCGCCCCCTTCAGGTCCAGACGGTCCACAAGGGAGGCGGTCGACGGGCTGGCAATGACCAGCACACGCGGCGTGCCCTGAAGCCAGGCGCCAAGCCGGGCCGCGGTGCCAGAGCCGACCTCGATCCGTTTCGGCAGGTGCAGGGCAATTGGGCGGGACAGGTCCATCGGGGTCCTCTCAACCAGTGTGGGACTGCGCGTCCAGCCAAGAACGGCTGAGACGGACGTATTTTATGGCGCGCCGGTGATAGGTGTAGGCAAGGTGCAGCGTGCCCTCGGCATCCTCGATCAGCGAGGGATAAGACATTTCGTGATTGCGACCGTCTAGAGAGTCATTGGACAGGCAATCGCCCGGACCATCCTCGACGAGGATCCGATCCGGGAAGCTGTGACCGCCATCCGAGGACAGGGCCAGAACCATGGGCGCACGCGGCACGCCCCAAACCGGCGCGCAGCCGCCGCTGGCGGATGGCCGGTCGTCCTCGTCGCCCAATTCGTCATAGAGCGACTCTCGGCGCGCATCGGGATGCAGGGCGGCGTTCACGGGGTTGCAGGCAATGGCGATGCGCCCGTCCGACAGGGCAATCGCCGAGATCGAGGAATTGTTGTTGGGCAGATCGGTGGCCTGCGGCGTTGACCAGCTTTCCCCGCCATCAAGGCTTTCGGTCCGGTAGACGAAATCGGCCTGTCGCCGACGGAAGAAGGCCGCGTAGTGGTCCGGCCCCATAGGAACCAGCGTCATGTGCACACAGCCCATCGACGCGGGCACATGGACCACGCGCCATGATTGCCCGGCATCCGCACTGATGGCCAAGGCAGCAGTGTCATGGCTGCCGGTCCACCTTTGCCCGGGTCTCGAGACGCACAGAAAGAGCGGCAGCAGCCACGCACCATCCGCACGGATCCGGATCGGTGCCCTGACGAATGTGCCGGTCGGCAGCGGCAAATCCACCGGCTCACCCCCTTCGGCCCGCATCCGCACGACGCAGGCATCCTGATTGCCGCCGGGCTGTGCCGTGTGCAGGATCAGACGCCGCCCATCGGGCGCATCGAACTGGACCGGGTTCTGCTCTGAGCGGTCGGGATCATCTGTCAGCCGCTGGGCAGGCGTCCAGCCCCCCTCCCCCAGCGTTGCGCGCCAGATGGAAATGTCAGATTTTCCCTCAAGCGATCCGCCGAACCAGAGGCAAGACAAGCCCTGCGGCGACGGGGACAGGAACGCGGCATGATTCTGGACGCATGGAGAAGGCAAGAGGGCCTCCTCCCGGCCCTCACCAGCTGGATGCAAACGCCCGTCCATAGCGGACGCAATCTGTTCCGGCGTAAGCATTCATCCCCTCCCTGCCCGAAAGCTCCTTGATGCAGGATGCTCGCCGTTCGGAAAAGTTGTCAAGTTATAATGATTAATCTTCAGGCAGATAAGACGGGAAACAGGTTCGCAAATATTTGTTTTTCAATATGTTTACACGAATTTTCCGGCGCCCTCTGAACGGTTTCCAAAATTCTTTTGACAATTAATGGGCGCCCGGCAAGACTTCTTTCAGGAATTGTGACGCGGCTGAACCTTGCCCGGCACATCATCGGAGCATGAATGGCGCAGTCACGATGGGGCATGAATCCGGATCGTTCGGAACTCGCAGGTGTCAGCCTGATGCTGCTGGCCTCGGGGCTGGGCGCAGTCGATGCGGCCTTGATAAAATTGATGTCGGGTGGCGTGCACCCGTTTGTCATGGGGTTCACCCGTTCGCTGTTCGGCCTGCTGGTGGTGCTGCCGTGGATCCTGTCCCGTCCCGGCATCCTGAAATCAAATTACCGGTTTCGGCACGTGCTACGCGCCGCGTTGAAGCTGGCCTCGTTGCTGGCGTATTTCGTGGCCTTCGCAACTGCGCCGCTGGCCAATGTCACGGCCATTGCCTTTACCGCGCCGATCTTCGTGACGGTGGGGGCCTGGGTGTTTCTGGGCGAAACACCGCGCGCCCTGCGCATTGCCGCCGTGGCCATCGGCTTTGTCGGCGTGTTGATCGTGCTCAGCCCGGGACGCGGGGCGGGCGTTTCCTCGGGACTGCTGTTTGCGCTGCTCGGGGCGCTGCTGACCGCTCTGATCCAACTGATCCTGAAGCCCATGTCCGCGCGAGATTCGACCGAAACGCTTGTGGCGTGGAACCTGATCGCCACGGTGCCGATCGCCGCCATTCCGGCGCTATTTGTCTGGCAAACGCCAACCGGGACAGAATGGATGCTGCTGGCCCTGCAGGGGGCGCTGGGGGCGCTGGCCATGGGATGCGTGACGCGCGCCTTTTACTATGCAGAGGCCTCATTGATCGGTCCCGTCGACTTTCTGCGCCTGCCCTTCGTGGCAGTGCTGGGATATTTCTTCTTCGGTCAGGTCGTGCAGATGAGCACATGGATCGGGGGCATGGTGATCTTTGTCGCGACGATCCTGATGGCCCGCAGCGCGCGGAGGTCATTTGTGCCGTGACGGGTGGGTCAGCGAAACGGGGAAAGCGCCTCCAGAACGATCTGCCGCAGACGCTGGTACAGCGGCAGGTCCCGCCGCTTGGGCCCGGCGGTCAGGTACAGGGTGGACCGGAACCGATCCGGCGTTTCGATCTGCCTGAAGGTGAGATTGGCCATGCTGACCGCCTGCGCGGATTGCGGCACCACCGCGACCCCCACGCCGTAGTTGACCAAGGCCAGAACGGACGTGGTCTGGCTGACTTCCATGACGGTCGATGGCTCAATGCCCTCGCTGCCAAAGAGCGCGCCGTGGATTTCACGCAGGAACCCGCCCCGGTCGGCGGAATAGCCGATGAAGGGCTCACCATCGATGTCGGCAAGCCGGGCCTGCGGGACGCTGGCCAATCTATGACTGGACGGCACCGCCAGAACGAAGGGTTCGCTTACCACAAGCGTGCTCTCGATCTCGGCATGGCGGCGCGCGGTGCGCGTCAGCCCCATGTCCAGACGCCCGGACAGCAGCGATTCGTTGATTTCGTAACTCATCATTTCGGACGGGCTGATGCCGACGTTTGGCAGGCTGTCACGAACCGCGCAAACCAGCCTTGGCACAAATTCGATACCCGCAGAGGGCACAAACCCAAGCGCAAGCCCCCCCGCCTCTCCGCGTGCGGCCTGTCGCGCTGTCAGCGCCGCCCGTTCGGCACGTTGCAGCAGGTCCCCGGCACTGACGAGAAAGCTTTCCCCGGCGGGCGTCAGCCTCACGGCGCGGTTGTTGCGTTCCAGCAGACTTTCGCCAACTGCTTGTTCCAACATCTGAATTTGCCGCGACAGCGGCGGCTGCGTCATGTTCAACCGCTCCGCCGCCCGGCGGAAATTGAGCTCTTCGGCCACCGCGACAAAGCACCTGAGCTGATAGAGTTCAAACCCCGATTTTGCCAAAAGTCGCTCCTGTCCTGCATGCCGCCAGAGGCGGCCCTGGAAGAGTGATACAAATTGCGCATCAAAACAATCCAAGATTGGAATTTACATAGCTGGGGCACAGCGTAGCCTTCAGGAAATTTCCGCCAGCGGCCTGAACCGCAGAACGGAATACAAAAGGCGCTCCGGGGAGGGAGCGCCGCATTTCAGGGACAAGGGAGGAGAATCCATGACCCATAAGTTTACCCATCTCACTGCGGCTTTGCTGGCCTCGACGATTGCCGGGGCGGCCTTTGCCGAGGAAGTGACCGTCGTGTTGTCCGAAGAACTGGACATCGTTGACCCCTGCGAGGCGTCGCGGTCGAACGTCGGCCGCGTCGTGCTGCAAAACGTTTCTGAGACCATGACCGAACTGGTGCCCGGTTCCGGCCTGCAGCCGCGTCTTGCCGAAAGCTGGGAGGACATGGGCGATGGCACATGGCGCTTCAACCTGCGCAGCGGCGTGAATTTTCATGACGGCAGCGCGCTGGACGCCGCCGACGTCGCCCATTCGCTGAAGCGGATCAAGGTGGATACGATTTCCTGTGAGATCGGCGCCAAGTTCTTTGGCGGCATCGAACTGACCACGAACGTTGTCGACGACACTACCATCGAGGTCACCGCGGATCCGGCGCAGCCGATCCTGCCGCTGCTAATCTCGACGGTCACTATCGTGCCGTCGGAGACCACGACAGAGGCCTATGTGGACATTCCCATCGGCACCGGCCCCTACACCTTTGACGAATATGCGCGCGGCCAGCACATCAAGCTGTCGCTGAACGATAATTACTGGGGCGAAACCCCGTCCGTGACCTCGGCAACCTATGTGTTCCGCTCCGACTCGGCGGTGCGCGCGGCCATGGTGGCCGCAGGTGAGGCGGACATCGCGCCCAACATCGCGTTGCAGGATGCCACCGATCCGAGCATGGATTTCAGCTATCCGAACTCGGAAACCGTCTACATGCGCCCGGACAACACGATGGCGCCGCTGGATGACGTCCGCGTGCGTCAAGCGCTGAACTACGCGGTCGACCGCGAGGCGTTTGTGGGCACGATCCTTGCCGACGGCACGCTGCTGGCCACCGGCATCACGCCGCCCTCTACCATCGGCTACAACGAAACGCTGGAACCCTACCCCTTTGATCTGGACAAGGCCAAGGAACTGCTGGCCGCGGCCAAGGCCGACGGCGTTCCGGTGGATACCGAGATCACGCTGATCGGGCGGACCAACAACTGGGGCAACGTGCTGGAAACCATGGAGGCGCTGCTGGCCATGTGGCAGGACGCCGGCTTCAACATGAAGCTGCAGATGGTCGAGGTGGCCGAGTGGCTGGAACACTATTCCAACCCCTTCCCGGAAAACCGGGGGCCGGAAATCGTCGCCGCGCAGCATGACAATGCCAACGGCGATCCGGTGTTTTCGATGTACTTCAAGTACGCAAGCGAGGGCCTGCAGTCCGCGACCCGCGATGCCAAGCTGGATGCGATGATGGCCGCCGCCACCAGCGCAACCGGCGCCGAGCGTGAGGCGCTGTGGAAAGAGCTCTTCGCCTATATCCACTCGGAAACGGTGAACGACGTGATCCTGTTCCACATGGTGGGCTTCAGCCGCGTCAACCCGCGGCTGGATTTCCATCCGACCATCCGGACCAACAGCGAACTGCAGCTTTCGCAGATCTCGTTCAAGTAAGACGGCTTCGGGGGCGGCCCTGCCCGCCCCCGGCCCCCAT
This sequence comes from Antarctobacter jejuensis, assembly GCF_052266595.1. NCBI lineage: Bacteria > Pseudomonadati > Pseudomonadota > Alphaproteobacteria > Rhodobacterales > Roseobacteraceae > Antarctobacter > Antarctobacter jejuensis. Next base: position 66,000 of record NZ_JBQQXJ010000003.1, on the reverse strand, counting down.
GAGGCACCACAATGAAGTCCTTTCTTGGAAAACGCGCAATCGCCAGCGCGATATCGTTGGTCGGTCTAGTCATTCTGGTGTTCTTCCTGAGCCGCCTGACCGGTGATCCGACCGACCTCTACCTGCCCGTCGACGCCAGCCAGGAAGCGCGCGACAACTTTCGCAAAATCCACGGGTTGAACGACCCGCTGCTGGTTCAGTTCGGGCGCTTTCTGGGCGATCTTGTCCAACTGGATTTCGGCATGTCGATCCGCCGCGCCGAACCGGCCATCGACGCCGTGCTGCGCGGTTTTGCCTGGACGCTGCAGCTGGCCGCCATCACGATGCTGCTGGTGACCGTTTCGGCCATCGTGATCGGCAGTCTCGCGGCCTTTCGCGTCGGCGGTGTGTTTGATCGTCTGGCAACCTTCTTTTCGCTGATCGGCGCCAGCGCTCCGGATTTCTGGATCGCCATTGTCGCCATCGTGTTGTTTTCGGTCACACTGGGCTGGGTGCCGACCAGCGGCACCGGCACGCCGTGGCACTGGATCCTGCCGATCGGGGTGCTGTTCATCCGGCCCTTTGGCCTGATCCTGCAGGTGGTGCGGGGGTCGATGATCTCGACCCTGAGTTCCGCCTACATCAAGACCGCGCGCGCAAAAGGCGTGAAGAACCGCCCGATCATCTTTGTCCACGCCCTGCGCAATGCCATGCTGCCGGTCATCACCGTCATCGGCGATCAGGCGGCGGGGCTGCTGAACGGCGCGGTGGTCGTCGAGACGATCTTTGGCTTTCCCGGTGTCGGCAAGCTGATGATCGACTCCATCCTGCAACGGGATTTCACCGTTATCGTCGCCGCCATCATGGTCACGGCCATCGCCATCTTCGTGATGAACCTGCTGATCGACATTCTTTACGCGGTTCTCGACCCGCGGATCCGGTACTGACCCCATGGCCGTGACAGAACAAAAGCCCGTGGCCGACGTGCCGCCCGCCTATCTGCAGGTGCTGCGGATGTTGTGGCGGGACAAGTTCGCCTTTTGCGCGACGCTGTTCCTGCTGGTTGTCGTGCTCTGTGCGGTCTTCGGGCCGATGATGCTGGAAGAGATTGCCACCAAGCAGAACCTGCGCGGCCGCAACGCCGCCCCCTTCGATTTCACCAAGCCGTGGGTATATTGGCTGGGCGGCGACGCCTTGGGCCGTCCGCTGTTGGCACGGATCATCGTTGCTGCGCAGAACACCATGATGGTCGCGGCCGGCGCGGTGGTTTTTTCGCTGCTAATAGGCTCATCGCTGGGGTTGATTGCGGGCTACACCAACAAGCTGGGCAGCCAGATCATCATGCGGTTGGCGGATGTGATCATGTCCTTTCCTTCGCTTCTGATGGCGGTGATCGTGCTTTACATGCTGTCGCCTTCGGTCGGAAATATCGTGATCGTGCTGGCGATTACCCGCATCCCCGTCTACCTGCGCACGACCCGCGCCGAGGTACTGGAAGTCCGCGAGCGGATGTTCGTGCAGGCGGCCAAGGTCATGGGCGCCTCCACCCCGCGCATCGTCTTTCGCCACATCCTGCCGGTTGTTTTTCCGACGCTGATCACCATCGCCACGCTGGATTTCGCCTTTGTCATGCTGGCCGAAAGCTCCCTTTCGTTTCTCGGCATCGGCATCCAGCCGCCCGAAATCACATGGGGCCTGATGGTGTCGCAGGGTCGTCCCTACCTGACCACGGCGTGGTGGCTGTCTTTCTGGCCGGGGCTGGCCATCATCCTGACCACCCTGTCTCTGAACCTGCTGTCGAACTGGATGCGCACCGCGCTGGACCCGGTACAGCGCTGGCGGTTGGAAATCGCGAGGAAGAAGAATGGCTGACCCTCTTCTCGAAGTGCGCAACCTCACGGTGGATTTCCACACCGCTCAGGGAACGGTTCATGCGGTCCGCGATGTCACGTGGCACCTGAACCGGGGCGAATGCCTTGCCATCCTTGGTGAGAGCGGATCGGGCAAATCCGTCTCTGCCTCTGCCATCATGAACCTGATTGACTGCCCACCCGGTGAAATCACCTCGGGCGAGATCTTTTTCGAAGGCCGCGACCTGCTGAAACTGTCGGAGGAAGAACGCCGCCAGTTGAATGGCAAGCGCATCGCGATGATCTTTCAGGATCCGCTCAGCCATCTGAACCCGGTCTATACCGTCGGTTTCCAGATCGAAGAGATGATGACGGCCCACGGCATGCCCCGGGATCAGGCCCGTCCCCGCTGTCTGGACCTGCTGAAGCGGGTCGGCATCCCCGATTATGAGAACAAGATAGACGCCTACCCGCACCAGTTTTCCGGCGGCCAGCGGCAGCGCCTGATGATCGCGATGGCATTGGCGTTGAAGCCCGACATCCTGATCGCGGATGAACCGACCACTGCACTGGACGTGACGGTGCAGGCCCAGATCTTGGCCCTGCTGGAGGAATTGCAAAAAGAGACCGGCATGGGGTTGCTGCTGATCACCCATGACCTTGGGGTCGTGGCCGAGGTGGCGGACCGGGTGGTGGTCATGAACTCGGGCCAGATCGTCGAAACCGGCAGCGCGGCGGAGGTGTATCGCAACCCGTCGCACCCCTACACGAAAAAGCTGATCGGGGCCGTCCCGGGCAGCGGCGAAATGGCCAAACCGCTCGGCACCGGGGTCAAGCCGATCCTCGAAATCAACGGATTGAGCAAGACGTTCGGTGCCTTCGTTGCGCTGGACGATGCCAGCCTGACCGTCCTTCCGGGGGAAACCGTCGCCATCGTGGGCGAAAGCGGATCAGGCAAATCCACGCTGGCCAAGTGCCTGTTGCGTCTGGAAGAGGCGACCTCGGGCGAGGCGCTGTGGAACGGGCAGGACCTTGTGTCGATGCCGCCAAAAGAGCTGTTCGACCTGCGCCGCGACATCCAGATGGTGTTTCAGGACCCGACGCAATCGCTGAACCCGCGCATGAGCGTCTATCAGATCATCTCCGAAGCCTGGGTCATCCATCCCGAAATCCTGCCCAAGGCGCAGTGGAAAGCCAAGGTGCAGGACCTGCTGGACCATGTCGGCCTCAGCCCCGAGCACATGAACCGCTATCCGCACCAGTTTTCCGGCGGTCAGCGACAGCGCATCGCCATTGCGCGCGCGCTGGCGCTGGAACCTAAACTGATCGTCTGTGACGAGGCGGTTTCGGCGCTGGACGTGTCCATTCAGGCGCAGGTGATCAACCTGCTGGACAAGCTGCAGGACGAATTCGGCCTGAGCTACCTTTTCATCGCCCATGACCTGCCGCTGGTGCGCGATTTTGCGCATCGGGTGGTGGTCATGCAGGGCGGGCGGATCGTCGAGCAGGGGCCGGTGGCCCAGATCTTTGACGCGCCGCGTATGGATTATACCCGCAACCTCATGGCCGCCTCTCTGCATCCTGATCCGGACGTGCAGGCAGAGCGGCGTCGCCAGCGACTTGCATTGCAAAAGGCATCGTAATGACCAAACAAGACGTTCTTGTTCTCTATCCCGCCCGCCCCAAAGCAATGGCGCAACTGGAAGAGACCTATACCCTGCACCGCGCCGATCAGGCCGCCGACCGTGATGCATTTCTGGCCGAATACGGGTCGCGCTGTACCGGCGTCGTCACCAACGGTCATGCGGATCTGACACGCGCCGATCTGGACCACCTGCCCAATCTGGAAATTGTCGCCTGTTCCTCTGCCGGGTTCGAAAACATCGACGATGCCGCCCTGCGCGAACATCGCATCGCCTTCACCAACAGTTCGGACGCGCTGTATGACGATGTGGCCGACATTGCCCTGTTGCTGACGCTGGCCTGCCGGCGGCATCTGATCGCCGGACATGACTATGTGAAATCGGGCGATTGGGGGCGCAAGGGGCCCTACCCCCTGCTGTCCGCCAACAAGGGCAAAAAGGCCGGTATTGTCGGGCTTGGCACCATCGGTCTGGCCATCGCCCGGCGGCTGGAACCGCTGAAGATGGAACTGGGCTATACCGCCCGCAGCAAGAAGTCCGTCGATTACCGCCATTTCGCCGATGTCGTCGCGCTGGCCGACTGGGCGGATGTTCTGGTTCTGGCCGTTCCCGGCGGGCCGGAAACCGAAAAGATGATCAACGCGCAGGTTCTTGAGGCGCTCGGACCACAGGGCACCCTGATCAACATCGCGCGTGGCAGTGTCGTGGATGAAGCGGCGCTGATCGAGGCGCTGTCAAACGGCAAGCTGGGCAGCGCCGGGCTTGATGTCTTCGTGAACGAACCCACCCCGGATCCCGCTCTGACGGCATTGCCCAACATCACGCTCTACCCACATCACGCCAGCGGCACGGTGGAAACTCGCGATGCCATGGCGCAGACGGTGGTCGACAATCTTGCCGCGCATTACGCGGGCAAACCGCTGTTGACCCCGGTTTACGACCTGTCGGACAGCGCCAGATGACCTCCTTGATGACCTATTTCCGATGGCCGGTCGCCCTGACCGCGCTGGGTCTGTTGCTGGCAGGCTGGCTGGGCTGGCAGACAACCGGCACGGCGGGTGGCACGCTATCGTTCTTCATGATCGGCGCAGTGCTGGCGGTGCTGGAAATCTCATTGAGCTTCGACAACGCCATCGTGAACGCCAACAAGCTGAAGGACATGTCACCGGTCTGGCAGCACCGGTTCCTGACATGGGGCATCCTGATCGCGGTCTTCGGCATGCGGATCGTCTTTCCGCTGCTGGTGGTGGTCATCGCCGCCCGCATTGGCCCCTTCGAGGCGATCCTGCTTGCCGCGCGGGAACCGCAGGAATACGCCCGCATCATGGATGAGGCGCATCTGTCGATCTCCGCCTTTGGCGGGACATTCCTGATGATGGTGGCGCTGAGCTACTTCATGGACGAAGAGAAAGAGGTCGACTGGCTGCGTATTCTGGAGAGCCGCTTGCGCGACTGGTCCGCAGTCGGTGGGCTGGAGGTGGCGCTGGTGCTGGCCGTGGCCATGATCTTTACGGTCAGCCTGCCCGGACACGAGGGCGCGGAATTCCTCTTTGCCGCTGTCAGCGGGTTGCTGACCTTTCTGGCGGTCGAATTGCTGGGCCATTTCCTAGACGCCTCTGATCAGGCGCGGGGCACGGCGGCGGCGGGCGGCTTGGGGGCCTTTTTGTACCTCGAAGTGCTGGATGCCAGCTTTTCCTTCGACGGGGTGATCGGTGCATTCGCCCTGACGCAGAACCTGTTCCTGATCGCCATCGGCCTTGGCATCGGCGCGATGTATGTGCGGTCGATGACCCTGATGCTGGTCGAGCGCAAGACGCTGGCGCAATTTCGCTACCTGGAACACGGAGCATTCTACTCGGTGCTGGTGCTGTCGATCATCATGTTCACTCAATCCCTTGTGCATATTCCCGAGGTCATCACCGGGTTGATCGGCGCCTGTCTGATCGGTTTGTCGCTGATTGCTTCGATCCGGTATGAACGCTCCGTGAGGGAAGGCTGATATGGCGCATTCCACGTCCCGCCGCGCGCTCTGGGCGCAAAAACTGGCCGATCAGGTGGCAAACAGCCTGCGGGAACGGGTGCAAACCGGCACCCTGCGCCCCGGCGCTTCGCCCGGCACCCGCGAAGAACTGATGGCGGAATTCACCACCAGCGGATCCATCATCGACAAGGCAATCGAGGATCTGACCGAAAGCGGTGTACTGGTCCCCGGACCGGGCGGCACGCATGTGGTGGCAGAGGTCATTCCGCGCGGCTCTGGTTTCGAGCTGCCGCAAAGCGAAACCCTAGCGGATGTGCGCTCGGTGCTGGAATTGCGGCTAGGTCTTGAAGCCGTATGCGCGGCCCTGGCCGCCGAGAGACGAAGCGACGCCCAGTTGGAAGACATCCGCGCCGCCGCAGCAGCCCATGAAGAGACACTGCGCACGGGCACCGGTGCCGCGCAGGCCGACCTGCGCTTTCACAACGCCATCGCGGCAGCCAGCGGCAATCCCTACATGGTCGACCTCCTGGACTACTTGGGGCCCCTGCTGATCCCGCGAGCGCGCGTGACGTTGCCCCGCAACGCCGACGATCTGCGGGACGAACACCATCACCGGTCGATTGCCGAGCATCAGGCCATTGTCGCCGCAATCGCGGACCGTGACCCGGACACGGCGCGGCGCCAGATGCGGCAACACCTCTTGCGTGCCAAGGCCTTGATCGAAGGCATCGATCAAGAGCAATAGCCAGCTCCAACTTGCCTTTCGCGCGCGACTGCCCATAGATCGCCGGACACTGGTCAGGAGAGCGCGATGCGGGACCTTCCCCGACGGATTCCGGGATACGGCGCGGTTCAGCCGCTTGCCACGGCGGCCAAGACCCGGCCCCGCGGCAAGCTGTTGGCCGATCTCGACGCTGCCATCGACGCCTGCGAAATCCGCGATGGCGCGACGATCTCTTTCCACCATCACCTGCGCAATGGCGACGCCGTGCTCAACCTTGTCCTGCAGGCGCTGGCGCGGTGCGGCATTCGGGATCTGCATGTGGCCGCCAGCTCGATCTTTCCGGTTCATGCCCCGCTTGTCGATCATATCCGGGCCGGGACCGTGACCCGGCTGACGACCAGTTTCATTTCCGGACCGGTGGGTGAGGCGATCAGCCGGGGGGAACTGGCGGCGCCTGTCGTCCTCACCACGCACGGCGGGCGCGCGCGGGCGCTGGACATTGGGGAACTGCAGGTAGACGTGGCCTTTGTCGCGGCCCCGGCTGCGGATGAAGCAGGCAATATCACCGGACGCGCCGGTCAGACCGCCTGCGGAACGCTGGGCTATCCGATGGTCGACGTGCAGGTGGCGCGGCGAGTGGTGGCGGTGACCGATTGCCTGCTGGCCTACCCTGCCCCGCTGATCGACATACCGCAGCACCTTGTGCATCACGTCGTCTGCGTGGATCGGATCGGAGACCCCGCCGGCATCGCCTCTGGAACGACCCGACCGGCAGAGGACGGAACAAGCCTGCAGATCGCCCGCACCGCCGCCGATGTGATCGCGGCAAGTGGCGCCTTGGCGGATGGCTTTGCCTTTCAGACCGGTGCGGGCGGCGTATCATTGGCAACCGCCGCCGCCGTGGGCGATATCATGACCGCGCGCGGGATCACCGGTAGTTTCTGTTCCGGCGGTATCACCGGGTTCCATGTGCGGATGCTGAACGAGGGGCTGTTCAACGCGCTGCTGGACGTGCAGTGCTTTGATCTCGACGCCGTCCGATCCTATCAGACCGACCCGCGCCATCAGAGCATGTCTGCATCGGTCTACGCGGGCCCGCACATCGGCGGTGCGGTGGTGGACCGGGTGGATGCGGTCATCCTTGGCGCGACGGAGGTCGATCAGGCGTTCAACGTCAATGTCACGACCCGTGCCGGCGGGACGATCATCGGCGGATCGGGCGGGCATTCGGACACGGCGGCAGGCGCGGGATTGACCATTGTGACAACCCGGCTGACCGCTGCGGGTTACGCCAAGCTGGTGCCGGAGGTCGGCACCCTGACCACGCCGGGCGAAACAGTGGACGTAGTGGTGACGGAGGCCGGGCTGGCCGTGAACCCGTGCCGCCCCGATCTCGCAGAGCGGTTGGGACAGGCCGGCCTGCCGGTGCGCTCTTTCGAAACGCTCCGAGCCGAGGCGATGGCAACGTCCACGCGACACGTCCCGCCCCCGTCCGACGGGCGCGTCGTGGCCGTCTGCGAATACCGGGATGGCCATGTCATCGACGTGGTACGCCAGATGACCTGAGCAAATCGCCCAGCACCGCCCGCTTGGCCTTTGACAGCGGTCTTATTAAGCTTGGGGCCATGGGCTATGTCACGTCGCTCTTTGCACGCAAGATGATTGCCGCGGCTGGCGAGGGTATCGATGCCGCAGCCATGCTTGCTCGTGTCGGCCTGGACCCGGACGCGCCTTGGGATCCCAGGGTGATGATCCTGGCAGAGACCTATTACGACATGCTGGAAAGCATCGCCGCGCAGGTGGACGCCACGGATCTGCCCGTGCGCGTGGGTGCCTCGATGCGCTGCGACGAATACGGGGCGCTGGGGCTGGCGTGGAAAGCTGCCCGCGACCTGCACGGTTCACTTTGTAGGGTCGAACGTTATGCACGGCTGTGGACCAGCGTGGTGGGGTATGAATTGCGTCCCGATCCGCGCGGGTTGCTTCACGTTGTTCACCGCCCCGGAGAGCGGCGTCTGGGGATGCGTCTGTCGAACGAGACCACGCTTGTTGCCACGGTGGCACTGGCCCGTCAGGTCAGCCGCGTGTCGGTTACGCCGGTCGAGGTTCTGGTCTCGCACCCCGCCCCGGCATCGATAGCCGCGCATGAGGATTGGTTCGGATGCCCGGTCCGGTTCGACGCCGGTCTTGATGCGGTGCTATTTGCACCGGAAACGCTGACGCAACCGAACATCCTTGGGGACGAGGGGATTTCCCGCTACCTGATCTCGCAGCTTGACGCGGAACTGTCCGAGATCGACCAAGTCCCCCCGATCGTCACGGAGGCCAAGGCCGCCATCGCGCAATCGCTCAGCGAAGGGACACCGAAAATGGCGGAGATCGCGCGTGGCCTTGGCCTGAGCGCTCGGTCCTTTCATCGGCGTTTGTCCGAACATGGCTTTAGTTTCCAGTCATTGACCGAGGAAACCCGCCGGGATCTGGCCGAAGGGCTGTTGCGCGACGAGGGGCATTCGCTGGCCGAGATCGCCTTTCTCACCGGGTTTTCGGAACAAAGCGCCTTTACCCGCGCCTTCAAACGCTGGGTGGGCACGACACCGGCCAGCTATCGCAAGGAGCGCCTGACCCGATGATCGCCAGATCGGCACGCACTCCGGGCGTCCTCAGCCGATGCGCGTCAGCAGCCGCAGCACATCCGACCGATGCAGCAGACCGGCCACGTTTGCCCCCTTCAGAACCGGAAAGACCCGGTGCGGGTAGCGCAAAAACATTTCCGCCACGCGGATGATTTCATCTTCGACATCGACCGAAACGACGGTCCCCGTCATGTGGTCGGCCACCTGTCCGGTCCATTCGCGGTGGTAACTGGCATAAAGTGCGGGTTGAAAACAGTCCTTCTGCGAAAGGATGCCGATCAGGCGGCCGTCGTCGCTCAGAACCGGCGCGGCTGCCGCATTTGCATCCACCAGAACGGCCACCGCGCGCCGGATCGGGGTTTCCGCCTGCAGGGTCACGATTTCGGTGCGGGTGATCGCGCCAACACGGTATTCGGTCATTGCGGGCCTTCTCCCTCGGTGGCTTGGCGCAGGGGGCAATCCGAGCAGCGCGCTGCCGCGATCCGTTGCGCTGCGCCGCAGCTAGTACGCGGCGGGTTGCGACCAAACAGCAGCCCGATGGCCATGCCCCCTGCAGCAAGACAGACGATCACGATGGCAAAGGCGATTTCCATGGCTTTCTCCGCCTACAGGATCAGGTCGGCGATTGCGCCGGTCCGGATCTGCCGGATCTGCTGACCGTCATGGTACTGGAACAGCGCCGCGATGTCGTGTGTTTGGGCAAGGTCCGGCCCGGCCTCATCGCCCGCTGCGCAAAGCGCGGTGGCCCAGCCATCTGCCGTCATCGCGTCGCTCGCCACCACGGTCACGGAGCGCAGCGTACCGGACGCCGGCGCGCCTGTGCCGGGGTCGATGATGTGGCTGTACTGGCGCCCGTTCAGAACATAGCTTTGCGCCCGCATCCCCGACGTGGCCACCGCCGTCCCGCCGAGCAGACGCAGCGCTGCGGGGCTGGGTGCCAGCGGCAGTGCCGCTTCGACCGCAACCCGCCAGTCGCGCCCGTCGGGGTGCTGACCCAATGCGATGAATTCCCCACCCAGATCAAAAAGCAGGTCTTTGATACCGGCAGTGCCCGCCAAATCCGCCGCGCGATCCAACGCCCAGCCCTTGGCAATGCCGCACAGGTCCAATGTCAGGTCAGCGCGTGTCTTTGACAGGCCGTCTGGCGTGGTGCTCAGCGCGCGCCAGTCCGGCGCGCCGCCCTGTGCGATCGGACCAAACCCCCAGCGCGCCACCAAAGGCCCGACGGTCGGATCAAAGGCCCCCGATGTCCGCCGGGCGATGTCCAGCGCCGCCGCCGTCACTTCGATCAGCGCGGGATCCGCCGCCTGTTTGCCAGCCGGGCTGGCGTTGAAATGGCTGATGGCGCTGTCGGCGCGCCAAGGCGAAAACTGTTTGTCCGCTTGTGCGAAAAGGCTCTCGATCTGAGGGGCCAGCGCGGCAAGGCCGCTGCCCGGCGGGGTGGCGATCCGCCAATGTGTCCCGAAAGCGGCTCCGCTCAGTGTCTCGACACCGCCCGCAAAGCCGGTGCGCGGCATCAGCGCCGCCGCCGCAACAAGACCAAGGGCGGCGCGACGACCGGGGTTCTGGAGGCGTAGCTTCATGGTTCAGGCTCCGAAATCGTCGTAAAAGATGGAGGACGGCTCAACCCCGAGCCGTTCAAGTGTGGCCAGAACGGCCGAAATCATCATCGGCGGACCGCAGAGGTAATATTCACATTCCTCCGGCGCGCTGTGGCCCTGCATCTGGGCGCGCAGAGTCTCGTGAACAAATCCGGTCGCCCCCCGCCAGCGATCACCCGGTGCGGGATCGGACAGCACGGGCGTCCAGCTGAAATTCGGGTATTGCGCGGCCAGAGCAGCCAGTTCCTCGGCATAGAAGAGATCCGCGGCAGACCGGGCACCATAGAAATAGCGAATCCGGCGGGACGTCCCGCGCGCCAGTTCCTGATGGATCATGGCGCGCAGGGGCGCCATCCCCACGCCGCCGCCGACATAGACCATCTCGCGGCTGGTCGGCTGGACGTGGAATTCTCCGAACGGACCGGACAGGGTGATGTCATCGCCCGGCTGGAGCGAGAAAAGCCAGGAGGACACGACACCCGGCGGCATCCTGTCTTCGCGCCCCGGCGGTGGCACCGCAAGGCGGATGTTGAACACGGCGCGCCCGGTATCCTGCGGCCTGCTGGCCAGTGAATAGGCCCGCGTGACCTCGTCCTCTGATCCGGCGCGCATCCTGCGCCAGCCCGCGATGTCCCAGGCGTCCTGAAACGCGGGCGGAATGTCGAGCGTCTTGAAATCGAGCCTGTAGGGCGGCGCCGTGATCTGCATGAAGTCGCCCGCCCGAAACTCGGATGAGCGGTCCGGCGGCAGGTCGACCACGATCTCTCGGATCAGAGGGGCCAGCATCCGGGTAGAGGCCACCTTGCACAGGAACCCGCCACCGGCGCTCAGGATGTCGTCCGGCACGTCAACCGAACAGTTGCCACGCAGGCCGGTCTGGCAGGCGAGCCGGACATGGGCGCGCCGTTCGCCGGGCGACAGGACGCCACGCTCTGTCGCCTGCGGCTCACCCGCCCCGGCGCCCGTCACCGTCACCCGGCACAGGCCGCAGGTGCCGGACCCGCCACAGGCGGCGGGGATCAGGATGCCACCTCCGTGCAGAACGTTCAGCAGCTTGTCGCCGCGTCGGGCGACCAGATGTACCTTGTCGTTCACCGCGACCTCAAAGGTCGTCTCGGGAACCAGCCGTCGCCGCAGGCCCAGCAACCCAATGCTTAGCCCCACGACCAGCGTCACGATGACGGCGCTTGCCAGCAACACCTCCGTCATTGGCTTGCCGCCATTTGCGCGAAGGAGGCAAAGCCAAGCGACATGAGCCCCGCCAGTACAAAGGCGACCCCCAGACCGCGCAGACCGTCGGGCAAATCGGCATAGGCAAGGCGGGTGCGAATCGCCCCCAGCATCGCAACCGCCACGGCGAAACCAACCCCGCTGCCCAGACCGAAGACCGCCGATTCAGCCAGCGTATAGCTGCGTTCGACCATGAACAGGCTGCCCGCAAGGATGGCGCATTGCACGGTCAGCAAAGGCAGGAACACCCCAAAGGCCGCGTGGATGCCCGGCATGAACCGGTCCAGCAACAGTTCCAGCAATTGCACAGAGGCGGCGATTACCCCGATGAAGGCGATCAGCGACAGATACGACAGGTCAATCTCCGGCAGACCCGCCCAAGTCCAGGCACCAGGGGCCAGAAGATACGTGTAGATCAGGTGATTGAGCGGCACCGTAACTCCCAGAACGCCGGTCATTGCCACGCCCAGCCCAAGGGCCGCCTCGGGCCGTCTGGATAGGGCCAGAAAGGTGCACAGCCCCAGAAACAGGGTCAGCGGCATGTTGTCGACAAAGGCCGCGGTCATGAAAAGGCCCCAAAGCTCTGTCATTCTGCAGGCTCCGGACGCAGAGGCGGCGTGTGTTCGGGTGCTTCGGCCTGTTCGGGGTTCAGGCTGCGCACCGCCCAGACCAAGAGGCCCAGCAGAAAGAAGGCCGAGGGCGCCAGCAACATCAGGCTCAGCGGCGTGAACCAGCCCCCCGCGTCGGCCAGCGGCAGGACCTGCACGCCAAAAAGCGCGCCCTTGCCGAACAATTCGCGCAGCGCGCCGATCACGATCAGAACCAGCGAATAGCCCAACCCGTTGCCAAAGGCGTCCACCATCGACGGCAGCGGCGCGTGGTGGCGGGCGTAGGCCTCTGTCCGGCCCAGCACAAGGCAATTGGTGGTGATCAGCCCTACATAGACGGAAAGCGCGCGGCTGACCTCGGCAAAGTAGGCCTGCAGGATCTGGTCGATCACGATCACCAGAGAGGCGACAATCACGATCTGCACGATCAGGCGGATCGTGTCCGGGATATGCCGCCGGATCAGGCTGATGATCCCCGCCGCCAGCGTCAGAACTACGGTCAGAGAGACCGACATGGTCACCGCCGTCACAAGCGTCGTTGTGACCGCCAGCGCCGAGCATATGCCAAGGATCTGCAGCGTCACCGGGTTCTGCCGGATCAGCGGATCGGTCAGGGTGGTCCAGAAGTTCATCCGCTGCGCCATGGCTCAGAACTCTCCGCGCTCGATGGCGGCCAGCAGCGGGCCGTATCCGTCGGGGCCCAGCCAGAAGCGCACCATCTGGGTCACGCCCCGCCCGGTCCGCGTGGCGCCGGTGATGCCGTCGACCTCTTGCGCAGTCGACGCCGCGCCCTGCGCCACGCGAAAGGCGATAGCCCCGCTGTCATTACGCAATTCGGTTCCGGCAAAACCCGCCTGCCAAGCGGCTTCCTCGATCCGCCCGCCTAGACCCGGCGTTTCGGAATGCGAGGTGATGGCGATCCCGGCGATCGTGTTCATGTCACCTCCCAGCGCGAGAACCGCGTCGATCTGCCCGCCATAGCCCTGCCCCGCCAGCGGCAGCAGCACCAGCGAAACCTTGTCGGCATCGCGCAGCAGAAAGATCTGCGCATAGTCGGGCCGTCTGCCAAGCCCCGCCAGATCCTGCCCGGCAGTGAGCGTGGTCCAGTTCGCCGGATCGGCCAGCGCGGTTTCCAGGGTCGCCGGGGTCACCTCTGATGCGGCACGGCCCTTGTCCAGGTCCACGACCACGGTGGACAGGGTGCCGCCCGACTGTTCCAGCAAGTCCGTCATGCCGGGGATGCCACGGACCAGCGCCGCGATCCGGGCCTGTTCCTCTGCCGCGCGGTTGGCCGCCTGAATGGGCCGCAGGTAGACCGTGGCGCCACTGACCAGCGCCGCGCAGATCGCCGCGACAAGAAAGGCGACGATGACCGTCTTCACCCGGCTTTCGTTCGGGAGTGCCAGCAAGCGTCGTATCGGGTTCCAGTCACGACCGGCCATGTCGCCTCCTGCGTCGGGCAATCCAGAGGGTCAGCGCGGCTTCGTCCAGAAGCGGCGCTGCAAGAGAAGAAAGCAATGCTGCGGCAACGGCGATCTGGACCGGGGCCGCCCCGGCCCACCCTTGGGCAAACAGGATCACCAGCGCCGCATACAGCGCACCGTTGAGCCAACGGCCAAGCGATGTCGCCGCGCTTGTGACCGGATCGGCCACCAGCAGCACCAGTGCGAGCCCGGAGGCAAGCAGAACCGGCTCCGGCAGGACCCCGGCCAGCACCGCGCCCAGCGCGACAAGTCCCGCGCCGGCCAGCACCCCAATCGGCATCACACCGAAGGCCGCGCCGATCAGGGCCGCCGGAATCGCCGCCCAGACAACCGGCGCGTCAAACGTGGGCCAGCCGAAGCCCGGGAAGCCAAAGCCCAGGAAAGACAGGGCCACGGTTGCCGGGTTCACGACGTTGCGGCCCCAGCCGCCAAACACCAATTCCCCCATCACCACGCCAAAGCTGATGCCCAGCACCATGCGGAACACGCCCAGATCCACGGGGGCCAGAACCGCGATGGCGAACGCCGTGATCAGACCGACCAGCGATGGCGGCTGCGCCCGCAAGAGCATGAACACCAGATGCCAGAACCCCACCACCAGCAGCGACAACCCAAGCCGCGCCAGCGCCTCTGGCGCGTTCAGCCAGAGCCAGAACACCGCCAGCGGCAGGTAGGCGGCCAGCAACATCGCGGCCACGGTCTCCCTGTTCCAGAGCCCCCGGATCATGCCGCGAACTCTGTCTGGATCCGGTCGAGCACGGCGCGCAACTGATCCTTGAGGTGTCCACCCTCGCTCAGCACATAGTCGGCAAGCGCAACATCTTCTTCCAACAGGGAAAGCAGGCCCAGTTTCATCGCCGTTTCGTCATCACCCGCGCCCAGTGCACGGACAAATGGCGTGGCGGGCAGCGCCGCGGCGAACGCCTGCGTCAGCGCGGCAGAGGGAATGACCGGATTGCCCGACGCGTTGCGATTGAGGGCCGCCACCAGCCAGTGAGGCCGGTTGCGCGCCGGTCTGCGCGGCAGGACCGTGATCTGGCGGTGACGCGGCGCAAGCCATTGCGCCACGTGGCCGTCCAGCGCCGCACCGGACATCAACTCATGTTGGCCGGGTGCGACAATGCGATGGGTCAACTGCCGCAGATCCGCCCCCGAATGGGTTCGGACGGTGCGCGATTCTCGCAGCGCGGCCCCGGTGATTGTCACAAGCCGCGTCATCGGCAGGCTGCCGGTCCTCAACAGCGTGCCAAGGGCGGCGGCATCCTCGGCATGAACATCCCAGACCGGCGCATCCAGACCGGCGGGGAACAATTGATGGACGCATATCCCGACAGCGGCCTGGGGATGCCGCGCCCCACGGGTTACCTTGCGGATGCGGTCCTCACCCGGGTCCGGCCATTCAAGCCGCGTACCGCTCTGCACGCAGACCAGAACCGGCCCCTCCGTCAGCCGGGCCAGCGCCGCCAGCCCGCGGGAAAAATCCTCTTCGCGGCCTTCCAGAGCCTGGCAGGGATCGGGCGCACCGGGCCGCGTGTCGGCGGCCATCACGACGATTGCGGCAGGTGTCTCTTCGCGCGATGGCATCCCGCCGAAGGGCCGCCGCCGAAGCCACGGCCAAAAGCCCGCGCCCTGCATCAGGCGCCTCAGGCCCGCGGTCGTGGTGGCCGGCCCTGTGTCATGCGTCTCGACAGAGGAGTCATCCTCACGGAACAAAACGATTTCTGACAGTTTTCGACCCGGCAGCAGCGAGATACGCGCGACCCGCCCGGCCACGGGCGCGCTGAAACAGATGTCCGGCGCGTGGCGCAGGCAGGCGACTGCCGCCCCTTTCGCGACAGAATCCCCCTCTTTCACCAGCGAGGTGACATGCAGCAACCGCCCCGTCGGCGGCCGAACGGCGGCCTCTTCCGTGGTCACATCCGTAACCACCGGGTCCGCGGGTGGAGTAGGGAAATCCGGGCTGAGCCCTGCCCGGGATCCGAAGAATGCCATTCTGCCCCCGATTTACTGCGCCGCCGCGTCCACCCTGCCCGCGACTTTCGCTGACCTCAACAGGCGGCACGCTAGCACGGAGAATCAAACCCTAGACATGAGATAAATCAAAGTCTGAAATGCCAGTGCGGTCTACCTTTGGGCCGAGACAGTGGAACAACGCGCACAGGAGGCCGAATATGCCATTGCCATCCCTCAAATCATCTATTCCGATGGTTTTTTTGGCGGGGCTTGCCGCGCTATCCATTGGCGGCACGGTCTTTGGCCAGACAGCGTCGGACGCCACCAAGACCGATGAGACGCCGGTGATTCCTTTTGCCCTGCCGAAATCCGGCCCGTTCAAACCCGCCGAAATCCAGATCGACAACGACAAGGCGATTTCTGACTGGTTCCGCTCGGCCCATGCCAACGCGGCGGCCGAGGCCTTTAGTCATTGGGACGAAGAAGGTGAAATTAACGCCTCATGCGCGACCTGCCATTCCGGCGAGGGGTTCCGCGATTTCCATGGCCTTGACGGAACAGAACCGGGGGTTGTGAACGGTCCCATCAATACCGGCGGCGTCGTCGATTGCGGCACATGCCATAACGCCGGGCTGGCCGAGATCAAGAGCGTGACCTTCCCCAGTGGTGTCATCCACCCGGTTCAGGGGGTCGAGGCCTCTTGCCTGACCTGCCATCAGGGGCGCACGTCGGGCGCAAATGTCCGTACGGCCATTGCAGACCTCGACGAAGACGAGCCCGATGCCAAGCTGCGCTTCATCAACCCGCATTACGCCACCGCCGCTGCCACATGGCTGGGCGGATACGGCGCGGCCGGCTATCACTACGACGGGCGGGACTATTCGGGGCGTTTCTTTCACGCACGTCCCGTTGCCAGCTGCAACTCCTGCCATGAGCCGCACACACTGGAGGTGGAATTCGAGCCCTGCCTGACCTGCCATCAGGCTGACAGCCCGCAGAGCATTCGTATTGCCCGCCAGAGCTATGACGGCAGCGGCGACACCTCTGTCGGCATCCGGTCCGACATCATGGCCAATGCCGATACGCTGATGGAGATGATCCGGGCCTATGCGGATGAGGTCGTCGGCGCCCCGGTCATTTATGACGGAAATCGCTATCCCTATTTCTTTGCGGATGCGAATGGCGACGGTGTCATTGACGTCGCCGATGGCAAACCCGTCGTCTACGGTTCCTGGACGCCTCGCAGCCTGCGTGCGGCCTTCAATTGGAAGCTGGTTACGGCAGATCCCGGCAACTACGCGCACAACCCGCAATACTCGCTGGAGTTGCTCTACGACTCGATCGAAGATTTTGCCGGACCGCTGGGCTACGACATGAAAGAGTTGGAATTGCTGCGCTGACTTTCAGACAAAACCGGGCGGACCTGCGATCGGTCCGCCCGGTGATCTAATCAGCAAAGCGCTTGGCACAGCCCTTGGCAGCACAGGCCTTCGCTCATTGACCGCGTTCGCAGGCCAGCCGCCGATGGATTCAATGCGTCAGCACCTGATCCAGAAAGGCCCGCGTGCGCTCGTTCGTCTGAGAGGTAAAGAACGTCTCCGGGTCGTTTTCCTCGATGATCTCACCTGCATCCATAAACAGGACGCGATCCGCGACCTTGCGGGCAAAGCCCATCTCGTGCGTCACGCAGACCATGGTCATGCCTTCCTGGGCCAGCGTGACCATCACGTCCAGAACCTCGCCGATCATTTCGGGATCCAGCGCCGAGGTCGGCTCGTCAAACAACAGGATCTCCGGCTTCATGCACAGCGCGCGGGCAATTGCGACACGCTGTTGCTGCCCGCCTGACAACTGCCCCGGAAACTTCTTCGCCTGATTTCCGATCTGAACCTTGTTCAGGAACCGCATCGCGGTTTCTTCGGCCTCTGCTTGCGGGATCTTGCGGGCCAGCATCGGTGCGAGGGTGCAGTTTTCAAGAATGCTGAGATGGGGAAACAGGTTGAAGTGCTGGAAACACATGCCCACCTCGCGCCGCATCGCCTCGATGTTGGGTGCATCGGCGTTGATCGGCTCCCCGTTGATGAGGATTTCACCGGACTGGTGTTCCTCAAGCTGGTTGATGGTGCGGATCATCGTGGACTTGCCGGAACCCGACGGGCCGCAGACCACGATCTTTTCGCCCTTCGCGACCGACAGGTTGACGTTCTTGAGCGCGTGGTAGGTGCCGTACCACTTGTTGACATTGCGCATCTCAACGGCCGGTGTCATGTGCGCTCTCCCTCTGGGCTGGGTTTCTCTGCGGCGGCAATGATGATCTCGACTTTCAGCGCGTCGCGGGCCAGCCGCGCCTCGCCGCAGGCCCGTGCCGGGGCCATGCCCGCAGGCACCCAGGCATCCCAGACGGCGTTCATCTCTGAGAAATCGGCCATGTCCGCCAGCCAGACGATGGCCTGCAGGATGTGGGCGCTGTCCGATCCGGCCTCTTCCAGCAGCGCATCGATGCGGGACAGGCAATCTTGGGTCTGATCGGCGACGGTTTCGCCCGCCCCCACCTGCCCGCACAGATAGATGGTGCCGTTGTGCTTGACGATCTTGCTCATGCGATGGCCAGTGTGCAGTCGTTCGATCATGCCGGTTCTCCGATCAGGTCGCGCGCCCGTAGCGCGGTGGTGATTTCCTCAAGGATAGCAGGGTCGTCGATGGCAGCGGGCATTTTGTACGCGATGTCATCGGCGATCTTCTGAACCGTCCCGCGCAGCACCTTGCCGGAACGGGTCTTGGGCAAGCGCTTGACTTCGATCGCGGTTTTGAAGGCGGCAACGGCCCCGATCTTCGACCGGACCAGCGTCACCAGTTCGCGTTCCAGTTCCTTCGGATCACGGTTGGCCCCGTCGTTGGTCACGAACAGTCCCAGCGGCATCTGCCCTTTCAGCGCGTCCGCCTTGCCCACCACGGCACATTCGGCGATGTCGGGGTGGCTGGCGATGACCTCTTCCATCGCGCCTGTCGATAGGCGATGCCCGGCGACGTTGATGATGTCATCAGTGCGCGCCATGATGAAGACATAGCCTTCCTCATCGATGATCCCGGCGTCCGAGGTCGCGTAGTAGCCCGGAAACTCTGCCAGATAGGACGACACGAACCGTTCGGGCGCATTCCACAGCGTCGGAAAGCCCGAAGGCGGCAGCGGCAACTTGCAGACGATATTGCCCAGCGTTCCGGGCGGAACCGGGTG
This sequence comes from Antarctobacter jejuensis, assembly GCF_052266595.1. Taxonomy (NCBI): domain Bacteria; kingdom Pseudomonadati; phylum Pseudomonadota; class Alphaproteobacteria; order Rhodobacterales; family Roseobacteraceae; genus Antarctobacter; species Antarctobacter jejuensis. Next base: position 47,079 of record NZ_JBQQXJ010000003.1, on the reverse strand, counting down.
CCCCTCGTCATCCAGCACATGGATGTCATACCCCGGCATCGGCTTACCCGGAGAGCCCGGCTTGACCGGAAAGGCACCAAGACCCACCGGATTGCCGGACATGGGCCAGCCGGTTTCCGTCTGCCACCAATGGTCGATGACCGGGCGGGACAGCTTGGCCTGCGCCCATTCCACCGTCGCCGGGTCAGAGCGTTCCCCGGCCAGAAAGAGCGTGCGAAAGCGGCTGAGATCGTAATCGGCGATCCGCGCGCCGCCGGGGTCTTCCTTTCGGATTGCCCGCAGCGCGGTAGGCGCGGCGAACAGCGCGCTTACCCCGTGATCCTGCAAGACCTTCCAGAAGACGCCCGCATCCGGGGTGCCCACCGGCTTGCCCTCAAAGACCACGGTGGTCGCCCCATGCAGCAGCGGACCGTAACAGATGTAGGAATGTCCCACGACCCAGCCCACGTCCGACGCGGCCCAGAACACCTCGCCTGGCTGGATGCCGTAGTGATGCTCCATCGTCCAGCGCAGCGCCACCATATGACCGCCGTTGTCGCGCACGACGCCCTTGGGCTGGCCCGTGGTGCCGGAGGTGTAGAGGATATACAGCGGATCGGTGGCGGCGACCGGGACACATTCCGTGCCCGCGCCACTTGCGATGGCCCCGTCGACAGCCTGCGCATAATCGACGTCGCGGCCTGCGGTCAGCTCACAGCGTAGCGTGTCGCGTTGCAGGATCACGCAATGGTCCGGCTTGTTCCGTGACAGGTCGATGGCCTCATCCAGCAGCGGCTTGTAGGCGATCACTCGTCCCGGTTCGATCCCGCAAGAGGCCGAGATCACCACCCTGGGCGCGGCATCGTCGATCCGGGTCGCCAGTTCCTGCGCCGCGAAGCCGCCGAAGACAACCGAATGGACCGCCCCAAGCCGCGCGCAGGCCAGCATGGCAAAGATCGCCTGAGGGACCATCGGCATGTAGATGACCACTCGGTCGCCCTTGGCCACGCCCAGCCCGCGCAAGACGGAGGCAAGCGCGCTGACCTGTTCCAACAGTTCCGCGTAGGTGTAGCGGGCAACTGTGCCGGTGATCGGGCTGTCGTGGATGACGGCCAGCTGATCACCCCGCCCCGCCGCAACGTGCCGGTCCACGCAGTTGAAGCAGGTGTTGCAGGTCGCCCCGTCGAACCAGCGTCCATAGACCCCGGCCTCAGCGTTGAAGACAGATGTGGCGGGCGTGAACCAGTCGATCTGCTGCGCCGCCTCCTGCCAGAACCCGACCGGATCAGCCTGCCAGGCAGCGTATGTCTCGGGATATCTCGACATCTTGCGCGGCCTCAGCAGGTGTAGTTCAGGCCAAGGCGGCCGCCGTCGACATAGATCGTCTCACCGGTGATGTAGCTGGCCTTCTTCGAGCAGAGGAACGCCACCACGTCACCGATTTCCCGCGCGCTGCCCGACCGTCCCAGCGGCGTGCGCGACATGGCCACGCGAAAGGCCTCGGGGTTGGCATTGACGCCCGCCATCATCTCCGTATCGATGGAGCCGGGGCCGACCGCGTTCACGCGGATGTTGTTCTTGGCCAGCGCAAGTGCGGCGACCTTGGTCAGTTGCATCAAGCCACCCTTCGACGCGCAATAGGCCGGGATCGCCGGGATCGCCACCTGCGCATTGATCGAGGACATGTTGACGATCGCGCCTTCGATCTTGTGCTCGACCATGACGCGCGCGGCCAGCTGCGTGGCCACAAAGACCCCGCGCAGGTTCACATCGATCACCTTTTCAAAGGCGCTCAGGTCATAGGTAAGGAAATCGCCGGGCATGGCGATGCCCGCATTGTTGACCAGCGCGTGAAGCGGGCCGTGATCCGCTGCGATCTGCGCGAACATCGCCTCGATCTGCGCAACGTCGCCCATGTCGCAGACAATGCCTGCGACAGCGCCCAAGGTTTCCGCCGCTTTGGCGACGCCTTCCGTCTGGATGTCGGACAGGATCACATCATAGCCGTCTTCGATCAGCGCCTCGGCGCAGGCATAGCCGATCCCCTGGGCCGCGCCCGTGACCAGTGCTAGAGGTTTCCCCGTCATCGTCTTACCCTTCGTATCCATAGTCTGTTTTCGCCTGTTCCGGCGTGATCAATCCGGCCTTCAGGTCGGCCTCGACGCTTGCGCGGTCGCGGTTCTCCGGGGCGCCATAGCCGCCGCCACCCGGCAGACTGAGTTTCAGCCGCTGTCCGTTCTTCACCTGCTGACGGCCCTTGCTGCGGAGCGGAGTGCCATCGGCAAGTTCGACCCGCCCGGGCGCGCCACTGCCGCCGCCGTCGCGACCCCGCGCTGGATTTTCGACCCGGTCGAACATCGCGTTGAAGTAGAAGTCATACCCCTCGCGCGGTTCGATCTCGATGATCTGGCCCAGCCCGCCGCGCAAAGCACCCGCGCCGCCAGATCCCGCGCGAAGATCCTTGCGCCAGATCGTGATGGGGCCCACGTGTTCCGTGGCCTCGACGCTCATGGTGGACACGCCCGAGGGGAAGGCCGTGGCCGACAGCCCGTCGAATTGCGGCCGCGCGCCGGTGCCGCCAGAGTTGAACATCAGCACCTCGCGGTTCGGCAGGCCGCTGTCCGGGTCGCTGGGCCGCGCGGAAATCTGGATGTTCCACAGTGCGCTTGCCCCCTCTGCCGGGACCGTTTCGGGCAGCGCCTGGTGCAGCGCCCCCAACACCACGTCCGGAACCAAATGCCCAAGGACATGGCGCACCGACACCGGCGCCGGGCGTTTGGCCGCAAGGATGCAGCCCTCTGGCGCGGTGATCTCGAACGGTTCCAGCGACCCGGTATTGTTGGGCACCTGCGGCGCGATTGCGCACTTCAAACCGTAGCAGGCATAGGCGCGGGTATAGACCTCTGGCACGTTGACGCCAAAGCGGCTCATGCCGGATGTGCCGTCGAAATCGGCGCGCAGGTGATCGCCCTCGACGTCCAGCCTGACCACCATCTGAACCGGCACGTCATAGCCATCGACCTGCATCGTGTGGCGAAACGTTCCATCGGGCACCTTGGCGATGGCCTCTCGTGTGGCCTTGCGGCTGCTTTCGATGATGAAATCGGACAGGCCGCCCAGATCGTCGATGCCGAATTCCCCCATCATCGCCTGAAGGCGGCGGTCCCCGGCCTCATTGCAGGCGGCCAGCGAATACATGTCGCCGACCACCTGATCGGGTTCGCGCACGTTTGCGCGGACCAGCCGGATCAGGTCACGCGCAACCTCGCCGCGTTCGGCGAACTTCATGATCGGGATCAGCAGGCCCTCTTCGTAGACCTCATTCCCGTCGGGGCCAAAGCCGCGCCCGCCAATGTCGACCACATGCGCGGTGCAGGCAAAGAAGCCGATATGCTGACTGCCCCGGAAGCTGGGCGAGACAACAGTGATGTCGTGCAGGTGCCCGGTCCCCAGCCACGGATCGTTGGTGATAAACACATCGCCCTCGAAAATGTTCTGCGCGCCGATCTCGCGGACGAAATGGGTGACGCTTTCGGCCATGGCATTGACGTGGCCAGGCGTTCCGGTGACGGCCTGCGCCATCATCCGCCCCTGCCGGTCGAACAGCCCTGCCGAAAGGTCGCCCGCCTCGCGCACCGATGTGGAAAAGGCCGTACGGATCAGGGTCGTGGCCTGTTCCTCGACCACGGCAATCAGGCGGTTCCACATGATCTGATAGTCAATCGCTGTGGTGGTCATTGGACGTCTCCCTTGCGGATCAGGCGCAGGCTGCCATCGCCCTGCCCCACGGCGCGATAGGCCGAGGTGACGATGGTGGTGGTTTCGTTCTCAACGATGATGGCGGGACCATCGACCGCGCGGCCGGGGGTCATGTCGTTGCGGTCCACCTCGGCGGCATCCACGGTCTGGCGGCGTGCGGCGTCATAGAACTGCCGGGTGCGCAGCGGCGTGACGGCGGTGCCGCTGTCGTGCCGGACAACCGCTGTCGTTTCCGGCAGGACCGAGGCGACGACGAGCGACCAGTTGGTGACCTCGACGCCCAACCCGTCGATCACCCGACCAAAGAGGGTGCGATAGGCGGCTTCGAAGGCCTCTAGGATCTGCGTCCGATCCGCATCGACAAAGGTCTTGTAGGGCAGCGGAACTGGGATTTCCCAACCCTGTCCCGAATAGCGCATGAAGGCGGTCAGCCGGGTCGTCGTCGCGGCCCCCTTGGCGCCAGCGCTGACAAACTCCGTGGCTTCGGCCTCCAGTTCCGTCAAGGCGGCGTTGACGGACGCAGCATCGAAATTTTCGATCCGCTGGAACAGGCCGCGCGTGGCCTCGTAGCTGAACGGCGCCTTGAGAAAGCCGATGGCAGAACCGACGCCCGCCCCCGGCGGGATGATCAATTCGCGAATACCCAGCTTTTCACACAGCCGGCAGGCGTGCAGCGGTGCGCCGCCACCAAAACCGATCATGGTGAAATGTTCGATGTCGCGGCCGTTCTCCACCGTGTGCACCCGCGCGGCATTGGCCATGTTCTCATCGACCATCTCCGTCACGCCAAAGGCCGCGTCCGAGACACCCATGTCCAGCTTCGCCGCCAGCTTATCCGACACCGCCTTGTCCGAAGCGTCAGGGGAGAGCGGAATGGCCCCGCCTGCGAAATTCTCGGGGTCAAGCCGGCCCAGCAGCAGGTTGGCATCCGTGACCGTGGGCTCCGTCCCGCCGCGCCCATAGCAGGCCGGACCGGGTTCCGACGCGGCGGACCGGGGACCAACCTGGATCCGGCCAAGGCTGTCGACCGACGCGATGGACCCGCCCCCTGCCCCGATCTCGACCATCTCGACCACCGGGGTCGACACGGTCATGCCCGACCCTTTCTTGAAGCGATAGGTGCGGGCCACCTCGAAGGTGTTGGCTGTCTTGGGTTCGGCGCCTTCGATCAGGCAGATCTTGGCGGTGGTGCCACCCATGTCAAAGGACAGGACGCTGTTCAGCCCGTGCCCGCGCGCAAAGTCAGCGGCAAAGATCGTGCCGCCTGCCGGTCCGGATTCCAGCAGGCGCACCGGCTGTTCGGCGGCCACATCGACAGAGATCAGCCCGCCGCCGGAATGCAGCATGAAGACCGGCGCGGAAATACCCGCCTCCTGCAACCGCGCCACCAACCGGCCAAGGTAATCGGCCACCTGCGGCTGCACATAGGCATTGGCGATCACCGTGTTGAAACGCGGCAGTTCCCGCATCTGTGGTGAGATGACCGAGGAGATGGAGACTGACAGATCCGGCGCGGCGGCGCGCAGCGCCTCTGCCATCATGACCTCATGCGTGTCGTTGGCGTAGGAATGCATTAGGCCGATGGCGACGGCGTCATAGTCTCCATCCAGCACGGTCTGAACCATCTGCTGCACCTCTGACGGGTCCAGAGCCAACAGCACCTCTCCGTTCGGACCCATGCGTTCATTCAAGGTGAATCGATGTTCCCGGGGGACCAGTGGCGTCGGCAGGGTCAGGTTCAGGTCATATTGCTCAAACCGGTTTTCCGAGCGCATCTCGATAACATCACGAAAGCCTTCGGTTGTTATAAAGGCCAGCTTAGCACCGCGTCGTTCGATCAGTGCGTTTGTCACCAGGGTCGTGCCGTGGATCACCTGCCCTATGTCGCCCAGAGCGACCCCTGCCTTCTCCGCCGCGATGGCGATCCCGTCCAGGATCGCCTGTTCGGGTTGCGCGTAGTTGGTCAGGACCTTGCAGGTGGACAAACCACCCGCTTGGGCAAGGGCAACGTCGGTAAAGGTGCCGCCGATATCGACACCGACACGGTTCTCTGGAATGGCCATGGGTCAGATCGCCTTCATGATTTGGTTGGCAGTGAACGCGGATTGATAGATGCGCGACACGAAGGGCGCGCTGGAGACAGTCGAAAGATCAGTCATGGGCAGGGGCAGGTCCGCACGATCCATCCCGGTCAGCAATCCGGCCATGGTTTCGCCGAACATGGTTCCCGTGGTGATGCCGCGCCCGTTGTAGCCAATCGACGTAAAGAGGTTGGTGTCCAGCTCGTGAACCCGCGGCAGGTGATCGGGCGTCATCGCGATCTGCCCGTGCCAGGCCTCATCAAATTCGACCGGGCCCAGCGTCGGGAAGATCCGCGCAATCTGTTTCTTGGCCCAGCGATGTGACAATCCACGATCCTTTGTGCCGATAACCTTGCCCATCGAGCCAACAAGCAGCCGATTAGAGGCATCGCGGCGGATATTGAACATGATCTGCCCGGTGTCCCACAGCCCTTGTCGTCCCGGCAGGATGTGAGCAGCTTCCGGCCCCAGCGGCTTGGTTGCCAGCTGGAAGTAGTGGATCATCGTGAAAGTGCGCTTGAGATCCGGCCAAAGCGTATCGGTGTAGGCGTTGGTACCCAGCACCACCGCCCGCGCCCGGACCAGCCCCTGATCGGTGGTGACGGTCCAGACCTCACCATCACGCTTGAGCCCGGTGGCGCGCACCCCGGTGCTGATCTTTGCACCGGCAGCCAGCGCCGCGCGAGCCAGGCCGCGGCAATAGCCCATCGGGTTGATCGTGCCACAGCGGTGATCCACGAGTCCGCCGTGAAAATGGGTTGTTCCGATCAGTTTGGACACCTCGTCCCGGTTCAGCAGATCAACCGGTTCGCCCAACCGCTGCCATTCCTTGTGCCGCTCCTGCAGATCGACCAGGCCGCTTGGCCCGTGGGCGGCGTGAATGGTGCCGGTGCGCGTGACCTCGCAGCGGATCTGGTGCTTTTCAATCAGAGAGAAAACATACTCCGGCCCCTGTCCGAACCGCTTGATGAAGCGCGGCCCGTAGGTCTGCCCCAACTGTTCACGCACCTTCTGCGGCGGCAGCCAGAGCGCCGCATTCACAAGCCCGACGTTGCGCCCCGAACCTCCAAAGCCAATCTGCTCTGCTTCGATGACATGGGCCGACAGCCCTTTTTCGGCACAGTGCAGCGCCGTGGATAACCCGGTGAACCCCCCGCCGATCACGGCCACATCAACGATGTTGCCGCCGGTTTCCAGCGGCGCATGAAAGTCCGGCTCTTGGGCCGAAGCGTCCCAAAGCGAAATGGCATCGGATGAGGTCATGCGTCGATTCTCCAATTCGAATTGCTGTTCCAGCGTTATCCGAAAGCTTGCATGGCACCCCAAAACGTGTCAACATATGAAATACACGTTCCACATATCAACACAGGTAAGTCGACGATGCCGCTTAAAATCTCCTCAGCCCAGATGGTGAAAGACGCCCGCGCCCGCATCAAAGAGATCGAAACGCCGGATCTGATCGCCATGGTGAACGACCCAAACGTGGTAATCGTCGATATCCGGGACGTGCGCGAACGCCAGCGCAGCGGCTATATCCCCGGCAGCTTTCACGCCCCGCGTGGGATGATCGAATTCTGGGTCGACCCCGACAGCCCCTATTTCAAAGAGGTCTTCGGACAGGAGGACAAGACATTCGTCTTCCATTGCGCGTCCGGCTGGCGCTCTGCCCTCACCACGGCCACGCTGCAGGACATGGGGTTTGAGGCCGCGCATCTGAAAGAGGGCTTTTCAACTTGGGAAAAACACGGCGGCCCGGTGGAGTTCCCCGAAAAAAAGGGCTGACGCCAGCTTAGCCGCGGCTCAGCTTTGCCGAGACAGAGCGGGCCGCGTGCGACACCAATGCGCCGAACCGGTCCACCCCGCCTTCCGGCAGGTTGATATCCGGAAGCGAAATGCCCAGCGCCCCAACGGCCTCTCCCCCCGGCAGGGTGATCGGCGCCCCGAAACTCAGGATGCGGTCCCGGAACTCTCCGGTATCAAAGGCAAAGCCACGTTCCCGCGTGGCTTTGACATCGGCATCCAGAGCGGCAAGATCGGTGATCGTCCGGTCCGTATGCGCCACCAGTTCCCCGGCGATCTGGTCTCGCAGCTTGTCGTACTCGGCTGCAAGGATCGCCTTGCCCGTCCCGACACAATGCAGCGGCGCGGTTCCCCCAACCGCGTTCCACGACCGGATCGGCTTTTGGCTGTCGATCTTGTCGATATAGACGACCGACAGGTTTTCCCGCGCCGCTAGGTAGACCGTCTCGCCGGTTTCCTTCGCCAGGTACATCAGTTCCGGCGCCGCCAGTTCGCGCAGGTTCAGGTTTTCGACCGATGCGCGGCCTACGCGCCAAGTCTTTAGCGTGGCAGCATAGGTCTTGTCCGGCAGGTGCTGCACATATCCCAGCGTCGCCAAGGTCTGCAATAGCCGAAAAGTGTTCGACTTGGTCAGCCCCAATTCCTTGGACAGCTCCGTGACGCCCTTGCCCTGCTGACACCCGGCAAGGTTCTCAAGGATGGCCAACCCCTTTGACAGGGTGGAATCGACCTTGGGTTCTTTCGCAGCGGCTGGACTCATCGTGTCTGTGTTCCTTTTTGGAAATGGGTATCAGCTACGGCGCGGCTTCGAAAGGTGGGGGTTCATGCGCCTCGACCTTGGGCAATTCCTCATCGAAGCGCCGCACATCCACCAATGCGGAATGCGCCGCGGGGCTTTGTGTCAGCGCAGAGGTCCGCAGATCATGCGTCAGCACGTTCGGATTGCCATGCCGATCGCGGGCCTGTGGCGCGCCGAAATCCGGATCGTACCAGGCCCCGGTCCACAGAAAGACACAGCCCTCCTGAATGTCCGGCGTCACCCGCGCCCCCGCCAGGCAGCGGCCCCGCGCATTGAACAGCTCGACCACGTCGCCGTCAGAAATGCCCCGGCGGGACGCGTCGGCGGGATGGATCAGTACCGGCTCGCGTCCCTTGATCTTGTAGCTGAGACTGTAGGCCCCGTTGTCCAACTGGCTGTGCAAACGGGTCTTCGGCTGCCCCGAGAGCAGCGCAAGCGGATACTGCGCGCCCTGCCCGTCCGCCTTATCGCGCGGCTCGAACCACGCGGCGTGGCCCTTGCAGTCGGGCAAATCGAACCCCGCGATGGTCTGCGAGAAAAGCTCGATCTTGCCGCTTGGTGTCGGCAGCCTGTGCGCCGCGGGATCGGCCCGATAGTCCGCGAGGAAGACCTGATCGGGGCTGGGGTCGGGAAGGGTGATCACATCACCCGCAAGGAAGGTTTCCCAATCGGGCAGGTCGCACCCGGCGTCGCGCGCACGTGACCGAGTGACCTCCCATATATCCTGCAGCCAGTCATCGGCGCTCTTGCCTTCGGTAAAGACCTCGGCGGCGCCAAGCCGCGCCGCAAGATCGGCGTAGATGTCGTATTCGATCCGCGCCTCGGCCACGGGCGGCACAAGCTGCGGCATGGGCACAAGCCCGTCGTCCGATTTGCCCGCCCCGAAATCCGTCCGTTCCTGCGCGGCGGCGACCGGCAGCACGATATCGGCATGACGGGCGGTGGCGGTCCAGTTGACCTCGTTCACGATGATGGTTTCGGGACACTGAAACGCCGCGTGCAGGCGGTTCAGATCCTGATGGTGGTGGAACGGGTTGCCCCCGGCCCACCAGACAAGCCGCGCATCGGGAAAGGTCATATCGCGGCCCTGATAGCGGTAGGCCCCGCCCGGATTCAAAAGCATCTCGCTGATCATCGCGACGGGGATAAAGTCCTGCACCGGGTTCTGCCCCTGAGGCAGCGTTCCCCAGCGAAACAGCCGTTCGATATTGCCGATATTGGCGTTCACGCCATAGCCGACCGTGTAGCCGCCTCCCGGCAGGCCGATTTGGCCCAGCATCGCCGCAAGGGTGATCGCCATCCACATGGGCTGCTCGCCGAAATCCGTGCGCTGCACCCCTGCCGCCACGCTGATCATCGTTCGACCGGCAGCCATGCGCCGTGCCAGACGGCGAATGGCATCCGCATTGACGCGTGTCCGCGCTGCGGCCCAATCGGCATCCTTGGGTGTCCCGTCTTTGGCACCATTCAAATAGGCCTCGACCTTGTCGAAACCTACGGCGTAGGTCTTCAGGAAAGCCGAGTCATACAGGTTCTCGACCAACAGCGTGTGCGCCAGTCCCATCATCAAAGCCGTGTCGCTACCGGGCCGAACCGGCATCCATTCAGCGTTCAGCACCTCCTCAGCATCTGTCCTGAGTGGGCTGATATTCACAAAGGACACGCCGGCCTTGGCGCATGCGGCAAGGTTGTCGCTCATCCGGTGACGGGTCACACCACCGTCGCTGACCTGCGTGTTGCGCAAAGCCATACCGCCGAACATCACCACAAGGTCACTGTGCTTCGCTATCACGCTCCAACGGGTGGCCTGCGCCACATGCGATCGGAAAGGGCCGACGATATGCGGCATCAGCCCGAGCGCGGCATTGTAGCTGTAGTTACCCTCGGACCGGACAAAGCCGCCGATCGTGTTCAGAAAGCGTTTCAACTGGCTCTGTGCATGATGGAAACGACCTGCACTGGACCAGCCATAGGAGCCCGCAAAGATGCCGGTATTGCCGTGCACAGTCCGAACGCGGGTCAGTTCTGACGCGATCAGATCAAGAGCGCGGTCCCACGACACCTCCACAAAGACATCCTGCCCACGCGGCACGGCGCCCGGCGTGCCCTCAAGCCAGCTTTTGCGAATGGCGGGGCGCTGGACGCGCGCGCGTCCGTGCAGACTGCCGGGTATGTTCTGATTGATGAGAGAGGCAGAAGGATCGCTCGGATGCCCCTCGACCGCGACGACCTTGCCACCTTCGACAGTGGCCAGCCCGACACCCCAATGGCTCCCCGTCAGTCTCTTTTGAAGTTCGCTCATGGCTCACCCTTTGTGCCAACATGCAAAACGCATTTTCCATATATTGACACACGGTTTTCCGACTGTCATCTTGAAATCAATCCATCAGACGAGTCAAAGAATGTCCCTCACAGATCCCCCGATAGCCGATGGGCTGGTTCAGATGGGCCGCCCCGACCGGACGGAAGGCCGCCATGTCAACATGCCGATCGAGCTTGGCTCGACAATGGTCTTTGACACCCTGGCAGCCTTTGAGGCGGCGCGCGATGCCCGGTATGACAGCGGCACGCTTTATTACGGCCGGTACGGCAATGCGGCGACCTGCAAGCTTGAACAGATGCTGACGCAGCTGGAACAGGCACATTCCGTCACGCTGACCTCCTCCGGGGTTGCGGCGATCACGCTGACGCTGCTGACCTTTGTGCGTCCGGGTTGCCACCTGCTGGTGGCCGACAATGTCTATGGCAACACACGGGCCTTTTGTGACGGCGTCCTCTCCCGCATGGGGGTAAAGACCACATATTTCGATCCGATGATCGGTGCCGGGATCGCGGACCTTATCCGGGACGAAACCTGCGCCGTGATGTTCGAGGCGCCGGGTTCCGGCACATTCGAAGTGCCCGACATCCCGGCCATCGCAGGTGCCGCGCGCGCTGCGGGCATCCCCTCGATCCTTGACGGGACATGGGCGACGCCGATCTTCTGCCAGCCCCTGACACTGGGCGTGGACGTCGTTGTGGCCTCCATGTCGAAATACCTCAGCGGTCATTCTGACTGCATGATGGGCATGATCGCCAGCACGACAGAACACGCCATTACAATCCGCAAGACGGTGATGGCCGTGGGTGACAAGACCGGCGGGCAAGAGGTTGCCCTTGCCCTACGCGGCCTGCGTACGCTCAAGCTGCGGATGGAACATTTCGACAAGGCTGGGCGTGAGATGGCCGCATGGTTCGCCGAACAGCCGCAGGTCAAGCGTGTCCTGCATCCGGCCTTTGCCGCCTGCCCCGGCCATGAATTCTGGCAACGCGATTTCTCGGGCGCGGCGGGCCTGTTTGGCGTCATCTTTCATCCCTGTAGCGACGATCAGATCCGCGCCTTTGTCGACAGCCTGCATCACTTCGGCATCGGGGTCAGCTGGGGAGGCTACGAAAGCCTCGTCCTGCCCGTCACCCCGCAACGGAGCGCGGGCACATGGAGCGAAGAAGGCCAGCTTGTCCGCTTCAACATAGGGCTGGAGGACACCGAAAGCCTGAAGGCCGACCTGGCCGCCGCCCTGCCCCGTCTCAACACCGCATCGGAGTAGACCATGCACAACAAGATCGACCATTTCGCCATCGGCGCAGACAGCCTGGAACAGGGCGTCGCCGAGATGGAGGCAAAGCTGGGCGTGACCGTGCCGCGCGGCGGCAAGCACGACGCGATGAGCACGCATAACTGCGTCATGCAGACCGGGAATGAGAGCTTTTTCGAACTGATCGCAATCGACCCCGACGCCCCTGCCGATCCCGGCCGGACTCGCTGGTTCACGCTGGACGATCCGGCCACGCAGACACGGCTTGCCGAACGCCCGCGCGCGCTGTGCTGGGTCGTCGGCACGGACGATCTTGACGCGGTGATCGCCGCCAGCCCCGTCGATCTTGGCGAGGTGGTCCTGTTCACGCGCGGCGACCGATCGTGGCGGCTGACCGTGCCGAAGGATGGCAGCCTGCCCATGGGTGGCCTGCTGCCCGCCTTCATCGAATGGTCGCCCGGCCCGCATCCCAGCACGGGACAGCAGGATCTTGGCGTGCGCCTCGAAACGGTGCACCTGTCGCACCCGGATCCCGACAAACTCTCCGCGATCCTGAAGACCCTGCAGGTCGATCATCTTGCCGACGTCAGCAAGGGTGAGACCGGTCTCTCCTTTGCGCTGACGACGCCCCAAGGGCTTGTTATCCTTGACTGACCTCTGAGCATTCCGAAAACGGAAAAACCCCGGGCCATCCTCAGAATGGTCCGGGGTTTTCATTTGCGCACGGACCGCGCGTTACCTCTCTGACAACGCCATGCGGCCCTTAAGGTACTCACCGTACTGGCCCAGCGAGAAAATGAAGACCCAGTAGATCGCCGCCACGAACAGGTAAACCTCGATGTAATAGGGTGCCCAATCCGCCGTACCGAAGGCCGTCTTGCCCGAGGCAAGGATATCGAAGAAGCCGATGATGGTGACAATCGCCGTTTCCTTGAACGTCACCACGACCATGTTGATCGTGCTGGGCAGCGCATGGCGAAACACCTGCGGCAGAACGATGCGGCCAAGGATGTTCCAATACCCAAGGCCAAGCGCCTTGCCCGCCTCGAACTGCCCCTTGGGGATCGCCTGAAACCCGCCGCGAAAGACCTCGGCCTGATAGCAGGCAAAGAACAGCGCAAAGGCGATGATCACGCGCCAGATCTTGTCCCCTTCCAGCCAGCCGGGCAGGAACAGCGGCACCACGACCGCCGCCGTGAAAAGCGTTGTGACCAAGGGCAAAGACCGGATCGTGTCGATGATGATCACGGCAAACCATTTCACCACCGGCATTTCGGACCGGCGCATCAGCGCCAGCCCCAACCCCATCGGCATCCCCAACAGAACCACCGCTGCGAAGAGGAACAGGGTCAGGGACAACCCGCCCCAGCCGTCCGTCGTGACCTGCCGCAGGCCCAGCAGGCTCCCCTCCATCAGCAGGTAATAGGTTGCGAACCCGGCCACCCATAGCATGGCAAGCCGCAGCGGCTGCCACATGGCTGGCAGGCAGGACAGCAGGACCGTGACGACGATGGCAATGGCTGCAAGGGTCGATCGCCAGTGTTCCTCGAACGGATAAGTGCCGAAGAGGATCAGCCGGTGACGCGCGTCGATTACCGCCCAACAGGCCCCGCCATGTCCACATTGATCGACGGCCTCTTTCGACCAGACCGCGCGCACCACTGCCCAGTCTAAAAAGCGCCATGCGGCATAGGCCAGCATGGCAAAGACAACCACCGAGACCGCCGCCGAAAGTGGCGACCCGAACCCATATTTTAGGAACTTCGCCCGGGCGATCCGTAGCCGGCTGGGTGGCGCGATTTCAAACGTCCGCGGCGCCGTGATGTCCGTCACAGCCATCGTCAATGCTCCTTCAGTTTCAGGCGCGCGTTCAGCCAGTTGGTGAAAATCGCGATCGAATAGTTGATCGCCAGGAAGGTCAGCATCAGCAGCAGGATCAGTTCCAGCGTCTGGCCAGACTGGCTGATCGAATTGACGGTGATATAGAACAGGTCACTGAACCCGATGGCGATGCCGATGGTCGTCGCCTTCATCATGAAGATCCACTGATTGCCAAGCGGCGGAATGATGCTGCGCAGCGCCATCGGCACCTTGATCCGCGACCAGATGGCCGCCCGCGTCAGGCCCAGCGCCTGCCCCGCCTCGACCAAACCACGCGGCACCTGCGCCAGACCGCCCCGCACGATCTCTGCGATGTAGGCACCGCCGTACAGCGTGATGGAGGTGATCAGCGCGAACAATTCGATCGGCACGGAAATCCCGCCGCGAAACCGCAACCCCTGCAATTCAGGAACCGAGAACAGGCTTTCACCCTCCGGCCGGAACAGCACCGCAGCCACCAGAACGGCGGCAAGGCAGCCAAAGACCCAGATCGCCAGCCCGCGCCAGAGCGTCGTCTTGGCAAGGATCAGCCCAATCGCAAGGGCAACCGATGCTGCCAACATGGCGACAGCAACAGCCGGGCTGACATTCAGACCCGGCAGCATCAAACCGCGCCCGGACAGATAGGCGAGGTCGCCAAAGCTGATCGCCTGACGCGGTCCACCCATGTGGATCAGCAGCGCATAGAGAAACACCGCCTGAAGGATCAGGGGGATGTTACGAAAGATCTGCACATAGACATTCGCCGCGAAATTCAGCGCCGGGTGACGTGCATCACGCATTGTCCCTACCACGAACCCCAGGATGGTCGTGGTGACGATACAGGTAAAACCCACGAACAGCGTGTTCAGAAGTCCGATGAACAGGGTGTAGGAATAGGGATCATTGATCGACCGTTCGATCAGGGAAAACGAGTAATCCCAGCCTGTTCCCCGCTCAAGAAATGAAAAGCCGCTGGTCATGTTCAGGCGCGTCAGGTTGAACTGGGCGTTCGACACGCCTCCCCAGACCGCCAATACCGTGATGACAATGATCGCCGCTTGAACGATCAGTTTGCGCCGTCTGACCCTGGCGCGCAGTCGCTCTGCCGTTTCCATGCTAGGCCCCCTGCGTCCTGTCGGAAAACGGGCCACCCCCGGTCTGGGGACGGCCCGCCGTGTCTAGGTCATCAATCCAGAATAGGCGCGTATAGGACGCCGCCATGGCTCCACAGATTGTTGAGGCCGCGATCCAAATTGTAAGGGCTGTTCTTGCCAAGGTTGCGATCGTAGATCTCGGCAAAGTTGCCGACCGCTGCGATCATCTCGCGGGCCCAGGTGTCGCGCATGCCAAGGCGCTCGCCCATGCCCGGCTCGACGCCCAGCAGGCGGGCGACACGCGGGTTGGCCGGGTTCGCTGCCATGTCCTCGACGTTCTCGGAGGTGATGCCCTCTTCCTCGGCGATCAGCAGCGCCGCCAGCATCCAGTTCACCACGTCGACAAAGCTTTCGTCGCCCTGACGCATGGCGGCAGAGATCGGTTCGCTGGACAGTTGATCGCTCAGGATCACATGCGCGTCAGGGTCATCGATCTCGGTCGCGCGCAACACGGCAAGGTTTGGCCCCCAACCGGCGAAGGCGTCACAGCGGTTTGCCAGATAGGCCGAGCGCAGTTCGGCCGCGCTTTCATAAGACACCATGTCGTGTTCGACACCGATGGTCTGCAGATAGTTGGCGGCCAGGCGCTCAATCGTTGTGCCCGCCTCCACGCAGATGGTGCCCCCTTCGAGCCCCGTGGCATCGGTGATCCCCAGATCGCCATGCGCCATGAACTGCGTGCCGCCAAAGAAATACGGCAGGCTGAACTGTAGGCCCAATTCGGTGTCACGCCCCATGGTCCAGCCGGTGGCCTTGATGATCACATCCACATCGCCGGACTGCAACGCCGGAAACCGCTGCGCCCAGCTGAGCGGCACGATCTGGTTCTTGTCCGGGTCGCCAAGAATGGCGGTGGTCAGGGCACGACACAGGTCGATGTCCAGGCCCTTCCACTCATTGTTGTCGTTCACCTCGACAAAGCCGAAATAGCTGCCGTTGTGACCGGAACACAGCAGCGTGCCCCGCTCCTCGATTTGTTTGACGGTCGCACTTTCCGCGACCGCGATCTGCGGCGCCATTACCGACGCTGCGATGATCGCGCTTGTAGCCAGGATCTTGTTCATCGACTTTCCCTATTGTTTCATATATCGGCACAAGTGTATTGATATACAGCATGTAAACCCTGTTTGAATGAGTCAACATTTTTCTGCGCAAAACCGGGAAACGGCGCGCTGTCGCACATGCTTTGGGCGAAGAAATTCGCGGTCCCGGTCCGCTCAGAGCCTTGGGTTTTGGTGTCCCGATGCATCACAGGCACGACGCCCCCGGCCCGGAACCACCCCAGATCGGCTCTGTGCGGAGATGAGGAAGCGCCAAGCCAACCGACAGCCTTCCCGCCACTGGCTGATGTCGTCCGATCTCGAACATGAGCGGCGGCATCGGCTGCAAACGCCTGTTCCGTCTGGTTGTTTATAGTCCCGCCCAAGGGCGCGTTGGCGATGCCCGTTGCCCTTCAGCACACACGCATCAAAGAGGCCGAAGGTCTTTAACGAATTTGAAAGAAGTTTCGTCTTTGCGGTCGGCGAAGCAGCAAGCCAAAATACCACCGGCCCGCCTGATTTCCTCGACGCCCTCTCGCGAACTTTCGCGCCAAAAAAAGGGCGTTCTGCAAGGTGGACGTTGAAACTACTTCAGCCCCTTGGACGTCCGCCAACCGTCAGGCCAGACCCGCAGAAAGCTGATGAGCATCGCTCCATTGCCTGGGGGATTGCCCGTACATGCGCTTGAACTCGCGGCTGAATTGCGAGGCGCTCACGTAGCCCACGTCTGTGGCCGCCTCATTCACGGTCATGCCACCGGCGATCTTCATCGCGGCGTTGTTCAGGCGCATCGACTTGACGAACTGGATAGGAGACATCGTCGTCGCCTGTTTGAACTTGCGATGAAACACCGCCCGGCTCATGCCCGCGCGGGTTGCCATTTCGTCGATCGAGACCGTTTCATCCAGTCTGGAGGACACATGCGCGATGGAACGCGCGATGGCATTGCCGGGGCCAAAGGCCTGCCGGGCAAACAGCCCCGCGTCCCCTTTCAGGATAGCATAATACAGCTCGCGCAGCCTTGCGTCGCCAAGGACAGCCGCGTCCATCGGGCTTTCGCCCAGCCGCACCAGCCGCAGCAGCGCATCCAGAAACGTCTCATCCCAGCGGGCCAGCCGTATGCCGCGTGCACTGCCCTTTGTGGCGGGCATGCTGCTTCCGGCGGCGTCCATCTCCATGGTCAGTTCGGTCATCAGGCGCTGGTCGAGCGCGATATAGACGCCGTAGAGCGGGTTTTCCGGCGACGCGGCGGGTGTTCCCGCCTTTACCGGCATCGACATCGGGCAGCACAAGTATTTACTGCTGTCATAGACGTAGTGCTCCCCATCCAGCACGGTTTCCTTGCCGCCGCTGACAATGGCAATCACGCAGGGCTCATAGACCGCCGGCGCACAGGGAACCGCGGATGTGGCGCGGAACAGCTGAACCCCCTTGATACCCGTGCCCGTCATGCCGTCCTCATGCAGGCGGCGTTCGATGATTTGTCTGATCTGCTGTTTGCTCATGCGGGTGAGATAATGTCAGAAAACGCACCATAACAACCGCATTGATACAATCAGGCAAGTAATCGCGATGATCTCATCTATTCTGTCCACCCGGTGAGAGATATCTACCCGATCAACAGAGCCCCCCATGCCGCACGGCGCTGCGCCGTGGTTGAAAGGATAGACCCATGACAGACACCCTCTTTGGTCCCAAAGGCTGGACCCCTGAACGCCTCGGCTCGCTCGCGGGCAAGACCTTTGTCATCACAGGCGCCAATGCGGGCGCGGGCTTTCAGGCCGCACGCATCCTTCTGACCAAGGGTGCAAAGGTGGTGATGCTGAACCGCAGCGCAGAGAAGTCGACCGCCGCCATCAAGGACCTGAAAGACACAGTCGGCGCGCAAGCGGACGTAAGCTTTGTCCGCATGGACCTCTCAGATCTGGCCAGCGTGCGTGATGCGGCGACAGAGGTGCTGAAGACCGTTCCGCGCATCGACGCACTGATCTGCAACGCCGCCATCGCACAGGTTCCGACGCAGAAGCTGACCGTCGATGGCTTTGAAAGCCAGCTTGGCACCAACCATTACGGGCACTTCGTGCTGAGCGGGATGCTGTTCGACCGCATCGAGGAGTCGCAAGGCCGGATCGTGGTGGTGGCCAGCCTCGGTTACAACATGGGGATCAAGACGATCCAGTTCGACGATATGAACTGGGACAAGAACTACAGCGCCAACGCGGTCTACAGCCAATCCAAACTGGCGCAGATGATGTTCGCCTATGAACTTCAGGACAGGGTCAAAGAGGCGGGCAGGAATGTCGAGGTTTATGTCTGCCACCCCGGCTCCTCGGCAACCTCTCTGATCGCCACCAGTGGCGGCCGCCTCTCGAAGTTTCTCTTTTGGCTCATGACCAAGACACCGATGGTGCAGACCGCCGAAAAGGGCGCCTATCCAGAGGTCATGTGCGCCACCGAAGATGGGCTGGAACAGCGGGCGCTCTATGGCCCCACCGGCCGCATGCAATTCGTCGGACCGGTCGGTCGTGGAACGCTGAACCCTCATGCCTATGACAAACCTGTCATGGTCAAATTGTGGGATGTCTCCGAGAAAGCGACGGGGTTCAACTGGTCGGTCTGACCGGAAACCGATCCCGTCAACCAAATGGCACAAGCGGCCAAAACGACTCATGCCGCTTGCCCTGTGACGCATACCCGGCCCGACCTGATCCGGGTTCAGGCCGGGCCAATTGTGAAATCCCAAGCGCCGGACAACAACATGGACATTCTCAAGACAGCGACCGACTGGGCGAAGGCCGAAGTGTTTTCCTCATCGTTTTTCATCCTTTTCGGAGCCGCATTTCTGGTGGCCAGCTTCGGGTTTTGGCACATGGGCAAGACAGATATGGCCAAAGCCTACGTGATCCCCACCTTGGTGGCGGGGGGCTTGTTGCTGATCCTCGGCGGCGGTCTGGTCTACGGCAGCCAAAAAGCCTCGCAGGGCTTGAGGCGGCTTTCACCAGCGATGCCAAGGTTTTTGTCGCTGCCGAGATTGCGCGCGTCGAAGGCATCATGGCCCAATACAAGGTCGCCGTTTTCTGGGTCATGCCGCTGATCGTGATCGCATCTGCTGCATTGATCATCGTGTTTCAAAGCCCGATCTGGCGGGCCAGCCTGATCACCACCATTGTCTTTATGGGCGCAATCATGCTGGTCGACAGCAATGCCAACGCCCGTCTTGAAACCTACAAGGCGAAGTTGTTATCGGCAAAATCTGCGGAATAGCCGTGTCCGGACAGGGTACGGGGTCGCTTGTCGGTATGCGCAGCCTTGGCCGTGCCGAATCGCGCTGTCCGCCAGAGGCAGCCCCGGACCCAAGTCAGATTTGCGCGCCGTCGAGCCCCGGCGGCACCAGCACGAAATTTCCCACATGGGCTTTCTTCAGAAATTCTTGCTGCGCCTCGGCGATCTGTTCCAGAGGGTAGGTCTTTGCCAGCAACGGGCGAATTTCGCCGCTTTCGATGTAGGAGATCAGGTTGGGAAAGACCGGCTCATCCCAAGCGGTGCAGCCGATCAGGGTGATGTCCTTGAGGTACATATCCCGCATGTCCAGACTGACGATGGGACCGGCAATCGCACCTGAGGACACGAACCGCCCGCCGCGCTTCAGCACCTTCAGCATCTGCGGAAATCCATCGCCCGCCACGTTGTCGACCACCACATCAACCGTGGACTCGCCCAGTTCGCCCACCAAGTCTGCCCCGCGCGTGATAATGACATCGGCGCCCAGATCGCGCAGCAAGTCGGCTTTGCCCGCGCTGGTGATCGCCGCCACGCGCGCGCCGCGGCGCTTGGCCAGTTGGACGGTGGCCGATCCCACGCCGCCAGAGGCACCCGCCACAAGCACAAGATCGCCCGATTTCACACCGGCGCGGTGCAACATGTTTTCCGAGGTGCCATAGGCGCAGGGAATCGTCGCCAGTTCGGCATCCGACCAATCGCACTCCACGGCAAATACCTCGCTCGCCGGTACTTTCACATACTGCGCAAAGGCTCCGTCGAAATCCGAGGCCATCCAGATGTTTTCCATGTCGTCAAACCCGTTCGGCCGCATGCAGGCGCGGACCAGAACCCGTTTTCCGACCAGCGAAGCGCCCGCTTCGTCCGCGGACCCAACGACCACGCCACAACAATCCGTGCCCTGAATGAGGGGAAAGGGCGTTGCCGCGCTCCACCCGCCATCGGATTTCTGTTCGGCATCGGTTTCTTGCGCCTGAGACGCTGCGTTGGTGTCGGTTGTCACGCTGGATGAATACCATCCAATACGCGTGTTGATTTCGGTGTTGTTGACGCCCGCCGCATGCACGCGGATCAGAACCTCACCCGGACTGGGAACAGGCACGGGGACCGCGCGATAGACGAGTTTGTCGTAGCCGCCATTGCCTGTGGTGACGACAGCCATCATCATCGCGTTGCCGTCTTTTGCAGCCTCTTGGGACATTGAAGCGCCTTTCCAACTTGCATGGCACCACACTGCCGCCTGTCATTCAGAATGGGAACAATGTGTTTGGATTGCGCGGTAGACCACCCGCGCGTTGCAGTTTCAACCGCTCTTCAAGCTGTCACCGTCTCCTCCGGGAACAGGTCCTGCGGGTCGATCCCACGCATCTCGGCGCTGGCCCGGACCGCCTTCCGCAGCGACCCGCTACGTTTCAGGAGTCGGCGGAAACGGTCCTGATCCAGTTCCAACAGGGCCGACGGCGCAATAGCCCGGACCTCGGCGCGGCGCGCCTTTTTCGAAAGGATCGCCATCTGGCCGAACATATCGCCCCGCCCCAGACGCCATGTCTGACCAGCGCTTTCCAACTCCACGGCACCGGAGGCGATGAAGAACACGCTTCTGGGGGCGCTGTCCTTACGCAGCAGGATTTCGCCCGGGTCGGCATGGCGCGCCTTCAGCGCCCGGGCCAGCCGTTTCAGCACGGCATCCTCAAGATCCGCGAACAGGGGGAACTGCCGAACCAATTCCACCCGTCGCAAAGCGATATCGAGACGCGGACGCGTTTCCGCGGTGGCGCGACGCTGGCCGATGTCCTGCATCAGCGCGGTGTAAACCTCGGCTCCCACCAGCCCGTCCTCGCGCATGGCGGTGTATTCCCGTTCCTCCAGACGCAGCGCGGTACGGCGAATAAAGCGGCGCTCCAGCTTTTCCGCATAGCCCGGATACTGCAGCTGCAGACTCTCCAGCGCGGTCTCCACCGCCTCGATCCGGCGTGACAGCAGCTCGTGCAGCAGATCGGCCACGCGGCGACCGTGAATCCGGCGGATGCGACCGTCGATGAAGCCGCCCAGATCCCGCAGGATCAGCCGCTGCGACAAGAGCAGCTCGAACCGGTCCGCCGTCAACCGGGCCAGCGGAAACGACAACCGCAACCGGTTGTGCAGGATCACGGCGGCCCGGAACCTTGATCCAAAGGCCACGGTGCCCCGCGCCGCGCGCTGATAGCCGCTGCGGCCGCCGGTGCGCGCGCCTTCGATCAGCCGGTCGGCGTCGGACAGCACCTGTTCCGCCATCCGGGCCGAAATCGTCCGTTCCCGCATCCGC
This sequence comes from Antarctobacter jejuensis, assembly GCF_052266595.1. Lineage (NCBI taxonomy): Bacteria > Pseudomonadati > Pseudomonadota > Alphaproteobacteria > Rhodobacterales > Roseobacteraceae > Antarctobacter > Antarctobacter jejuensis. Next base: position 25,445 of record NZ_JBQQXJ010000003.1, on the reverse strand, counting down.
GCGAGGATGGTGTCTCGTTCATGGCCGGCCAGCGCAATCAGGCCCAGCGTGATACGGTCCCGGTCGAGGATATCCGCACTCTCCTCCGCCGTCTTCACGGCCAGTTCCAGACGCTCGCCAAAGCGTTTGGCCTCGGAACGCACGGTCTCGTGGTTCAGCTCATAATTCTCGGTCATGCGCGACACGTCCTCGCGCACGGTCTGCAGCGCCACGGCGACCACCTGCCGCGACAGCGCCTCATCGATGGGCGACAGCCGGTCCAGCCCCAGCTTGCCGATAACCAAGCGAAGGGTCGTCCCCTGCACCATCAACGTGAACAGCGTGAACCCGGTGGCCAGGATGCCCACGACACGCTGAATGTCATCCGGCACGCGGAAGCTTTCGGTCACCGCAAGGGCCAGCGCCAGCGTGACCGCCCCCCGCAGACCGCCCCACAGGATGGCCACGCGGTAAGGGCGTTCCACCGCCGGAGAGAACCCCAGCAGGGTCAGCAGCGGCAACAGCCCGAACAGGATGACCGACCGCGCGGCAAAGGCGGCCAGGATGACCACCCCGACCAGCATGAAATCCTCGGCCCGGGCTTCCTCCAGAAGGCGCGGGATCAGCAGGGCTGCAAGGATAAAGATCAACGCCCCGGCCCAATGCGCCAGCACGTCCCACAGGTCACGCAGGTTGGCCCAGGCCTGCGGCGGCAGACGCCCGGGCCCGGCAAGGTTCATCGTCAGGCCAGCGGCCACCACGGCGATCACGCCGGAGGCGCCGATGCTCTGTTCCGCCCCGATATAGGCCAAGTATGGCAGAGCCACGGAGATCGAGATCTGCGCCAGTTCATGCTGGCTGAACAGTGCCATGATGCGCACCGCTACCTGCGCCGCCAGCCAACCGACAACCGCGCCCCCCGCGATCAGCAGCGGGAACCGGGCCAGCGCGTCCTGCAGGCTGGGATCGGGAACGCCCAGCATGACGAAGCCCATGAACAAGCCGAATAGCGCAATGGCCGCGGCGTCGTTCAGCAGGCTCTCACCCTCGATGATCCGGGCCAGACGCCGCGGGGCGGAAATGGACCGGAAGATGCTTACCACGGCCGAGGGATCGGTGGTCGATACGATGGCACCGATCAGCAGGCAAGCCGCCAGCGGCAGCGCACTGGCCCATGACAGCGCATAGCCAACGCTTAAGGTGGCGACGACAACCGCCACCACCGCCAGCACGAGGATCGGCACCCAGTCATCCAGCATCCGCCGCAGATTCATCCCCAGAGTGGCCTGGAACAGCAGGGTTGGCAGGAAGACGTAGAGAAAGATATTGGACCGGATCGGCAGGCCCAGGATCGCCTCGGCCACCGGGTTCAGGGCATCGGTCAAATCCGTCCGGAGAAACCAGATCGCGCCGACACCGATCAGGATGCCCAGCACGGCAAGGATCACGCTGTAAGGCACCCGCAAACGCGCGGCGAGCGGTTCCGCCCCCGCGATGACAAGGAACAGGGAGGCAATGACCGTGGTGACGAGAACGATATCCATACGCCTGAATTAGCCGGGATTTCGGACGCCGGAAATCCAGAACCGCAGAAAACGGATGGCAATTCCGCCTCAAATTCAGGCGCATCGGCCTTTCCCCGCCGAGCCGCGGCCAAAGCCGGACAACCGATGCCCCCCAAAAAAACAACCGACCCCGGCCCGATTGATCGGACCGGGGCCAAAGCCAATCAACCGAGCCCACCGGATGCCTGCATCCGGTACGGCCCGTGCCGGATCACCAGGCGTTATAGGACAGGTACTTGCCTGACATCTCGACCTTGACCCGGTCGCCCTTTTCATGCGGCACGCGGGTTACGGACATGTCGAAATCGATGGCCGACATGATGCCGGTGCCGAACTTTTCCTCAATCAGCGCCTTCAGCGTCGGGCCGTAGACGCCGACGATCTCGTAGAAACGATAGACGCAGGGGTCGGTCGGCACCGATTGTTCCCAAACCTTGGTCGGCGGCTCTTCGAGAACCGAAACCGCCTCTTGCGGCAGCCCCATCACCGACACCAGCGCCTCTGCCTTGTCCTTTGGAAAGCCGTTCATGCCCATGCAGGCCGAATGGGTCCAGACCGGCGACATGTCGATCTTTTCGGCGATTCCCTCCCATGTCATCCCGGCCTGTTTCTTGGCCGATAGGATCATCATGGTCACGTCTTCCTTGGTCATCATGGTCGGCACCTCAAATGTGTCTTTCATTGCTTGTTTCCTCCTCTCGTGGGGTCTCTATCCTTAGGGGGTTACAGCCCGAGCTCTGTCAGCCCGGGGTGATCGTCAGGCCGCGGCCCCTGCGGCCAGCGGAACTTGCGGTCCGCCTCCGCGATGGGCACATCGTTGATCGAGGCATGGCGCACCGCCATGTAGCCAAGATCGTCGAACTCCCAGTTCTCGTTGCCGTGGGCACGGAACCACTGGCCGTTTTCGTCGTGCCATTCGTAGCAAAAGCGCACGGCGATCCGATTGGCGTCATGGGCCCAGATTTCCTTGATCAGGCGATAGCCGTTCTCGCTGGCCCATTTGCGGGCCAGAAAGGCGCGCACCTCGTCCCGGCCATTCAGGAACTCGGACCGGTTGCGCCAGCGCGTGTCCGACGTGTAAGCCATCGCAACCTTGTCGGGGTCGCGGGTGTTCCACGCGTTTTCGGCCATGCGCACCTTCTGCACCGCATCCTCATATGCGAAGGGCGGCAGGGGCGCGCGTGGGGTCTCTTCGGTCATGGCCGCGTCCCTCAGTCATTCACCGCGCGCAGCCGCGGCTCGGCCTCGGGTTCCGGCTCTGCCTGCGGCGCTTCCGGCGCGGTCTTGTCGATGCGCACGGTTTCCGGCGACTGCGCCATGCCATCAGCCTGCTGCCCGGCCAGTTCTTTCGAGCGTTGACCAAGGAAATGCACCAGGTGGTTGCGGATGGCGTAATAGTTCGGATGCTCGACGATCTCGGTCCGGTTGCGTGGCCGTGGGATGGTGATCTCGACAGATTCCGCGACGCGGGCAAAGGGGCCATTGGTCATCAGCAGTATACGGTCGGCCAGCAGGATCGCCTCGTCGATGTCATGGGTGATCATGAACACCGTCTGTTCCGTATCGCCCCAGACCTTCAGCAGCTCATCCTGAATGGTGCCCCGTGTCAGCGCATCCAGAGCGCCAAAGGGTTCGTCCAGCAATAACAGCTTGGGCTGGTTGGCAAAGGCCCGCGCGATGGACACCCGTTGACGCATCCCGCCCGACAGTTGCGATGGCTTTCGGTGTACCACATCCCCGTCCAACCCGACCTTGGCCAGGTAGGCGCGGGCGTGCTCCTCGACCTTGGCGCGTGACCAGCCGGGATAGCGCGCCTTGACGCCGAAGGTCACGTTTTTCAGCGCCGACAGCCACGGCAACAGAGAGTAGTTCTGGAACACCACCCCCCGGTCCAGCGAGGGGCCGGAAACCGCGTAGCCATCCATCTTGACCACGCCGGAGGTGGGTTCTGCCAGCCCGGCGAGGATGTTCATGATCGTCGACTTGCCACAGCCGGAATGGCCAAGGATGCAGACGAACTCTCCCTTCTCGATGCCGAATGACGCCTCTTCGAAGACCGTCAGCTTACCCCCCTGCCCGTCCGGAAAGGTCTGAGTCAGACGCTCGATGCTGAGAAACGGTTTGGACATTGTGCTGCTCCTTATTCCGCGTAGGCGACAGAGCGCTGCAGAACGCCAAAGGCGGAATCCAGCAGCATGCCGACGACGCCGATCATGAGGATCGAAAAGATGACGGAGGTCAGGTCGAGGTTGTTCCACTCGTTCCAGACGTAGTAGCCGATGCCGGTCCCGCCCACGAGCATTTCTGCCGCCACGATGACCAGCCAGGCGATCCCGATGGAGATGCGCATGCCCGTGATGATCGTCGGCGCCGCGGCGGGCAGGATCACGGTAAAGGCAGTCTTGAGGGGGCCCAGTTCATGCGTGCGCGCCACGTTGACCCAATCCTTCCGGACGCCCGCCACCCCGAAGGCCGTGTTGATCAGCATCGGCCAGATCGAACAGATGAAGATCACGAAGATCGCGCTCGCCTCTGAGTCCTGGATGATGAACAGCGCCAAAGGCATCCACGCCAGCGGAGAGATCGGCCGCAGAACCTGGATAAACGGGTTGAACGCCTTGTAGGCGACCTGACTCATGCCGATCAGGAACCCCAGCGGGATGGCGATCAGCGCCGCAAGGAAATAGCCCGTCAGCACCCGATAGATGCTGTAGCCGATCTGAATGCCAATGCCCTTGTCGTTGGGGCCCGCGTCGTAGAACGGGTTCGACAATTGCTCCCACGCCTTGGCCAGTACCTGGCTGGGCGGCGGCACACCGGCCTTGGGCGCGCCGCCCCCGGTCAGGCGTTCATATTCGGTCAGTTCCTCGGCGGCTTTCTGGGCCGGGATGGCGGCCTCCCAGATCAGGAGGCCAACCACCAGCATCACGACGGACAGGATCGCCGCGCGCTGGTTGGTGGAAAGGTTGTCCAGCATGGATCAGCCCTTTCCGATGGCAAAGCTTTTGACATAGGCCTGCGGTTCGGCGGGGTCGAAGGTCTTGCCCATGATGGTGTGCGACTTGTAGGTGACGTCGGGCGCCTCGTAGCCCAGATCGTTCATCACCTTCTTGGCGTCGGCGGCCAGATAGACCTGCTCGGCCACCGCCTTGTAGTCGATATCGTTCTCGATATAGCCCCAACGCTTCATCTGCGTCAGGATCCAGACGCCCATCGAATGCCAGGGGAAGGGGTCGAAATCGATCCGGTCGGGCACCCTCTTCACCTCGCCCAGACCGTCGGCATATGTGCCGGTCAGCACCTGTTCGATCACCGGAACCGGCTGGTTGAGATAGTTGGTCGGCGCGATCGCCGCGCTGATTTCCTTGCGGTTCGCGGGGTCGGAGGCGTATTGCGTCGCGTCGATGATCGACTTCAGCAGCGCGCCATAGGTGTTGGGCAGTTCCTCGGCAAAGGACAGGGGCGCGGCGAAGGCGCAACAGGGATGACCCTCCCAGATGTCCTTGGTCAGCGTGTGAATGAACCCGATACCTTCCCAGACCGCGCGCTGGTTGAACGGGTCGGGCGACAGGTAGCCGTCAAGGTTCCCGGCGCGCAGGTTGGCCACCATCTCCGGCGGCGGCACCACGCGGATCTGGATGTCCACATCCGGGTCCAGACCGAATTCCGCCACGTAGTAGCGCAGCAGGAAATTGTGCATCGAATATTCGAACGGCACGCCAAAGGTGAAACCCTTCCACTGGGCCGGGTCACGCTTGTCCAGGTGTTCGTTCGACAGAACGATGGCCTGACCGTTGATGTTCTCGACCGCGGGCATGATGTAGGGTTCGGCAACCGACCCCGCGCCCAGCGTCATGGCCAGCGGCATCGGCGTCAGCATGTGGCTGGCGTCATATTCACCGGACAGCGACTTGTCCCGCGCCACGGCCCAGCCGGCGGTCTTGATAACCTGCGCGTTCAGCCCGTGTTTTTCATAAAACCCCATCGGCTGCGCCATGATGATCGGCGTGGCACAGGTGATCGGCACGAAACCGATGTTCAGGTCGGTCTTTTCCGGCGTGCCAAGGGTGTCCAGGATGGCCGCCTTGGCCTCGTTCAGAGGGAACACCGACGCCAGCGCCGCAGCGACCGTGCCGCCGCCCAGCATCCCCATGAAGGACCGCCTCCCGATATCGCTGTGACCAAAGACAGAGCGGACAACCGCGCTTTCGACCGCGCGTTCCAGCATGTCGTCCGAGGACATGCGCGCCGGTTCGGCATGGCCTTTGTCGTGGCCGTGGCCAGACAGGCAGTTGTCACACCCACAATCCGCGCCGTGGCGCAGATCGGTTTTTTCCGAATACGGGTTTCCAAGGCTCTTGATCGTCACGGTGACCTCCTGTGCTGAAGCGTTGACAGAAGGATGACCGCAATGATTCACCGAAAAAAGCGTGCGCTCAAAATTTAATCTTCCAACAAAATTTATATATTTCAGATGCATACGCTCTAACTGATGCTTCAATTGTTACGATATATCGTAAATTACGATTTTTCGTTAACTGACGCTGCGCTGCCGCGATAGGATCCCCCCATGTCGCTTGATCATGTCCAGACCGATTCACTTCTGCACGCCATCCCGCAGCCCGTGCTGATCCTTGATACGCAGCGTGACCGCGTCGTCGACTGGAACGCAGAGGCCGCATCTCTGTTCTGCGACCGCCCCGATGCCACGCCCAAACGGTTCTCCACTTACCTGCAATCCTCGCTGTCGCATTTCGTCGTCTTTCTCGAAGAGATGGAACATCGCGGCACCAGCTGGACCCGGGATGTGCAGTTCTACGCGCAGGACGGCCGCGACCTGCGGTGCGAAGTCCACGCCCGCCCCCTGCGCGACCGGCCCGGCTGGGTCCTGCTGTCGCTGACCGACCTGCGGGCACTGGACCGCCGCGCCGAAGAGGCGGCCGCCGCCGAAACCTTTCGCGCCGGGTTGATCGAATGGAAACGGACGGAAACCTTCTTTGCCGAGCTGGAACGCCAGAACCAACTGATCCTGAACGCCGCGGGCGAAGGCATCTACGGCGTCAACGCCGAGGGCAAAACCACCTTCGTCAACCGCGCCGCGCAGGACATGTTGGGCTGGACCAGCGAGGACCTGCTGGGCAAGGACATCCATTCGATGATCCACCACCACCACTTGAACGGCGATCACTACCCCTCTCAGCAATGCCCGATCTACCGGTCCTTCCGCTTTGAACAGGTCAACCGGATCGAGGATGAGGTGTTCTGGCGCAAGGATGGACACCCGATCCGCGTCGAATACGTCTCGACCCCGATCTATGATCAGCAGATCCTTGCGGGCGCGGTGGTGATTTTTCGCGACATCACCGAACGCAAGGAAAACGAACGAAAACTCCGCGACGCCCTGTCAGAGGTCGCCGCGCTGCGCGACCGGCTGGAACAGGAAAACGCTTACCTGCAAGAGGCGATCTCTTCCGAACGGGCGCATCACGACATCATCGGCACCTCGCCTGCCATCCGCCAGACGGTCAAACGCATTGACCTTGTAGCGGAGACAGAGGCCACCGTCCTGATCCACGGCGAAACCGGCACCGGCAAATCGCTGGTCGCCGCCGCCATCCACAAGGCCAGCCCTCGCGCCCGTCGCCCGCTGATACATTTCAAGTGCAGTTCGCTGGTCCCCGAAGAGGTGGAATCCGAACTCTTCGGCCACGTGCGCGGCGCGCCCAACGGCGCCACCCGCGACAAGGCGGGCAAGTTGGAACTGGCGCACGGCGGCACCCTGTTTCTGGACGATGTCGAAGAACTGCCCATCGAAATCCAGGGCAAGCTGCTGGCGGCGCTGCAAAACCGCACCGTCACCCGGCTGGGCGACACGCGGGAAAAGCCGCTGGATATCCGCGTGATCGCCTCTACCGCGCTGTCGGACACGCAGGCCCGCAAATCGTCGCGCATCCGTGAAGACCTCTACCTGTTCCTCAACGTCTTCCCAATCAGTTGCCAGCCCCTGCGGGACCGGCAAGAGGATATCCCCCTCCTGGCCGCACACCTGCTGCGTCTCGCCTGCCGCCGCCTCAACCGCCCTGAACCGGTGCTGACCGAAGGCGTGGTCAACCAACTGCAGTCCTATGACTGGCCCGGCAATGTGCGCGAGTTGCACAACGTGATGGAACGCGCCGCCATCGTTTCGCAGAACCGGAAACTGGTGATCGAAATGGCCCGGGCCGCGCCGGAGCAGGCCCAGAACATCAGCTTCAGGACAGAGGCACAGATGCAGGATCTTGCCCGCGCAAACCTGATAGCCGCCTTGCGCGAAACCAACGGGCGGATCTCGGGCCCCTCCGGCGCCGCCGTCCTGCTGGGGATCAAGCCAACCACCCTCTTTTCGCGCATCGAGAAGATGCAGATTTCCCGTTCGGACTGGGGCTGACCCCCCGCAGAGCGGCGGCAAATCCGCTTTCCAGCCCGGTCTTTCGATAACGCTAGCCAAAGCGCAGACCGCCACACGTTGCAGCACCACGCCCGCTCCATTGTCGAGTGCGTCGAACAACCGGCGCGGACCCATGCGGTGCGGCGTCAGCCAAGGGCATCACCAACCCGGTCGCCGCCTTTTAGACCGCCAGCCAGATGCTCGAGCATCTGGGCGAAGCGGGTGCCGCGGATCGCCTCATGCGCGCGGTCGAAAAGGTTTGCGCAGACGGATTTCTCAAACCGGATGTCGGCGACAAGGCAACCACCCAAGAGGTGACCGATGCGGTTTGTGAAACAATCCGCGGTCAGAATACCTGAGGCGACCAGTAGTCCCCGAGGAGGCGCGCACTAACCGCGTTATCTTTTCGGTTCGGTTACAGGCCGTTTGTCGGAACGCCGCACACGCTCGGCGACAAACTGAACGCCAGCGGGAAACGACGCGCCAAGCAGCAGGACCGAAAGGCAATGCGTCGCGACTGACAGGCGATGGCACGATGCCATCGCCTGTAGGGCAAGGGCCGGACGGGTTATTCCGCCACCTCCAGCGGGGTGTCGTCGGTCACCGGCAGCGACGGTTCGCCGTGGTTGCCGGTTTCAAGCGCGCGACGTACGCCCGCTTCGTAATCCGGATGGACCTTTTTCAGAACCGCCAGCCAGCGTTCCTTGACGGCGTCAGACACCGGCGCCATCCCGCCGGCCATATTCTTGTGCAGGCGGGCGCGTTCTTCGTCACTCAGCACCTCGCTGTAGAGCGCGCGCGGCTGGACGTAGTCGACCTCGCTTTCCTCCTGCTTGAAACGCGCAGCCACAGCCTCTGGGTCGATCCGGAGCGGCGGTTCGGCGACGCTCTCGTCCGCGACCGGGCCATCGTACTGGTTGGGCTCGTAATAGGCGTTCGGGTTGCCGAAATCGTTGGTGAAGAACCGCATCGCCCCGTCCTTGTGGTAATGGTTCACCTTCGCGTTCTTCGGTGCGTTCGCGGGCAGCGCTTCGTAATGCGTGCCAAGGCGGTAGCGATGCGCATCGGCATAGGAGAAGACCCGCGCCTGCAGCATCTTGTCGGGCGAAAAACCGATGCCGGGCACGATGTTGTTGGGGCTGAAGGCCGCGTTCTCGACCAGCTGGAAATAGTTTTCGGGGAAGGTGTCCATCACCAGTTCACCCACCTCGATCAGCGGGTAGTCGTCGTGTGGCCAGACCTTGGTGAGGTCGAAGGGGTTGAACTCGGTCTTCAGCGCCTGCTCCTCGGTCATGACCTGGATAAACAGCGTCCACTTCGGGAAGTCGCCCGCCTCGATCATGTTCCACAGTTCTTCCTGATAGCTCTCGCGGGTCTTGCCGATGATCTCGGCAGCCTTGGCATCCGACAGCCATTCGTGACCCTGCTGGGTCTTGAAGTGGAATTTCACCCAGTGGCGTTCGCCTTTGGCGTTCCACATCGAGAAGGTGTGGCTGCCGTAGCCGTTCATGTGGGCAGGCGAGCGCGGAATGCCCCGGTCGGACATCAGGATCGTGACTTGGTGCACGCTCTCGGGCTGGCCCGCCCAGAAGTCGAACATCGCCTCGGGCGAGCGCATGTTGGTCTTCGGGTGCCGTTTTTGCGTGCGAATGAAATCGGGGAACTTGAACGCGTCGCGAATGAAGAAGATGGGGGTGTTGTTGCCCACCATGTCCCAGTTGCCGTCCTCGGTGTAGAACTTCAGCGAAAAGCCCCGGACATCGCGTTCGGCGTCTGCTGCGCCACTTTCCCCGGCCACCGTCGACCAGCGCGACAGCACCTCGGTCTTCTTGCCGATCTCCGAAAAGACCTTGGCGCAGGTGTAATGGGTGATGTCGTGGGTCACGGTGAAATGCCCCTGCAAACCCCAGCCCTTGGCGTGGACCACCCGCTCGGGGATGCGTTCGCGGTTTTGATGGGCCAGCTTCTCTAGGAGATAGTGGTCTTCCAACAGGACCGGACCGCGCGCGCCCGCGGTTTTGGAGGTTTCATTGGTGGGATACGGCTTTCCGGACGTCGATGTAAGGGTCGGTTTCCTGGACATGAAGGTTCCTTTCTGTTTCCGTCTGGGGGTGGCGGGATGTGAAGTTTTTTTGCTGACACTCTTTTAGGCGCAGTGGCCTTCAGGGCAGGAACACGGCCTTGGCATTGACGAATTCGCGCAGGCCAAAGCCGCCGTGCTCGCGGCCATAGCCCGAGTCCTTGACGCCGCCGAAAGGCATGTTGGGGTGGGCTGCGCCAAAGCCGTTGATCCGCACCATGCCGGTGTCGAAGTGCTTGCGCGCCAGCTCGACCGCGCGCGCCTCATCGCGCGAGAAAATACCGCCCCCCAAACCGTAGCGGCTGTCGTTGGCGATCCTCATGGCGTCCTCGTCGTCCTTGGCACGAATGACCGACGCAACGGGGCCAAAGATCTCATCGTCGTATGCCGGCATGCCCGGGGTGACATTGCCGAGGACCGTTGCGGGGTAATAGGCCCCGGAGCGATCCGCCGCGTGGCCGCCGCAGAGGATTTTGGCACCTTTCGCGGCACTTTCCGCGACCTGCTCCACGACCTTTTCGAGCTGCGCCTGGCTGCTGAGAGGGCCAAGTTCGGTGTTTTCGTCCCTGGGATCGCCAAGCGCGACGTTCGACATCGCGTCCACGAAGGCCGAGACGAAGGCATCGTAGACACTGTCGGACACGATGAAGCGCTTGGCATTCACACAGGTCTGGCCATTGTTGTAGAGCCGCCCCTGAACGGAATACTTGACCGCCATTTCGATGTCGGCGTCGCCAAATACCAGGTAGGCGTCGTTCGACCCAAGCTCGAGCACCGTCTTCTTGAGAGCGGCAGCGGCCTTTGCGCCGATATGACGGCCTGCATCGTCCGAGCCGGTCATCGTTACGCCGCGGATGCGCGGGTTTTCGATGATCTTGTCCGACAGGTCATGGTCGATCATCAATACGCGGAAGATGTCGTCCGGAAGGCCCGCTTCGCGGCAGATCTCTTGCAGGCGCAACGCGCTGCCGGTGCAAATCGAGGCGTGCTTCAGAACGCAGCCGTTGCCCGCCATCAAGGCAGCCGCCAGCACCCGGACAGGTTGGTAGAAGGGGAAGTTCCAGGGTTGGATCGAGTAGATCACCCCGATCGGCTGATAGGTGACAAGACCGGTTTCGCCGTTGCCAAGGTCACGTGTTTCATCGGCAAGATGTGCCGGACCGTGATCTGCGGTATATTCGAAGATCGCCGCGCACAGCTCGATCTCGTCGCGGCCAGCTGACAGAAGCTTGCCCATTTCGCGGGTCATCAGCGCGGCCAACTCCTCACTGTTCTCGCGGAGCTTTTCGGCCATTTTCCGCAGGTAGCCGGCGCGCTCAGCGTGAGACAACTCACGCCACTGAAGAAACGCCTGGTGGCAGGCCTCGACGGCGTCGAAAGCCTGTGCTTCGTTCATCGTCTCGTAGACGGCGAGTTTCTCGGCGGTTGCGGGATTGAACGTTTCGATCTTGGACATCGTGCTGCTCCTTCGGGCTCCGGCCGACAACCCGCGCGTGTTGAAATGGTTCCCCGCCGCCCGCCGCACGAAGAAGGCGTTGCTTCACAGGTGCCGCAGTTTCACCGCAGGTGACGGGAAGGCCTCAAACACTGCCAACCCACGGACGTGTGAACGAAAATCTTCTCGCACCCTGTTGCACTGCGCGCATGATGTTCTATTTTTGTTCCATGCCCAAATCTGTCTCCGAAAAACTGGCCATTCTGGCGGATGCCGCCAAATACGACGCCTCCTGCGCCTCGTCAGGGACGACGCGCCGAGATGCCCGGAACGGTGGTATCGGCAGCGCGGGCGGTAGTGGAATCTGCCACTCCTACACGCCGGACGGGCGCTGTGTCAGTCTGCTCAAGATCCTGATGACCAACTTCTGCATCTACGATTGCGCCTATTGCATCAACCGCGTCAGCAGCGGCGTCGAACGGGCCCGGTTCAGCCCTGAGGAGGTCGTCGATCTCACGCTGGAATTCTACCGGCGGAACTACATCGAGGGGCTGTTCCTGAGTTCGGGCATCATCCGCAGCCCGGACGACACCATGGCCGACATGGTCCGGATCGCGCGCCTCTTGCGCGAAGAACACGGCTTCAAGGGTTACATCCATCTCAAGACCATCCCCGAGGCGAGCCAAGAGCTGATCGATGCGGCCGGGCTTTATGCCGACAGGTTGTCGGTCAACATCGAACTGCCGCGCGATGCCAGCACCCGCCGCCTTGCCCCGCAGAAAAAGCCCGAGACGATCCGTGCGGCGATGGCCGCTGTTCGGCTGAAACGTCAGGAAAGCGGCGAACGGAGCCATACCGGCAAACGCCCGGCCCGGTTCGCGCCCGCTGGGCAATCGACGCAGATGATCGTTGGCGCGGATGCCGCCAATGACCGTGACATCCTGACGACGGCGTCCCGGCTTTACACGGGGTACCGGTTGAAACGTGTCTACTACTCCGCCTTTTCGCCGATCCCCGACGCCTCTGCCGCGCTGCCGCTGATCAAGCCCCCGCTCCTGCGCGAGCATCGCCTCTATCAAGCGGACTGGCTAATGCGGTTCTACGGTTTCGATGTCGAAGAGATCACCGGCGCGGCGCCCAGTGGCGACCTCGACCTAGAGGTCGATCCGAAACTGGCTTGGGCGATCGCCAACCGCGCGCATTTCCCGGTGGACGTCAACCGGGCGGAGCGCGCCATGCTGCTGCGTGTTCCCGGCTTTGGCACCCGTACCGTCGATCGCATCCTTGCGGCGCGGCGCTCAGGCGCGTTGCGCTATGGCGATCTGATCCGGATCGGCGCGCGGATGGGCGTGGCAAAGCCCTTCGTGACGATGCCGGACTGGTCACCGGGCACCTTGACCGACACGGACAACCTGCGCGCGCGCTTCACCGCGCCGCCGCAGCAACTCAGCCTGTTCTGATGTACCGGGTCACCCTGCCGGAACAGGGGTTTTTCGAAACCTGGCGCGCCGCTGCCCGGCGGCTGGCGAGCCACGATGTCCCGCCCGACCGGATTGTGTGGGATCGCGGCGGTGAGACCGACCTTTTCGCCGCCGCACCGCCGCCAGAGGCAGAGGGCCCGTCAGAGGTCACCGCGACGAAGCCATTGATCGCGACGGCGAAATCGGTTTTGTGCCATGCCGATCCGGAGGCACCGGCCCTGGCTTACCAAGCGCTGCACCGACACCAGAGCGCACCGCGCGCCCTCAGCAATCCCGCCGATCCGCTCACACGGCGCCTGGCGCAGCTGCAAAAGGCGGTCAAACGCGACATCCACAAGATGCATGCCTTCGTCCGGTTCCACGAATTGCCGGAGGAGGGCCCGCGCCGTCGCTTTGGTGCATGGTTCGAGCCCGACCACCTGATCCTCGAAGCCGCGACGCCGTTTTTCGCCCGTCGGTTTGCCGACATGGACTGGACCATCGCGACCCCGCAAGGGGTGGCCAGGTTCGAGAACGGCGCGCTTTCGTTCCATCCCACCGCTCCACACCCCGATCTGCCCGAAGATGCGTCCCAAGCGCTCTGGGGCACCTATTTCGCCAACATTTTCAACCCGGCGCGCCTGCATCTGAAGGCCATGCGGTCGGAGATGCCGGTCAAATACTGGAAGAACCTGCCCGAAACCCGGCTTATTCCGGAAATGCTGGCGTGTGCAGAAGCGCGCATCGACGCGATGCGCGCAGCCATGCCGAACGAGAGGCCTGCGCGCGCGGTGCGCATTCTCGACAGGCTGCCGCAGTCCGAACCGGCGGGGATGCCGGGCGACATGAGCGCGGCAAGGCAGGCGGCATCGGCATGTCGGCGCTGTTCATTGTGTGAACCGGCAACGCAGACCGTTTGGGGTGACGGCGATCCTGCCGCGCCGCTGATGATCGTCGGAGAACAGCCGGGCGATGCCGAAGATCTTGCCGGGCGGCCCTTCGTCGGCCCCGCCGGACAGATCCTGACGTCTGTCATGGCCGAAGCTGGCACCGGGCCTGTGTGGAAAACAAATGCGGTCAAGCACTTCAAGTTCCAGCCGCGCGGCAAACGGCGGCTGCACCAGTTGCCAGATCGGCACGAGATTGACCATTGTCGCTGGTGGCTCGACCTTGAACGACGGTTTGTGCAGCCAAGAGTGACCGTGGCGCTGGGTACCTCTGCAGCCTATGCGTTGACCGGCGATGCCTCTCCCCTCGGCGCGCGGCGCGGCACGGTGGAAACCGGGCTGGACGGAGGCGCGGTCATGTTGACCTGGCATCCGAGCTATGTGCTTCGGTCGACCGGAGAGACTGCGGCGCGCATACGCTCTGAATTGCTGGCGGATCTAAAGGCTGCGGTCGGGCTGGCTTAATAACAGCGGTGATCACGGAGCACTGTATCAGTCGAGAGATTGCGCCGCTCCAAGTTCTCATTTCGGCGGCCAGAGCTACGGAGGCCAAGAGGCGTCCCGAGGAGGCAAGAGACCGTCAGCTCGGCAGGTTCGATCTGCATGGCCTTTGCTGCGTTGCCCAAGGGCTCTCGAACGGTTGACCAGTCGGCCTTTCGCGCAGCGGCGTGCAACTGCCGCGTCTCTTCTTCACGCTCCCGGACACGCGCTTCCAAACTGTCCTCGGTCTGGTCCGATATCCGCGCTTCGAACTCGAGCAGGCGGGCCATTTCCGCTCGCAGAAATTCCTGCAGGATGGTTTTGCCCATTTCCGGACAGAAATTCGAAGTCCCTGATTCTCTGATCATTCTTGTTACTCGCTCTTCAAGAGCCGCGATAAGCGCAGAGGCGCGTCTCACGGCGACGAGGAGGAGGTCGGTTTGCAGGGAAAGACAGAGAAAAAGGTTTGATCCGGGTTCTGACACAGCCCGGAGCAGACGTTTGCGAAAGTAGAAGAAGCGCCCCCTACGCATCAGGTAGGGCATGGGGATGCCGCGGCCTGAACGGGAGGAATCGAAGCGGCGGCGGGGTCTGTGTGATACAGGATGTGTTACAGAATGTGTTACAGCACCCGAAGGTGGTGTGGCACATCCGCAATCCGGCCCCTCAGGGCCTTTGTTTTCATTGGATAATTTCGGCATTTGGCTGGGGTGGTAGGATTTTGCGTTTACTATCATGCACTTAGAAAAATCAGCAATATGGGTTTGATTGTCAAGCTGCGAAAAAGATTTGAGACATGATTTGTGTCAGGGTCGGTGTCAGTTACCAGCAACAGCGAAGCAGAAGAGCACGGTTGCACTTTGAGGCGACCGAGCGCACGGTTTGGTTTCGGCTGGGCGAGTTGAACCATGTCCTGCTTCTGACGCTGGCAGGCAGGCCGATCGCGCCAGGCAAAGAACCCGCTCTGGCTGACATCCAGAACCTGACACATGCGGGTGATTGGGAAGCTGGCCTTCTCCGCCTCGATAAAGCTGAAACTCATCGACTTGCGTCTTTCGCGAAGAAGGCTGCGGCTTTTTTTAAGATATCACGCTCCTGCTTCAGCACGGCGTTCTCGCGTCGCAACCGCTTCAGCTCGGCGTGCAGGTCAACCGACGCCTCCACCGGCTCACTGGCATCCCGCTCTCGACTGAGCCATCGCGTCAACGTCGAAAGCCCAATCCCGAGATCTTCCGCGATCTCTCGCCGCGTCCGACCGCTGGTCAGCGCCAGCCGCACTGCTTCACGCCGAAACTCCGGCGTCGGTCTGTTCCCGTTTCCCATAGAACACCTCCTGGTTCCTCAGTTGGTGCTCTCCACTTTTTCGGGGCAAGTCCAGACCCCGTTGCGCCAAGTGCCGAGGCGGAGGCCGCCCCGCTCACCTTGCGCGAGCCATGCCCCTGCTGTGGCGGCCCGATGCGCATCATCGAGATCTTTCGGCGCGGGCAGAAACCGATGTCGCATGCCCCACCGAGGGAGCAGGCAGCATGACATATCGCCCGTCATCCGTCACGAAACAGCACCGGCTACAATCCGCAGACCCGGTCCGAACTGCGTGTCCTCGTTCCTTTCCAGCGCGGCAAAAGGCGGCGACAACTCCGAAACGCACCGCCTTGTCGGGATCACCGGCTGGGTTTACGGTCGTATCAGGCGTCCGGTGCGCCATCAGCCGCAGCATGGATGCAGCCGCCGCCCCGATCGTCCGAACACTTTCCCCATAGCCTGATCCAAGACCCCCGCGGCTTCCTCCTTCCGAGGTTTGTCAACGCGGGCTGCCACCTCCCGGCCGCCCACCTCGCACCACAGCCCGCATCGAAAAACCTTCAGGAAATCAGTCATTCGCTGCTCTGCCAAATATAGTTGTCATCAACGCCAGAAGAAATATCCAAGGCTCGCTTCAATTCGCCAAATACAGTTTATCGCTACTTCCAATATAACAGTTGATTCGAATACTTTACTGAAAGCACCGGAGCACTTGCCTATATTCGCCTAATTCGCGTTACCAGAAAATTCAGACGCCATGGCCAGGCGGACCGCCTCCATCAAATCAATTTGACTAACCGGCTTGCTCAACCGTATGTCCTCCGAAATCAACCCATTGCCATGAACCAATGCTTCATCCGCGTAACCCGACATGAATATGACAGGAAAGTCCTCACGAATTTCGCGAACGGATTTGGCTAAATGAGTCCCCATCAATTCCCCTGGCATAACTATGTCCGTAAGTAAAAGATCGTAAGTTGGATTGGCTTGAAAGAGAGAAAGTGCCTCATCCCCACTCGCAGCTGTAACAACTGAACATCCGAACTTTTCCAATGTCTTGGCAAGTATTTTCGCCACTTCAATTTCATCTTCTGCAAGGAGTATCCTAAGCTTCATACTCATCAATTCAGCGGCAGCGTTGGTTTCGACTGGGAGTTCTGAGCTCAACCCATCATCTGCCGCGCAAAAGTATATCTTGAATGTTGTTCCGACGTTTGCCTCTGAGTGCACTTGAACGGTTCCTCCAGATTGCTTAATGAAGCCGTGCACCATGGATAGGCCAAGCCCCGACCCTTTGCCCGGAGCTTTTGTAGTGAAAAACGGTTCAAATATCTGGTCGAGAACATCTTTTGGTATGCCGTGGCCAGTGTCCGTCACAGTTAAGACAACATATCTTCCGCGCCCCAGCGTTTCCCTTGCCGCATCTTCAATATCATAATCAATAATTTCGTTTGATGTCTCGACCGTTAACTTTCCGCCTTCGGGCATTGCATCGCGTGCGTTCAGAATGAGATTCAATATCAAACTCTCGGTCAAACTGTGGTCAACATCTATTTCCCACAATGTGGAGTTTAGCTTGGTGCGTATTGATATGTTCTCGGGGAGAGTTCTGTTGATCCAGTTCTGAACGCCGACAATAGACGTATTGATGTTGAAACGTGACGGATTTAAACTCGCTTTCCGTGCGAAACTTAATAGACTCTTCGTCAAGTCGGCTCCGCGCAAAGTGGCCGATATTGCAGTGTCAATATATTCAGTCGGCATCAACTCGCTTGCTTCAAGTTGCAGAAGTTCCAGATTCCCTAAAATCACGGCCAATAGGTTGTTGAAGTCATGGGCAATGCCACCGGTCAAATGGCCTACAGCTTCTAACCTCTGGCTGCGAACAAGTGCTTCTTGAGCCTCGTGTTTGTCAGTAACTTCAATAATTACGCCCTCTAATTCTATATCACCTGCCGGCGTCTTTACTGGCCTTCCACGCTCAAAGAGCCAAATTGGGGGCTGAGATTCCTCGCGATACACGGGGTACTCGAATTCGTAGCTGCCTTCATCCTCTATTGCTCTAAGAACAGCCGCCTCTATCATTCTGAGGTCTCGTTCTTTCAAAACGCGATGATATGAAAATCCGTCAGATGCGTTTGTTTCACCTTCTTCTTTTGTGACGCCAAACAGTTGAGAAAAACCAGCGCTCGTATAGACTGGGGTCCTATCGGCGTCGTTTTTCACTCGATATAGCGCACCGGGGATGTTATCCATCAAATTTGAAAGTTGTTCGCGGCTTTGTCTCAGCTGTTCTTTTTGAGATTCTTGGTCTGTGATATCGAGCAAGACTCCTGTAGTTGCCACAAACTGACCATTTCCGTCGAATACCGGTCCGCACAATTCATGGATGGTGCGGATTGACCCGTCGTCTCGAACAATGCGAGTCACGACTTCGTAACCTGACTTATCACGATGTGCTTTTTCTATCACACGACGATAGGTCTCGCGGTCATCGCAATGAACCCAGCTAAGATCTTTTTTATAGGGGGCCGCACCTTTCTCCAAAACAGCATCCGACGGTATTTTTGAGGCAACTGTTCGGGCAATGAGCTCCTCTGAACTGACGCCGTAAATTTCTGCGAGCTCGTCAGAGCAATAGGTGATTCTGCCCTCTATCTCGTCCCAAACCCATGCGCCCACGTTTGCCAGTCTAACTGCGTCCCGATACTTTTTCTCACTGGATCGCAATGCTCTCTCTGACTCGTATTTTTCGGTGATGTTTTTAGCGGCGCCCCAGTACCCTAAAAATTCGCCTTTTTTGTCAAATCTGGCGCGGCCCGAAAGCTCCCCGTAAAACACCTCACCAGACGGTGACACCGCTGAAACAACAAAATCGTTCAACGCCGATTTTTTGGCAAAAAGTGACTGAACCGTTGTCCATGTTCCGCTCGTTGGATCAAGGTTTTCCACGTCCCAAAGTGCGCGGCCCAAAACGTCTTCCACTCTTCGACCAGCAAAGGACTCTGTTCCAACAACATTTATGAGTTTGTGGTTGGCGTCGGTTTCCCACTGCCAATCCGTTGCAAGATTTGCGTAAAACTTGAGACGCTCAGTTTGCCTCATTGCAATTTCTTCAACTTCAATCCGTTCCTGATTTTCAAATGTAAGCGATATCAAGCTGGCAAGCGTAATGGCGAAGTCTTTCTCATCATCCGTCCAAACTCTTTTGGGGCCAGTGTGCTCAATGCACAATATCCCGACCATCTTTCCTATGATATGGATCGGGCAGTCCAACATTGACGAAATGCCATTTTCAAGAAGATAGACATGCGCAAGTTCGGAGCATCGAGGGTCGTTAATGGCGTCATCAAAGCTGAGCAGGGAGTTGGTTTTGATAACTTCAAAGTATCGCTTGGCCTGATCTTGGGTGAGCAGGTTATCCGCCTGAATTTTTCCGTCTACAGAATTCCATAGCGATATTGCTTGAATTTCGGTTTGATCAGGGTTCAGCTTCCAAATTCCGACCCGCCCGACCGAAAGCGCCTTCCCAATTTCTTGACAAAAAAAATGGAGAGCATCATCAAATTCAAGTTTCGAAAACTGTCTTTCGTTGATCAATTCCCGCACGATCATTTGATATTTAGAAGTCATCACTTATCCGGTAAGAAACGGCTGTGAGGTATCATCCTTCTGTTCAGAGAGGTCGTCAACGCAAATGTCCGCTTCGGGAAAGCTGCGCTGAAGCGTCAGGCCGACCTGCGATCGGCGGCTTTGGGCCGTTCATGTCACTCCGGAGCAAGTCGGGGATCCGTCCTCGGCCGTGGAGCATCCGGACGGCAGCATCGTTTTCCAGAACTACGCTATGCGGATTTCATCCAAGCTGCGAGTTTGTCTCGCGCCATGGGGCGGCCAAAATGGTAGCCTTGCCAGATGTCGCAACCCAAAGCGCGCATTAGGTCCGCCTGCTCCTGGGTTTCCAAACCCTCGGCGGTCATCGAAATATTCAGCCTACGACACATGTCGCCGATGGCTTGCACCATAGCATGGGCTCCCGTGCTTTCCTGTACCGCAGCCCGGGTAATTTCGCCGGCCAATTTGACGCGCTCCGGTTTGAATTTCAGCAGAGACGTGAGTGACGCCCTCCCGCTTCCGAAATCATCGATCTCAAGGGCAATGTCCTTCTCGCGCAGATGCGCAACCAGTTCCGAGACACTCTCGAAATCCCTGTCAACATCCAGGGTCTCGAGAATCTCGATGTTGATGCGGAAGGGCAAGCTTTCGGAACTTTCCAACCATGGAAGGTCGGTTGCGTCGGCGAGCCTCTTCAGGCTGACGTTCACGGACACCTGTGACAATGGATTCTCTGTTTCGCTGAACATGCGGCCCGTTTCGATTGCGTGTAGGTAAACCGTTCGATCAATGCAGCTGATGAGACTTAAGTCCTCGGCGATACCGAGGAAATCTTTCGGATAAAGAAGGCCGCGTGTCGGGTGCTCCCACCGCGCCAAGGCTTCGACCCCGATGATGGCACCACTTTGAGCGCAGACTTGCGGCTGATAATGAGCAAGGAACTCGCCTCGTTCCAGCCCGACCAGGAGATCGTCCGATAGGATCTTGCGATCTTCGACATGCTTCCTGAGTGTATCGTCGAAAAAGTGGTAGCGATTGCGTCCCAACCGCTTGGCCTCATAAAGTGCGATGTCTGCGTCGTCCTGGCATGCCGGTAAACAATCAGCGCTTCCTGAAGCGATACCTGCGCTTACACCGAAATGCAGCATCTTGTCCTGCCACGGCAAAGGAGCCTGGCATTGTTCGATGATGCGAGCGGCTACATCCCGTGCAAGCGCTTCCGTGCATGGGCCCTCAAGGACAAGAACGAACTCGTCACCGCCGACCCTTGCGACACAGTCTCGCCGGCGCACGTTCGACGAGAGGATCTCGGCCACGTGGCGCAAGAGACAATCTCCGGCAGCATGGCCGAAGACATCATTGATGGGTTTGAAGCGGTCGAGGTCCAGATGGATAAAGCCGAATGTACCCTCAACTCCAACCAGGTTGCGCATATACTCGTCAAGGCCACGGCGGTTGCGCAGCCCTGTCAATGGATCCGTGATCGCCGCGCGTCCGAGTGCGTCAGCGCGCCTTTTCAGTTCGCGTTCCTGGCGCTTGAGTTGCGTCACGTCGATCCTGAATCCAACGGTATCTCCATTTGGCAAACGTGCCTCGTGGACCATGACGTGCTTGTCTCCGGGCAATTCTTGGGCGACCGGCGCAGACGGGTTTCGATGCCGTTCGAGTCGCTCCGTCAGCCAGGCGTCTTCCCTTCCTATCGCCTCAAGGTATTGACCGTTGCGCAGCCCTTCCCGAAGGATGCTCTCGAACGTCTGGCCAACATTGATCGCGCTTGACGAGCAAGCGTATAGATCGCGATATTTCTGGTTGAACATAACCGCGCGGTCGTTGGCGTCATAAAGAGCGAAGGCGTCCGGCACCGCTTCGAGGGCTGCACACAGACGCTCTTGGGCCTCCTGCGCTTTCTCGCGTGCCTCCACGAGTTCACCGTTCCTGCGTACGCGGTTTGTAATGTCCTGGAAAGCACCGAAAAGACTGCGGGGTTTGCCCTCGCGAAGCTCGACCTCGCCGATGGCGCGTACCCAGATACGCTCGCCCGAAGCTCGGACAAAGGGAAGCTCCAAGTCCCAAGGTGTACCGTCCTCCAACGCCTTTTCGACAGCCTGTGTGAGCGGCTCCTGTGCTTCAGGTGGGTAGAATTCGATCGCCTTTTCTAATCCTGGGACATAATCGTTGCCAACTCCGTGAATGCGGCGCGTCTCCTCGGTCCAAATCAGTTCGTTCGTCTCGAGGTCGAGTTCCCAGCCTCCGACCCCGGCCGCACGGCCCGTGCGGTTCATCAAGCGCTCCATGCGTTCCGTATTCCGGGTCCGCTTGCGCTGTTCGTCGAGCGGGAAATGAGTGCCGAACATCCATTCGGGCTTCCCGTCTTCCGTCCACGTGAAAACACGTCCCCGGTCATGCACCCAGACCCAGTGACCATCTCGGTGGCGCATCCGCGCTTCCAGGTCGTAGTAATTCGTCTCGCCGTCCCAATGCCGCTGCAGAGCATCGCCTGAGCGCTCGAGATCGTCGGGATGCGCGAGCGTCAGCCAGGTGTCTATCGAGATCGGACGCAGTTCTTCCAATCGATAGCCCACGATTTCTGCCCATCTTTCGTTGAAGCGGGTCTCGCCCGTCTGAACATTCCACTCCCAGGTGCCGGCGTTCGTGCCTTCGAGGCAGGATTGCAAGCGATAGGATTTGATGCGGAGGTCGTCGACGACGTCACTCTTCTCTTCAATCGACTTGAGTATTGCAAAGGCGCCCACGGGCTGGCCCGCATTGTCCATTATGGTTTGCGCAGACACACGAAATGAAACGGCCGCGCCGCATTTTGCGACGAATTCGCAGCCGTAATCATCCAGCCGCCCGTTTTCGAACAGAGCGGACGTGCAGGCATAGGCCTCGGCGGCGCAGTCATCAGTTAAGAAGTTCACGCTTCTCCGGCCGATCACCTCTTCGCGACGATAGCCGAGTTTAGCCAGCCAATCGTCGCTGACCTGCAAAATATACCCGCCCATGTCCGTGACGTGAAACATGCCCGGAAAAGAATCCGGCATGCGCAGCACATCCGTTGCAGATGTCTTTGCAGGGACAATTCTTTTGAGTTGGGACACTACGGTCGCTCCGTGCACAAAGTGGAGGTGATAGGACTTTCATGCGAAAATTACGGTTAACAAAAACTTACTTTTTTGATCTGAGTTGAATGTGCAATCAACTGTTGTGGCTATTCGGCAGCGGCGGCTTGGGGTATCGTCGCATTCAGTCAGCCTGACAGACGCACCAGAACAATCCCGACACCCACCACTGCGGCAGCGATGTAGGGTGCAGCGGCAAGGCCGATGCCTTCCACCACAAGCCCCCCGGCCCATGCACTGCCGGCA
Organism: Antarctobacter jejuensis; assembly: GCF_052266595.1. Classification (NCBI taxonomy): domain Bacteria; kingdom Pseudomonadati; phylum Pseudomonadota; class Alphaproteobacteria; order Rhodobacterales; family Roseobacteraceae; genus Antarctobacter; species Antarctobacter jejuensis. The sequence continues at coordinate 2,790 of NZ_JBQQXJ010000003.1, read as the reverse complement.
ATGCCAAGGTTGAACGCACCGATGTTCAAACCAGAGGCCACATCAACCGCACCCGGTGAAACTTCGCGTGCGATTTGCATAACGTAGGACTGCAGCGGCGGCACGTTGGCGAAGGCAATACCGCCCCAGAAGGCCGCAACCGCGATGGCTGCAATCGGGTTTGAGAGGAGCGCACCGAGTGCGAGCAGTGATTTGGCAAGGCCAGCAAAGATCACGGTCAAGGACGCCACTGCACCGATGCGGTCGGCCAGTTTACCGCCTGCGATGTTACCCATGGCGACAGATGCACCGTAAAGCAACAACACAAGGCTAACCGCACCCGCAGACAGCCCCGTGACTTCGTTCAGCATCGCCCTGCAGAAGCGCGAAGCCGGCAACGACGAACCAAACGATGGCACCGAGGCCGAAGGCGGCCCCGGCAAGCTCTCCAATCGGAGGAACGACCGTGAGGAGCCCGGCCGCGCCGGCGAGTCCGCCAAGCCCTGCGGTGAGCCTGCCCAAGACCCCGCTTGCGCGCGCGGCGAGGCTGACCGCGAGAAACCATGCCCCGCCAGCGATCTCGTTTCCCCCGCCAAGGCCCAGTTCGACCGCGTGCAGCACCTGCCACAGGGCGGCCGCCGCCTCCGGATCGGCGGCAAGAACGTGGGCCCGTTCAGCGGCGACATTGGCGATCATCCCGGCGCCGAGGACGAGGGTGGCCCAGATCAGGCCCATCGCCCCAGTCAGGGCGGCGGAATCGGGCCGCGAGACAGCGATCTGCTGGCGGAGCGCAACGACGAGCACGGCGAGCGCCAGCGCGTTGACGACGTAGATCAGCGTGTTCCAGGCGATCAGGACGCCCGGGCGCTCGGCGATGAAACCCGCGACGGCGGCGGCGTCGATCTCATCTGTGCCAAAGCCCAGCGGGGCGAACACGGTGACGAGAAGAGCGAAGCCCAGGAGGTAGGTTGCCGCACAGATCAGGGCAGCGAGGCCGCCGGCGTTGCGAAGGGTCATCAGCGGGGTCCTTTGCGGTGTTGTTCCGACCCGGCGGCGAGGCTTGCGAAGTGGTCGGTGAGGCGCCGCGTCCCGAACCGGGGCGCGACCATATCCATTCCGAGCGCGGTCAAGAAGAACCGCGCGGGGCCGCTCACACGGCGCGGCAGGATCGGCAGGGCAGCGAGCGCGGCGCGCCGCAGCGCGTCCGGCAGGTGGGTGATGCGCGGCGGAGTTCCATGCGCGGCAAAGGCGGCGCGGGCGATCTCGTCCTGGGTCATCACGTCAGGCCCGCCGATCTCGGCCCAGCCCCGCCCGGCGTCTGTTTCATCGGCGACGGCCACTGCCAGGTCGGCACCATGAATGGGATTCAGGCGATGCGTTCCGTCTCCGAAAAGCCAGACGCGCCCGGTGCGGGCCATCGCGAAAATTTCGCCCATGTCCGAGAAGTAGCCGGTTGGCGCGATCACTGTCGCGGGGATATCGGATGAATGGAGCGCATCGACAAAGGCGGTCTTGGCATCGACAAGCGGCACCCCTGCCATCGACTCGGCATTCAGAACATGGACATAGGCGAAACGTCCGACGCCCGCCGTTTCCGCTTCGCGCAGCAGGTTCAGGTTCGCCTGGTAATCGACCTCCCGGTACCCCAGTCCGTCGGTCTGCCGGGTGACCCCCAGCGACGAGACGACGAGGTCGATTCCATCCATGACTCCCTTGAGCGTTTCGGGCCGGGTGGCCTCGGCCTCGACCAGCAAATCGGCAAGCCCCTCGGCCCGGGTCGTGTCACGGACCAGGGCAGTGACATGATGTCCGCGACGCGCGTATTCGGCGCATAGAAAGCGCCCGAGATAGCCGGTCGCGCCGGCAACGAGAACGTTCATGGATCCTCTCCGGTATTCAGGAAAAACCGACGCCAAGCGCGGCGGCGGCCATGAGAAAAAGGACTGGCGTCCAAAGCAGGCGCCCCGGACGCGACGGGCTGGCCGCATTGGCGGCCAGCGACGCGATGGAGAGCCCCACAGCAGGCCAGAACAGCGGTGCCAGCGCCGTGGTCCCGATCCCGGCCCGGGCAAGCACCGCCCCGGCCATCGTTGCCAGCAGCGCCCCTTGAACAAGGGCCATTGCCCGCCAGAACGGCGGCAAGCACCCGGGAAAGCGCCCGCCCACCGTCAGGCGCCCAAGGGGCGCGCCCGCGGCGATGGCCAGATGCATGGCCAGCGGCATCACCGCCAAGCCGGCATAGACGAAGGCAAGGGTCTGCGTCACCGGCCCTGCCCCCACCAGCGCAGCAAGTATGCCCAAGATGTTGATTTCTGCTGAGAAGTGACCCGGTTTTTTCACCGAGATTTGACCCACCCTTGTTTATTCCTCGGCGGTCATGTTGTGGTCAATGCCGGCGTCTCCTTTCTTGTTTTCTTGGCGGCTTCGGAACTGGCTTTGAAGCGGTAGCTGTCGTTGCCGGTTTCCAGGATGTGGCAGCGGTGAGTGAGCCGGTCCAGGAGCGCGGTTGTCATCTTTGCATCCCCGAAGACCTGCGCCCATTCCGAGAAGCTGAGGTTTGTGGTGATGATTACGCTGGTACGCTCGTAGAGTTTGCTCAGGAGGTGGAACAGAAGCGCGCCGCCTGATGAACTGAACGGCAGGTATCCCAGCTCGTCGAGGATGACCAAGTCGACCTTGGTGAGCATCTCGGCCATTTTCCCGGCTTTTCCGAGCGTCTTTTCCTGTTCCAGCGCGTTGACGAGTTCCACCGTCGAGTAGAAGCGAACCTTGCATCTGTGATGCTCGATAGCCTGAACGCCGATGGCCGTT